>JANQKU010000222.1 GCA_028280955.1 Opitutaceae bacterium
AATGAAGAAACCGTTTCGAAAACCAAACGATATGGATCAGTATTCGCCAATCCAATTAAACGAGCGAGAACCTCAATCTCAGTCAGACCATCAAAAAGCGGGAGGATCATGGGCTGCACCGGCACGATCGTTCCATCATCTGTCCGGGCATCTCCCCATGACTCCAGATAATGGGCACTGCTGAGATGGTAGGTTGAGGCCTTGGAAGTTTCGTCGATATGATAGCCCACTCTAACAACTTCTTCGACTGAGGTTTGCAGAGCAGCCCAGTCTAAATCAATAGGCGCATTGTAAACAGGATTACCACCAAGGACAAATAAAGTCTTTATTTCGGATGCTTTTATCTTGTTTGCCAGTTCGGACAAATCAGTCGCTCGATTTTCCGGGACCTCCACGAAAGTAACCGTCTCTCCAATGTTGCCGAGGTGCTCATTGATTAGGAAAACAATACTTTGAGCTGCTTCCGGCAAATGGCTGCCTCCGACCACAATCGATGCACCTCTATGCTCTTTTAAGTCCTCTGCACAAGCAGCAATCCAATCCGTATGGCCAGACAGAGGAGAAGCTATTTCAGATATCCCAGCCAGATCAATACCAATGGCCTTGGCCAAAGCCGCCACAAAAGCAGTCATCTGAGAAGAAGCCAAACGGAGACGATGATCAGCCATCCCGCCTGTTAAGGAAAATCCACTCTCTACCACATAGAGACGATTCATTGAATCCGTGCTCTTCTTGACCCTCCTTCCATTCGCAAAATCACGCGCATACTTGAGATGCCCCTCCTCACTTTCAACAAAATCAGATTCCAGACTTAAGACCCGTTCTGCTTTTTCAAAGAAATAAGAAGGTTTGACTGAACGAGCCAATAAACGACTCGCTGTTTTTTGGCCTTGATCGACGCCGACAGCATCATATTCCGACCATATCGCATTTGGAAATTTCTTACGAAAGGCTTTCTCTAGTCTACGTCTGGTTGGCGAGCTCGAACTCTCCGCCAGAAACGCCAACCCTATACCCTTTTCCTCTGCATAATGACTGCTAATTTTAGCCAATAAGGCCTCCACCTCTTCATTCGAAATCGGATTTTCACCTTTCCAATGAGACGTCGATCTATCGGGATCGTAGAGATCTAAAACAGATGCCTGGGCAATACCACTCGTACTGCCTCCATAAGGAGTGTAGGAAGGATTTCCTTCGATTTTAGTAGGTCTCCCTTGATGAGTTTCCACCAGTAAAGGAACGGCTCCCTCACGCAAAGGCATCGAAGTGGCATAATAAATCGGGACTCCTGGAATAACATTCTCTGGAGATTCTGCATAAGGGAGAATATGGGATTCGGGACGACGACATCCGGAAAAACCAAGGCCTCCAACGGCAAAGGAAGCCGCCATGATCTTGAGAAAATGACGCCGATCAACTTCATTGAAATCCGAAGCCCCTTCGGGAAATTCCCGATCGACGTATTCTTGAAAATCAGGAGTCTGAGCCAATTCATCGAGACTGCGCCAATATTTTGGGCCCGTTTGTTCAGCCTTTGATGGCTTGGGATGTTGATAAATTCTTTTCATCGATGGCATCCTGAGCAGCTAAGAGGTGGTTTCACCTTCCACTCTTCAATTAATTTTAAACCCTTTTCCCGTTGTGCCTCAGCGCTTTCTGCCTGCCAATCGAGATTATAAACTTCCTCCAATGGGCGGATGTGGTCTTCTGGTGCACGGTGGCAATCTAAGCACCAGGACATACTCTGAGGTTCAACCTGACGAACGACCTCCATCTCGTTGACTTCCCCATGACAGGAATAACAACTAACGCCCCGATTGACATGCACTGAGTGATCAAAATAAACATAATCAGGCACTTCATGTACTCTTACCCATGGAACAGGCTCGCCCGTTTCTACACTTTTCCGAATGGGTTCCAATAAAGGGCTATCAGATTGAATCTGATTATGACAGTTCATACACGTCTGCGACGTGGGAATATTCGAATGCCCTGATTTTTCCACATGTGTGTGGCAATAACGACAGTCTAACCCCAGCTCTCCAACGTGTAAGTTGTGATCATAAGGCACTGGCTGGGTTGGTTCATAGCCAACTCGGGTATACTTCGGTGTAAAATAATAATTCATCCCACCAACAACAACGCCAACCAGCAAAACAAGGAAGACGACGATCATCAGAGGGATTTTATTCGACCACTTCGGGAAAGTTTTCGACATATGGAGAACCAGTGATTATTATCCTAGGACAGTGGCCAATTACAAAGCCTCAGTCTTTCTAGAAACAGATCGACCTGAGGGTCGAATTTTGATCGGAGATCCAGATCGAGTCATCCGAGTACGATCAGATCTTTTCGACCTCGAAAAGACTCGAGGGACAACTATTAATCCGGCCAAGAGGCCGAGAGATGATGAGATAAAAGATTTTCGGGAACAAATTGAGCGCACGGGTTTTCGGTCGTTTCTGACAAAAAGAAGCAAGAAAGATAGGTTGAAATCGGAATGCAAACCAAAAACCAAGGCTTCTCAATGAATTGTTCTTCTATTAGAAAAAGCAAAGATACTAAAAGTTGTCCTAATGAGCCTCTTTTCAAATGGACGAGGCTTTTTCTCAAATAAAACTCCCATGAATTTTATTAGTCTCAACCTCGACCAGGTCAGAGCTGTCCAAAAAACAGATCATCAAAGAAACGAACCATCCCGCATTTGCAGGATACGATCACAACGGTCTGCGATATCGGGATTATGCGTAACTAGAATAACTGCCTGCCCCTTTTCTTTGGCTAGACGCATTAAGAACTCAAAAACCAAGTTGGAGTTGGTCACATCCAGATTACCAGTCGGCTCATCTGCTAAAATGATCGAAGGTGAATTCATCAAAGACCGTGCAATAGCAACCCTCTGTTGTTCCCCTCCTGACAATTGAGACGGTAGCCGATGAGTCTTTTCGCCCAATCCAACTGCCTTAAGCAATTCATGGGCCGTTTCTCTCATTTCATCTGATCCAAGTCGTCCTAGCTTCCGAGCTGGAAGCATCACGTTTTCAATGGCAGAAAACTCTGGAAGCAAGAAATGAAACTGAAAAACAAAGCCGATCTCAGTGCATCTCACAGCTGTACGCTCCTCATCGCTTGCCGTTGCAACCTCTTTTCCATTGATCCAGATTTCACCACCATCAGGCCGATCCAACAATCCCAGCAAATACAAAAGAGTACTTTTGCCACAGCCTGAAGGTCCTACAATCGCGCTCATCTGACCGCATTCAGCTTCCACTCCGACACCATGCAAGACATGGACCCGTCCGTCTCCACCACCTAAGTAGCGGTGCAAGCCAGAACAGGAAAGCATTATTTCCCGTTCAGTGCTCAAAAGAGATTCTGATTCGATCGCCTGAGACATAATTTCGTTTTTACTCAATTATCTTCCACCTGAGTTCTATTGCGAAGTGCCTCGGATAACATCTCCCGGTTCTAGACGAGCTGCCCGGCGGGCCGGTATGACACTCGCACACATGACAATCACAACAGCTGTTGAAACGGCTGCAACATAATGCCAAAGTGACCAACTCACCACAAAACTATCGGTTGCAAAAATGCCGGTTATCCGGATGGGAATACGAGAAACCGCAAAGGTAAGAGCTGCCCCAACCAAAGTGCCTAAGAATGTTCCGATTATAAGGACAATACCACCTTCCCAAAGAAAAATGGATGAAATATCTCCTCGAGTGTAGCCCATCGATCGCAAGATGGATATCTCCTTTGTCTTTTCCATAACAATCATCACCAGCGTATTAAACATGCCCAATCCGGAAATTAGAATAATCGATGTCACCGTCAAAGCTGTTGAAATGCGAATGAAGTTGAATACCGTCAACCAGGTTTTCTCCCTTTCCTGCCAACTCACCGTCGAGTGATTCGTGATCATTTGTATTCTGGACGCCACCTCATCAGCTTTGTTCCGATCGGTCAGATTGATCTGCAGGAACGATACGCCATGAGGTTTTCGTAATAGCGAACGCGTCTCAGAAATTTGCATAAAAATCCTGCTTTTATCAATGTCTGAAACTCCCGTCTCATAGATGGCCGCGATCCGATAACGACGTCTCTCGCTCTGGGCTTGTAGAACCACCGAACCTCCAACAGAAATCTGCATAATTTCAGCCATCTTTTTCCCTATGAGAATACCTCTAGGATTATTTCGAAATTCTTCAAAGCCTCCCTGAACTATCTGCGACTCCAGATCCGAAACTGCCAAATGGTCATCCAGATCAATTCCGTAAACCTGGGCAGAGCCCTTCTTTTTCCCAATACCTTCCAAAATGGCATTGCCGCGTAAGACGCCTGATATCGCTGTCACCGCTGGAAATTCATTGAGAGCATCCCGTATTAAACGAGGTTCTGCCACACCAGAAATATAGCTCCTACCTTCACGGTCTGCTGCAATACTAAAACCTGAATTACTTTTACTTCCAGATTTTAAACTCCGAATCGTATCCTGAAGACGATCTTCAATTCTTACAGCTCCATCCGTTCCTAAAATCGTCCGGATAAAAAAATCTTCAAATCCACTCGTCTGGGCCTGCGTTAAAATAAAAAAACCAACTCCAAAGACAATACCAGCCAAGCTCATGACCATTGAACGCTTCTTAGCGACTAGGAAACGAACTGCAATTTTTAGGGATGGGGACATTCTTTATTCAGCTTGTGAGGAACCACTCCGGGATCGAGGCAAAAGATCAAAGACTCTCAAACCTGCACTTAGATGGTAGATCGAAAGAAAACAAGAAGAGTTCCCTCAAAGGGCAAACTAAAATGAAGATACTTATAGATTCATAAGAGACAAACATCCAATGATTCCACTCCGGCCTATTTGCTCCCAAGAAAGTATTTTTAGGCATAAAAAGTAAATCGAACCCCTTTTAGATAAAAGTTAGAAACCCTGATAGGTTTAAATTTGACTATGGATATTTTTTGCTTTGCATCGCATCGAGGAAACTTTTTTTGGGGGACAAAATTTTGGGGAAGAAAAACATTGCAATTATTGGCGCAGGGCCAGCAGGGATCACTGCAGCATACGAACTGACCAAAGCCGGACATCATGTGGATGTTTATGAGGCAGCACCTCAAGTCGGAGGATTATCTAAAACGATAAATCTTTGGAATCAGCGGATAGATTTAGGGCCTCACCGTTTTTTTAGTAATGACACTAAAGTGAATAAGCTTTGGCTGGAAGTAGTTGGCAAGGACTACCATATGGTGGATCGCCTAACACGTATCTACTACAAAGGTAAATTCTATCACTATCCTCTTAAACCTTTCGATGCCTTATGGAAACTAGGTGTAGGAACTGCTTTTATGTGTGTGATGAGCTACCTCCGAGAACGTATCGCTCCAATAGAAAAAGATGGCTCTTTTGAAACCTGGGTCATTGGACATTTTGGCTATAAATTATTCTCTATTTTTTTTAGAACCTACAGTGAGAAATTATGGGGAATCAGTTGTAAAGAATTAGATGAAGATTTTGCCGCCCAGCGCATCAAAAAACTTTCTCTTTTTGAAGCACTGAAAAATGCTTTTTTTCCAGGAAAAAAAAACAAACACAAAACCCTTGTTGACCAGTTTGCTTATCCAATTGGCGGAACAGGGATGGTCTATGAGAGGATGAAATCGTTCATCGAGGAAAATGGCGGAGCAGTACACACCTCTACCCCGATAAAAAAAATAAACTGTGAAAACAAAAAAATTAAATCACTTGAACTAGTTTCAGGTGAGCTGAATACCTTTAATCATATCATATCATCTATGCCGATTACTCATTTGATACGCAACATGGATGAAGTTCCTGAAGTGGTAATTGCCGCAGTGTCACAACTAAAATTTAGAAATACCTTACTTGTTTATCTAAAGATTGAAGGGGAGAAAGTATTCCCGGACAATTGGTTATATGTGCATGCAAATGACCTTCAAATGGGCCGCATTACCAATTTTTGCAATTGGGTGCCTGAAATCAACAACGGTGAAAAATCGACAATAGTAGCTTTGGAATATTGGGCTTATAATGAAGATGCCATTTGGAACGCTTCAGATAATGAACTGATTGCTTTAGCTAAAAAGGAAATACGCAAAACGGGCCTGATTAAGGATTTGGAAATCTCTAACGGTCATATTGTAAGAGTTCCCAAATGCTACCCTGTTTATAACAACGGATATAGGGAACCATTGAAAAAAGTAGAAGATTACCTCGATTCAATAACAGGATTATCTGTTATAGGAAGGTACGGTTCGTTTAAATATAACAACCAAGACCACAGTATTTTAATGGGCATCTTAGCAGCAGAAAATATTGCTCAAGGAAAAAATAACAACCTTTGGAGAATCAACACTGATTACGAAGATTACCAAGAAAGGTCTACCATAACAGAATTTGGGTTAAGCCACGATAAATTTGCGCAATCTAAGCCGCAAGAAATAGACCCTACTGAAAATCCTCTTCCTCTCTGAGGCGAACTCTATCCCTATCACGTAACGAACTCAGCTCATCCGTCACCACCAACTCTCCCTCAGCAACCCCTGACAAAACCTCGACCACAGTTAAACCGACAAAACCTACCTCCACCTCTCTTTGGCTTATTCGATTTCCTTCCACAACAAATACTTCTTTTCCATACAAAGCTCTACGAGGAATGATAATCGCATTGTCCCTTTGCCTTGTGATAATACTCACTTCACCTGTGATACCTGCGACCAAAAGTTCCTCATCAATATCTACTGCCAAATGGGCAATATAACGCTGTGTTTCGGAATCAGCCACTGGCAAGATTTTGCTAATAATTGCGTCAAACAAATTACCCCCATATCCAAGGAAGCGGACACGAGCCTTCTGCCCCAACTTCAGTTTTGCAAAATCTTCTTCACTGATTTTTGCTTCAACAATTCTTTCTTCCGAAATAATTTTTGCTAGAGGACTCCCTTTTCGAATTAAATCACCCGGATAAGCATGAATCTCTGCCACAATACCATCAACCGGAGATCGAATTTTCATTTGATCCTGTTCTCGACGTTTCAGTTTCAGTCTATTGTCAATTCTTTCCAGAGCTAGCTGGTCATTCACCTTTTCCATAGCCAGCTGATCTTCAATCTGCTCAACCACACGCTGTTGGCTCTCTAGGTCAGCAGCTGAAATCGATCCTCTTTTGTGCAAACGTATCGCATTTTCCAGTTTTTTCTGTTCATCGATCAATCTGAATCTGGTTGCTGAACCAATCGAAATTTTTTCCTTCGCTGCTTTGTATTCACTTTCCTGGCCTTCAATCTCCAGTTCTACCGCTGTTGGATCAAGCTGCACCAAGACAGCGTCTACTTTCACATGTTCTCCCAAGTTTAGGTGGCTCTCCTGAATTCGACCCTCCACATCACTTTCCAAGCTCATCACCTGACCAGCCAAGACTTCCACCGTTCCAGGAATCATCTGCTCAGCTAATCCTTTTTCAGCTGGAACCACTAAAACCACTGGCCGGATCCACCATAAAAGAGTGAAGGCGCCAACAACACAAACCGCTAGAAAAACCAAAACCCTTGTCAGTAATCGACCATTCATTTCTTTACCTATCTAAAATTATCCATCACAGGGTCTTCCCCTATCCATGACACAAAATCTGCCAAAGTGTTCAAGTAATCTCTCTGTACCCTTGCCAAAGCAAGTTCTTGTTCATTCAACATCGTTCTGGCATCCTCTATTTGGCTTTCTGAAGCTCTTCCTGCTTCAAACTCCGACTCCCAATACTTTACGCCACCTTTTGTTCTGCGGTGCCGATC
>JANQKU010000260.1 GCA_028280955.1 Opitutaceae bacterium
CAACACGGATCTGAGTTTCTTCCAGCAAACCGAGAATCTGCTTCTGTAAGAGCAGATTGCGATCGGGATCGATATCAGAAGACTCATAATATTCATCGATCTTCTGCTCAAGCTCAACCAGCGGACCATATGTCTCGGCTCGGGTGAGAGGCGGCATCAAGTGATCGAGAATAACAGCCTGATTCCGTCGTTTTGCCTGCGTCCCCTCACCTGGATCATTCACGATAAATGGGTAAAAATGGGGAACCGCCGGAAAAATGGCGGCGGGGAAACAACTTCTTTCACCCAGGGCCAGGCTTTTACCGGGCAACCATTCAAGATTCCCATGTTTTCCAACATGAACGACCGCATCTGCCTCAAAGAGGCACGCAAGATAACAGTAAAAAGCCAGATAGTTCCAGGGAGGCGGAAGGTCCGGGGAATGGTACGATTCTGCCGGATTGAGATTAAATCCCCTTGATGGCTGGATGGCAATCCATATATTTCCCGTTTGAATACCGGATAGTAACCATACACCATCATTGCAATAGGCATCCTCTTCCGGCGACCCCCATTTAGCCTCTATTTTTGAGATAAGTTCAGAGGAAAACCCTTCCAGCCACTTACGAAAAATCACATCGTCCAGTTTAACCTCACATTTTTTCAAGGATAACGTTTCTTGATCATTCGTGACATTTCCCAAGAGGCGCTCCATCAATGCCAACCCATCTACCGGAAGATCCTCCCCCATCTGATAGCCCGCATTTTCCATCGCGCATAAAATACGCACCACACTTTCCGGAGTATCCAGACCCACTCCGTTTGCCAATCGTGCATCTTTATTGGGATAATTGGGCAAAATAAGCGCTATGCGCTTATTCGCATTCGGCAGGGTCTGAAGCTTGATAAACGCTCGAACCAGGGATGAAACGAATTCAATAGCTTCGTCATGCGGTTCATAACGGGTCAAATCACTCTCTGTTTCTTCATCTCGAACAAAAGGCGCCTTAAAAGAGATCGGACGTGTCACGACTCGACCATCCACCTCGGGCAAAGCCACACTCATGGCGATATCTGTAGGAGGAAGCCCGAAATCACCTCTTTCCCAAGTCTCATGGGTACAGGAAGCCACCATCGCCTGCAAAATCGGTATGTCCAATCTAGCGAAACCCGACTGAGAAAAAGAGTCCTTTATCGACTTAGTCGAAAAACTCGTGGTATTGATGAGACAACGAATCGTCCGCTCGCCCCCATCAGTTAGAAGATTGAGCACCTCTTCAATCGATGTCTGATCACGAAGCGTGTGCGCCAGAACACAGACTGGTTGCATTCCTTTTTTTTCTAAAGCGCGGTACAGACAATCAAAGGGCGCCATATTGTCGGCCAAATAGTGTGCTCGATAGGCAACAAGCCCGACAACCCAACCCTCACTTGTGGTTTTTTCAACAATACCGCAAGCCGGGTCATACAGAAAAACATCCGGAATCTCTATTCGTTCCTCTACGGAAAGCTTGAGGGAGAAACAATGCTCGAACAGCAATACCATAACTGCCTGGAGGTTATTTACCCCACCTACATTGAATCCATTCCAGACGTCCTGATAAAGACCCGCATCAATGCCTAAACTCCGTTCAAATAAAACAGGATCTGGCTCATTGTATCCAGGCAGCCACAACAATGGGATACCCTTCGCTTCACACACAGCCTGAATCTCTTCAACGAGATAACGATGGTACTCGAACCCGCCCAAAAGCCTTGCCACGACCAATCGACACTGAGTCACCACGCTTTCCACGTAATTATCGACCGTAAGCTCCTGTTTAAAAGCCCCAAGGTTAGCCACTCGTAAGGAGGGAAAGCTCTCCGGGGTAGCACCTTTCGATTTCAATTTTTTATAGGCATTGACCCAACAGGTTAACTCAGTATCACCCCCCGAAAGGAAAACGATATCAGCCGGAGACTGATCGATTTCAATCACCCCTTCTTCACCGGAATGCCACCCACCCGGAACTGTTCGCAAGCGATGCACGTATAAAAACCACAGAAGCTCGTCTACCTACTGAGCAACCATATTCTCCAATTTTTCAATCTGCTTTCCAATCAAGACGACATGGCTTTTCCGATCTTCCTCAGATTGCCAGGGTCGATCATAATAGCTCTCGAAGCGACTGCCCACCCCTTGCAGAACCATCCGCATGGGTTTTCCCACTACATCGAGAAAACCTTTGATCCGGTAGATTTCGTGCTCCTGACAAAGCATCTGCATTTCCCGGATATACTCTTCCGTATCCAAGATAGGTCCCGGATGCCAAACGATGCTTTGGATATCGTGATCATGGTGGTGGTCATCGTGGTCGTGATCATGATGATGGTCATCGTGATGCGAAGGCCTGTTCTGCAGATCATTTTCCGCACCTGCAGCAATGCCCAGGGCAACTTCAGGAGCCAAGTTTCCCTTTTGAACCTCCACCATACGAATGTGAGGGCGTAATCGACTTTGCAGACTATTCACCACCTTCATTCGTATCGAATCGTCGATTAGATCACACTTGGTCAACACCACCAAATCTGCGCACGAAAGTTGGTCCTCAAACAACTCTTCTATAGAAGTTTCATGATCGACTGAATCATCTGCTTCTCTCTGGCGTTGTACCCGATCACGATCACAGATCTCACCCGTCGCTATTCCATCACAATCCACTACTGTAATCACTGCATCCACAGTCAATAAAGCTCTTAAGTCAGGCCAATTGATTGCCTTGAGCAATGGCTTAGGCAAGGCTAAGCCCGAAGCTTCTACAATGATGTGATCGAAAGGTTCTTCGTCATTCAGTAATTTCTTCATCGTTGGAAGAAATTCCTCCTGAACCGTACAACAGACGCATCCATTCTTAAGCTCAAGCACACTGCCTTCGTCACAGCCGCAGGCAGACTGTATAAGGTTACCGTCAATCCCAATTTCGCCAAATTCGTTGACAACCACCGCAATCCGGCGATCACGGCATTTCGCAATAAGGTTCATTAAGAGAGTAGACTTTCCACTCCCCAAAAAACCGGTGACAATGGTTACAGGTGTTTTCATCTCAGTTAAAGCAAGGGTTAAACCAAATATTTAGATTAGAATGACGGAGATCAGTTAAACCTACCCTTTAAAACTCGATCCCTCTCTGAGCAGGGATTTTCTGAGCAATATGGTGTTTGACCAATTTCATCTCCGTTACGAGATCGGCCGCTTCGAGAAGGCTCTGCGGCGCATGTCGACCGGTTGTAATCACATGGGTATCCCGGCTCCGTTGGTTAAGCCCATGCAAGACTTCTTCCGATTCAATCAGTCCCAGAGAAACAGCTATGTGTATTTCATCCAACAAAACTAATTTTGTAGTGTTATCTTTTAAAAAAGTAACCGCTTGGCCAAAAGCAAATCGTACAGCAGATCGGTCCTTATCCTTATCTGTTGAATTCCATGAAAAACCAGTCCCTAAAGTATGCACCGTTACGGGAAACCCAAGCTCAGAGAGCTTGAGCAGCATTCTCCGGTCGCCATCCGCAAATTCATCCTGGCATTTGACAAACTGCACGACCGCAACCGGTAAATCGTGAGAGAGATGGCGATAAACCATATTCATTGCAGCGCTGGTTTTCCCTTTTCCATGACCGGTATGAAGGAGGTATAGCCCTCGCTCATTGCCTTGCCTCATTTCAGCCGA
>JANQKU010000001.1 GCA_028280955.1 Opitutaceae bacterium
ATTGGCAGCGAATTGAAAAAGCAGCCGAGGCGTTGCTTGATTCGGGGGTTAGCCAATGGGTGGTGATTCATTTTCCGGAAGGTACACTGGCAAAAGAAAAGGGAGGAGAAGTGATTCGAAGCGGATCGTTGAAAATTCCTGAATCTTTTAATGTCGGATCCAGTGGTGCGGGTGATGCGTTTGCAGCAGGTGTTTTACATGGGATTCATGAAGAAATGCCGATGATTCAATGTCTGGAAATGGCGGTTTCTTCGGCAGCGATGTGTCTTTCGCATCCAACGACTTCTTACGGTCTCAAATCGCTGCCAGAATGTCTGTCATTAATCGAAAAATTTGGGTTTCGTGAGATACTTTGATTGATTTGCAGCCTCGACATTATCGGAGTCATTAAAGTGAATTACTTAATACAGGTTTTCGATGTAAAGGCTCTGAATGGTAGATAGAAAATAGAGTAACACGTTCTCAGAAAATCAT
Source organism: Opitutaceae bacterium (assembly GCA_028280955.1). Taxonomy (GTDB): domain Bacteria; phylum Verrucomicrobiota; class Verrucomicrobiia; order Opitutales; family Opitutaceae; genus NORP342. The sequence continues at coordinate 475 of JANQKU010000001.1, forward strand.
TCCGTCTTTTCCGCCACGATAATATATTCATCGTGCATATTTGCATAGAAGGTAGTATGCTGAAAACCCCCTAAACAGGTTTTTACCAGCCCATGTAAAAATTTAGGCAAGACTCTTTGGCTTCTTTCTATGAGAAACTTTCCTTCAATGTATTTTCCTGAATTGGCAGTACTGATGCTTTTTATGTTGAAGCCTGTGTTTTCGAGCATGTTTCTAAGAGCAGTTTCATTGAAATGATAGATGTGCTCAAAATGTTTGAAATGATGCCATGATCTTTTGAGTAACTTAGCAAAAAAACTATTGATGTTTTGTGTTTCCAACACCAGTAATCCTCCTGGATTTAAGCGTACATTAATCTGTTTCAATATCCCAATTGGATCTTCGACGTGTTCTATCACATCCCACATAGTGATCAGATTAAATTTTTCTTTTTCCGCTACTTTTTCGTGGAGGTAACCAGAACGAAACTCTAAATCTTCGTGTGCTCTGGTCTTTTGGGCTTGTTCTATGATGTATTCGGAAATATCGAGCCCAACACCTTTCCATCCTTTTTTCTGCATCATGGAAAGAAAAACGCCATTGGAACAACCTATATCTAAAACTTTTTTTTGAGTGGTGGTTAGCTTGGATAAAAAAGGTATTAGATTTTTAAATCTTCTAGAGAACGTTTTTTGATACAGTTTGTCCTGTCTCAAGTAATCATCATACCCTAAATCTTTAGGTGAGTCAGATTTCCAATAAATTGTTTGGTATATGTCTTTTAGTTTTTCGGGTTTTAATCTGGGAGTAACCCAATGTGTTGTACATTGACTGCATTTGTTGATTGAAAATATTCCATCTTTTAAAAACGCAGTGTATTCTTTCGTATGACATACCCCGCACTCTGTTATTTCGTTGAAATTGTCTAGATTTTGATTCATTCGCCCCCCTAATGATAGATTTTTTGTCTTTATTTCATCACGATTTCAATCTGTTTCTTTGAAAATATAAATGTCGAAGACAGCCCTGAACATTATTCAACTATGAAGATTACACTTGGTGAAGAAGTGGTTATTTCGAGAGCTCCTGAAGGAGTGAAAGATTGGGGACCTTGGCAGTTTCCTACTCTTTATAACTGTCAGGGAAAGCTGTATGTTGAATTTCATGCAGCCAGAGACAGTGCCAGGGATTATGCTGTGCCAAGAAAGAGATATGTTACTTCTAATAAAGGTGAGTCCTGGAAAGAGTCAGATGATTTTTGTGGTCTGGAACTGGAGAATGGAGAAATTATTCGGCCGCATATTAAGCCATCTGTCCCTGAGACAGAAGTGTCTCTGCCTGAAGAAATAGGGCAAGTGGAGGCTTATGGTTTGATACGAAAAATTTACAAGATGTCTGAAGTGAACGACCAGTATACTGGTTGGTATTTGGATCGTTACAGCCCTGTGACGGATACTGTCTCGACTGAAAAAGTGAAGGTAAAGGTTCCCGGGTTTACTGTGAGCGTCACGGAGGGGGTTTTACCTTCAAATTTCTTCTGGTCCTTGCAACTCGGTTTTAAGGGAACGATTTGGACTCCTCTCTATAAAGAATTATGTTTCGACGGTGAATCTTTGGTCAATTTAACTCCAATGTACCTCAAAAGTGATGATGATGGGAAGTCCTTTGAGACGGTCGGACGAATTTTCTATGAGCCTCCTTATGAGAAAGATCCTGATTCCTCTAGAAGAGGAGGTTTTTCAGAGCCATCGATTCAATTCCTGGATGAAGACAATGGCTTTTCGATTCTTCGGGTGACGGATGGTCTTAGCATTGGTCCTTCGTATATTTCATACACAAAGGATGGTGGCGTCTCCTGGAGTCGTCCCGAATATTTTGATGATAGGGGTGTTTGGCCGCAATCTGTATTGCTAGAGAATGGCGTGGTTCTCGCCGGTTATGGCAGAACGGGTTTATTTGTCCGGCCATTTGTTGAGGGCGCATGGTTTGACCGGGTGGCCATAGTGGAACCAGCTGATTACCAAACGGAGACTTGCTCTTATTGTGCGATAAAGCCGATCAGTGCAAATACGGCTTTAATTGTTTATTCAAAATTTCAATACCCAGATGAAAAAGGAATTCCTCGTAAAACGATTCTTTGCCGAACAGTAACGGTGAATATCTGAACGAGTATTTGAATTCCATAACAAGATGATCGATTATCGGAAAATCGCGGAATCTCTTTTAAGGTGGGCAAAAGATAACCAATTTGAAGGCGAAGATTACTATTGGAAATCGAAGGCATGTTACCCGATGGCGCTTGGCTATTTTTTGCGGGCAGCCTGTGCCTTATCCCGTCGTTTTCCGGAAGATGCTTTTTATGCAGACATAGCCGGAAAACTGACTTCGCTGATTCTTTCTCGATCTAATTTGTTAAAAGCCTCCCGGTTTCATCACTGGGGTTTACCGTTTCCCTGGCCGACACTGGAGGATAGTGGAAATGTTTTGTCAGGTGATTTTTATTGGGATGGAAAAAATCCTCTTTTTACCGACTCTCTTCCAGCGCATTGTGGTTATGGAGTAACCACAGCCATTGTGGGGCAGGGTATTATCGATTCCTATGAATTGTTCGCTGACGAAGGCTTACGTGATGTGATTGAGCAGGTAGGTCACTGGTGTGTGGAGGATTGCGGTTATCGACTGGTCGATGGGAAAGTTTTCTTTAATTATGCCCCTGCGATGAGGCATCAGATCTATAATGGTTCTGCTCTGGTGGCGGCTTTTATAGCGAGAGCAAGTAAACTCCTGGGTAATGAGCAATGGCTGGAATTGGCGAAATCTGCGATGGAGCTTATATCAGATGTTCAGGATGAGCAGGGTGGATGGGACTACGCGAAAGAGCGGCAGGAGATTGAATACCATTATGGTTATAATTTGGAGAGTTTGGCGATTTACCATAACGCAAAAAAGGATCCTGTTGCAATGGATGCGATGAGGTTGGGTGCTGATTATTATTGGAATCGTTTGATCGATCCGGATGGCAAATGTTATGACAATAATGAAAAACTCACCGAGACTCGGTTATGGGCTTATGGCTGGGCCATTTCGGCTTTTCTTCATGTGTCGTTCGTGACTGGAGATCAGAAATATATAGGGTATGCTAAAACAATTGCCGATTATATGATGGAGTATTTATGGGCTTCGGAAGTCGGCGCGTTTCGTTTTAAGAAAGATGAAGAGGCTTTTTACATGAGAGATGAAGCACATGCGGCCTATGGTTTTGCGCTTCTGGCAACGCTTTGATGAGAGAATTGGTCTTTTTCTTTTATCCACAGATTACGCAGATTAACACAGATTTTTAATGACCGTGTTGGATGGGTTGGTTCTGAAATTTTAGACAGGATTAACAAGATCGATAAGATAATTTTTATTTTTCAGCCGTCCTCTCAGGCTTTGAGTTCTGCAAAAAGGGGTTCTTCAATAGGAGGATTGTGTCCTCTTTCATTTTTGGCTTCGCAAAGTGATAGGTAATGGGTGATAAGGGGAGATGGCAGAAAATACCCCCAAAAAACCGAATGTATTAGTTTTTTTTACGGATCAACAGAGGTGGGACACTACAGGTGTCCATGGAAATCCATTGGATCTTACGCCAAATTTTGATCGAGTGGCAAAAAGGGGCACTCATTTTGCCAATGCGATCACCTGTAATCCTGTTTGCGGTCCAGCGCGATCATCCATGCAAACGGGCACTTATCCGACACAGACGGGCTGCTTTCGCAATAGCATTCCCCTAGATGAGGAAGCAACAACACTGGCCAAGTGTTTTAAAAAGGGCGGGTATGAAACCGGTTACATTGGAAAGTGGCATCTTGGAGGAGGAAACCTGGTGAACAAAAAGGCTCTTGATCCTGTTCCTGAAGAAAAGAGAGGAGGGTATGATTACTGGCTAGCTTCTGACCTTTTGGAATTTACTTCGGATGCCTATGATACGATTTTATTTAATAACGATAATGAACCGGTGAAGTTGCCGGGGTATCGAGTTGATGCATTAACAGATGCTGCTATCCGTTATATTGATACACAAAAGGATAATCCTTTTTTTCTCTTTCTTTCCTTTCTGGAACCTCATCATCAGAATCATCGGGATGATTATCCGGGACCTCATGGGCATGAGAGTAAATATGTGAGCAAATGGTTACCGCCAGATTTAGCAGCATTGGGTGGAACGTCACATCAACATCTTCCTGGATACTGTGCGATGATCAAGCGATTGGATGAAGCTTTTGGGCGTGTGCTGGATGCACTCAGGAGTTTGCATCTTCTGGATGATACTATTATTCTTTTTACTTCTGATCATGGTTCACATTTCAAGACTCGAAACAGTGAATACAAACGATCCTGTCATGAGAGTTCAGTTCATATCCCAGCAGCGGCCAGAGGCCCCGGCTTTGATGGTGGTGGTGAAATTCGTGAATTGGTTAGTTTGGTTGATTTTGCGCCTTCTCTTCTGGATGCGGCGGGACTAGAAATTCCTTCTGAAATGGTGGGAAAATCGGTGATGCCATTGACAAAGGGAGATAACAGTAACTGGCCGGATAGTGCCTTTATTCAAATCAGTGAAGAGCAGGTGGGGCGAGCTATCCGGACATCCCGCTGGAAATACAGTGTCGTGGCAGAAGGGATTGATGGAAGGGAGGAAGCTGGGGCCGATACCTACACAGAAGAGTTTCTCTACGATCTCAAGGCGGACCCTTATGAGCTGGAAAATCTGGTGGGAGAAGAAGCGTATGAGGAATTAAGGGAGTGTTTACGGGAGCGGCTTTTACGATCTATTCGAGGAATCGAAGGTAGAGATGTTACCATAAAACCTTCAGCTGAGAGAGAGAGCCATTATGCCAGAAATCTTACACAGAAGGAACTCGATGAGGTCGCGATTGAAAATTGCACTGTTCGAGGATTCGGTTAAATTTTATTGTGAATAGATCTGGTCTGGATTCTTTTCGTCTATGACAGCTTTCCTGATACAACTTGGTGCTTGGTTGGGCAAAAAACTGTTGATTGGCTTGTTCATTGTATTGGCTGGTTTGGGTTGTTATTCGCTCTATCTTTATGTGCAGGAGAACCTTGAGATAGAAGTTCAGAGGGTTGAGCTGCTTGAAAAATTGAAAGAAGAGAGGGCTGCTTTAGTTGAATTGGCCGAAAAAACAGAGCAAGAAGTAAGTATGGTCCGTGAGGATCTGAAGACGGCTCAACAAAAAGCGGAGATCGCTCAACGCTTAATGACAAGTTTGCAGGAAATTCAATCTTTTTGGGACTGGCTCTTTGCCGATCCAGAAGAAGAGAAGAAACTGAAGGAGCGGATGGCCTATGCTCAAGGTGTTCGGGCAGAACAGTTGGCAAATATTGAGGTGTTTGAAACGCGACTGCATGAATTGGTTGCAAATGCTGGTTTGAATCAATCGCGATTAGTCGAGGTGGAATCGGATCTGAGTGAGTTGGAGAAAGGGCCGTCTCCTCTCATTTACTATGGAGAGAAGGCGTGGGAGAAAATTCGAGTCCCTTTACTCATTGCTCTTTTTGTTTTCTTTTTTGGCCCGACTATCTGGAGTCTTTTATGTTATTATGGGTTGGCCGGTTGGTTGTCTCATTGCCGCTCGATTGAATTGATTGAAGGTAAGCAACCAGCAATTTCTGTGACAGCGAGCCGAGTTTCGGAAGATGTGCTTCTGGCACCAGGAGAAACCGTGTGGGTAAAGGAAAAATTTCTACAAGCATCAGATGAAGGTTTGCAGAGGAAGACACGCTTTGTGCTTGATTGGCGGATACCTTTTACTTCAGTTGCCTGCGGATTGATAGAGCTTATTGAAATGCGAAATGCCAAAGAGGAAGATAAGTTATCGGTCACCTTTTCAACCCAGGCTGAACCGACGACCGAGTTGGCTATTGTTTCGATTCCCGAAGAGGGTTCTCTGATTCTGCGACCTCATTTTTTAGCCGGAATCGTTGTGCCTGATGAGGGAATGATGCAAATCCGCCGTCATTGGCGGCTCTTCAGTTTGCAGGCATGGATAACGCTGCAGTTTCGGTTTTTTGAGTTTGTGGGTCCAGGTCGTCTGATTGTGGCAGGAAGCAGGGGAGTCCGAGGAGAATTACTCAGTGAAGGATCAGCAGAGAAAGGTCGGCGGACGAATCAGGATTCGACCATCGGTTTTATGCCGAGTTTATCTTATCGTTCTGTTCGAGCAGAAACTTTCTGGGCTTATTTTCGGGGAAAAAATCCTTTATTTGACGACTTGTTTCAGGGCGAAGGTACTTTCCTTTGCCAGGAGATTGCGGTGAAGGGCGAGGCGGCAACTGCCAGGCGTTTCTGGGCCCAACTCTGGCAGGGTTTTACCAAAATTTTCGGGATGTAGCAGGCGTCCTGTTGGGTTCTATTTTTCCCAATTAAATGCTTTAGCGAGTTGATCAATGGTACCGCCAGGGATTTGCTTAAAATGGGATTGCTCGAATTTGATGACTTCAGCACATTCTTTGAGGATTTCTTCGGCACGATCAACGGGAATGCGGATACAGCCGTTGATGTCTCCCATAATTAAATCGCCTGGATAAACACGCATTTGCCCAACGGTTACCGGAACATTTGAGCGGGTTGGGTGAAATGTTCCATGGCCCGGAGTTGTTCCTTTGGCGAAAACGGGGAATTTTTCACGGTGAATTTCTTTCAAGTCACGGACAGTTCCTTCAAAAAGGGCGCCGACTGTGCCAAAGTGTTTATGATAAAGTGTCATTCCTTCACCAAAGCTGGCTCCTCGTCCAGGTCTTGAGTCGACGTCCCGGAAAACGACCATCACTGGACCGGGAATATTATCGATGGCTCGGTAATGATCGATCCAGGGCACAGAGGGATAATCTTCGTCGTTGGTCGTGACTTCAATGGTAACAGCGTATCCAATGACAACGTCGAGATCTGGAAGCAGACAACGGATGGTGTGATCGGTGTAGTTGTCATCACTGCAGGCTTTAAGTCTATGAATGGCGTTAAAGACTGTTGGGGTATCGTAGCTTTTTAAACCTTCGAGAACTTCCGCTGGGGCAAGGGCCATTTTTTTCATCCGATGGACGATTTCATCCAGTGATATTTCTGACAACATATTTCGCGCATAATTTTTTGGAAATTCCTCTCGATCTTGAGGAAGGTTTCTGGCCTCATCCGAATGAATGAAAATTGGCGTGATATTTGACTGGGATGGAGTTGTGATCGATTCCTCCTCTCATCATGAAGAAAGCTGGGAACGCCTGGCCAAAGAAGAGGGTCGTGTTTTGCCGGCTGATCATTTCAAGAAGGGGTTTGGGATGAAGAATGAAAAAATTATTCCAGGGCTTTTAGGATGGACTTCGGATGTTGATGAAATCCAGCGGATGTCACTGCGAAAGGAAGCGCTGTATCGGGAAGTGGTTGAAGAAAGAGGAATCGAACCTCTTCCTGGGGTCGTTAATTTTTTAGAGATGTTGTACCAGGCGGAAATTCCTTGTGTGGTAGGGTCTTCCACCCATCGTTTGAATATTGAAACAATTCTGGATGTAATGGGCGTGAACAAGTATTTTCCATTGATTGTTTCGGCTGAGGATGTGTCTCATGGAAAGCCGGATCCGGAGGTTTTTCTAGTGGCAGCTGCTAAGATTGAGGTAGAGCCGAAAAACTGTATTGTGTTTGAAGATGCTCAGGTGGGCATTAATGCGGGGTTAGCTGGTGGAATGAAGGTCGTTGCTCTGTCAACCACACATCCCGCAGAAGAATTACATGGGGCTCATCGAACTGTTTCCAGACTGGATGTCTTATCGGTGGAAGAGTTACAGTCTTTGGTCATCGACCCGAGGGTTAAATAAATCTTTCCTCGGGGGCTTCTTTTTTTCAGTATGTTGATTCTGACTTTCTGTCGTCATTTATACCCTTAGCTTCTTATGAATTCTCCGACCAAGAATAAACTGACCCGAAATATTGTTATTGGTATGTTCCTTGGGTTTCTCATTGGAGGACTGCTGAATTTCTGGAATACGAACTGGTTTATTGATCAATATATTGTCGGTGGGGCTTTTTTCGTAGGAGGTTCCATTTTTCTGGCACTGTTAAAAATGTTGGTAGTGCCACTTGTTTTTGTCTCTTTGGTTTGTGGGACAACGGCTTTAGATGATATACGGAAGTTGGGAAGGATTGGCCTAAAAACATTTTTATTTTATTTGGGAACGACTGCTATTGCTATTTCGATTGCGTTAACAGCGGCTGTCCTTTTTCAACCAGGAGTAGGTTTTGCCTTATCTACAGACAAAGGGTTTACTCCGCCAGAGGCACCTTCCCTCATTCAAGTCATTATTAATTTGTTTCCTACCAATCCGTTCAAGGCGATGGCGGAAGGGAATATGCTGCAGGTTATTGTTTTTTCGATTCTTTTTGGCATTGCCCTGATCATGTCCGGAAAGGCAGGAGAGCGAGTGAGTTCTATTTTCAATGATCTCAATGAGATCATTATGAAGCTTGTCTTTATTTTGATGGAGGTGGCTCCATACGGTGTTTTCTGTTTAATTGCCAAGACATTTGCGACGGAAGGCTTTGCTGCCATTAAACCACTGGCTCTCTATTTTTTCCTGGTTTTTGGCGTGTTACTTTTCCATGCGCTGGTCACTTATCCATCCTTGCTTAAGATCTTTTCCGGATTAAATCCTGTGCGATTTTTACGGAAGATACGAACAGCCCAGCTTTTTGCCTTCAGTACGGCAAGTAGTGGCGCTACGATTCCAGTGACGATGGAGGTGGTGGAACATCGTGTCGGGGTGAAGAATTCGATTGCGTCGTTTACCATTCCCTTGGGTGCCACTATTAATATGGATGGCACGGCGATTATGCAGGGAGTGGCGACGGTGTTTATTGCGCAGGCCTATGGGATCGAAATGACATTCGTCAATTATCTGATGGTTATTGTGACGGCAACCCTAGCTTCGGTCGGGACGGCTGGTGTCCCTGGAGTTGGATTGATTATGCTGGCAATGGTTCTTAACCAAGTGGGTTTGCCGGTAGAGGGCGTTGCTTTGATCATTGGAGTGGATCGTTTGCTGGATATGGTGCGAACAGCGGTTAATATAACGGGTGATGCAGTGGTCAGTTGTATTGTCGGTAAGAGTGAGGGACAGTTTGATCAGGATGTTTTTGATCAAGAGTGATTCTTTTGGAGTCCTTTGTCGTTATCATCATTTTGACTTTTTAGGTATGCTCTGGGAAGTTACAAAAGGAATCCAAAATGTCGTCATCCGAGTTTAAACTAAGTGCAGAATATGTTCCGCAGGGAGACCAGCCGCAGGCGATTGATCAATTAGTGGAATCGATACAGGCAGGTAATCGGTATCAGACGTTACTTGGGGTGACGGGATCGGGGAAAACGTTTACCATGGCGAACGTGATTCAACGTTGCCAGAGACCGACTCTCATCATTTCGCATAACAAAACTCTGGCGGCTCAGCTGTATTCTGAGTTTAAGGCATTTTTTCCTGAAAATGCGGTCGAGTATTTCGTCAGTTATTACGATTATTATCAACCGGAGGCTTATATCCCGCAGTCGGACACGTTTATCGAAAAGGATTCATCGATTAATGATGAGATCGATCGTTTGCGTATTGCGGCGACCAGCGCTTTGATCAGCCGGCAGGATGTTATCGTGGTAGCGAGTGTGTCTTGTATTTATGGACTGGGCTCACCGGAAGATTTTCTGGAGATGATGATTCCTCTCAAGGTAGGGGAACATTTGGGGAGGGATGTTTTTTTGAATCGGCTGGTAGAGAACTTGTATGAAAGAAACGATTACGATTTAAAAAGAGGAAGATTTCGCGTTCGAGGAGATGTGATCGATGTGATGCCGGCTTATCTGGAAAAAGGGCTTCGGGTAGAGTTTTGGGGAGAGGAGATTGAAAGTATTTCGGAACTGGATCCAGTGACGGGTGATACAGGCGCTTCTTTCCAGCAGTTCAGTTTATTTCCGGCGACTCAGTTTGTGACACCAAAAGATAGAATCGAGGCATCTCTTGATGCGATTAAAACAGAATTAGCGGAACGGGTTGAGTGGTTTGAAAAGAACGGACAATTGCTGGAGGCGCAGCGCATTTCGATGCGGACAAATTACGATCTGGAGATGCTTAAGGAAATGGGGTTTTGCAGTGGCATTGAGAACTACTCGAGACATTTATCCGGTCGACCAGCAGGAGAGAGACCTTTCTGTCTAATTGATTTTTTTCCTAAGGATTTTCTTTTGATGATTGATGAGAGTCATGTCTCCATTCCTCAGATAGGTGGTATGTATGCGGGAGATCGTTCCAGAAAGCAGAACTTGGTTGATTTTGGTTTCCGATTGCCTTCGGCCATGGATAACCGACCAATGAATTTTGATGAATTCACAGAGGTGACAGGACAGACTCTTTTTGTATCGGCAACACCGGCGGCCTTTGAGTATGAGAAATCTGCAGTTGTGGCAGAACAGATTATTCGACCGACTGGATTGTTGGATCCTAAAATCGATATTCGACCAACCAAGGGACAGGTGGAGGATTTGATTGGAGAGATTAAGGTGGCGACAGATGAAGGTGAACGGGTATTGGTCACTACTTTAACGAAACGGCTTTCGGAAGATTTGACCAGTTATTTACGTGAAGGGGGTATTCGAGTTGAATATTTGCATTCAGATATTGACGCGATTGAGCGAGTTGAAATTTTGCGTAAGTTGCGACGTGGTGATTTTGATGTGTTAATCGGGATTAATTTGTTGCGAGAGGGGTTGGATCTCCCCGAGGTCGCGTTGGTCGCTATATTGGATGCGGATAAAGAGGGCTTTTTGCGCAGTCGGACCAGTTTAATTCAAACGGCAGGTCGAGCTGCTCGTCACGATAAGGGGCGTGTTATTTTTTATGCAGATAGAGAGACCGATTCGATTCATGCAACAGTGGAAATCACCCAATCTCGCAGGGCAAAACAGGAAGCTTTTAACAAGGAACATGGTATTGTCCCGAAAAGTGTGCAAAGAGGCATTCAGTCCAGTTTGCATGATGCAGACTACGTTCAGGATTCCAAGGATGGTTTGGTTGCGGAGTTGAATGGAGATGAGGATGTGGCTGCTGTTATTTCTGAGTTGGAGATCGAAATGGAAGAAGCCGCTTCGGCCCTGGAATTTGAAAGAGCTGCCTTACTGCGTGATCAGATAAAGGCGTTGCGTTCTGGTGAAGCTTTTAAGCCACCTGGCGGTGGCAAGAGCTATCGGCGAGGGCAAAGAAAAGGCAGAAAAAGTAAATGAGGATATGAAGCTGAATTTAATTGGAGAGGGGCTTTGGGAATACAATGCACCGATGACGATGATTGGAATAGATGCGGGTCACCGGATGCAGATTATTCAGTTAAGTGATGATCGGTTGATGGTCATTTCACCTGTTCAATGGAGTAAAGAGTTGGCAGGAGATCTTTTGCCGTTAGGTGAAGTGGCTTATGTGGTAGCGCCGAGTATTATGCACGACTTGTTCGTGAAAGATTTTGCTGGGCATTATCCAGAGGCTGTTTTTATGGCAGCTCCCGGAATGAAGGAAAAGTTTCCAAAGTGGAATATCGCGAACGATATTCCACTTTTGTGGCCGGATACAGCAAAGGGTGAACTGGAATTTTTAGTTGTGGAAGGAATCCCTCATCTCAATGAGACTGTTTTTTTTCACAGGAAGAGCCGCAGTCTGATTATTGCAGATCTTGTGTTTAATCTTGGATACAGCGGGTCTTGGCTCAGTTCTGCTTTGTTGAAGTTGTTTGGGGTCTATCGGAAGGTAGGGCCGTCGCGTTATTTTAAGACTTTTATCAAGGATCGTCGGGCAATGAGGCAGAGCATCGATAGAATTTTACAATGGGATTTTGAGCGAATCATTGTAGGTCATGGAAAAAATATTGAGAATAAAGCCCGTCAAACGTTCGAAAAAGCATATGAATTTCTAATCTAAAGAAAGTCTTTCGAACTTTTAGATGATTGCATTATTATGACTTTATCTGACCACAATAATACCTATCAGTCAGAGATAGAAGGCCTGCCTTATCGTCCGGGAGTGGGAATTATGCTCTTGAATAAAAACAGTCAGGTATTTGTGGCGAAACGTATTGATACAGCGGAAGATGCTTGGCAAATGCCCCAGGGAGGAATCAAAAACGGAGAAGATCCCCGTCAGGCTGCTTTGCGTGAGCTCAAGGAAGAGGTCGGAACAAGTTCAGTAAAAATTATCGCTGAAAGCCAGCAATGGTTGCAGTATGATTTACCTTCTGGTTTTGTATCCAAGGTGTGGAAGGGGCGCTTTCGAGGACAGAGGCAAAAGTGGTTTGCTTTGCGATTTTTGGGTGAAGATCATGATATTAATATTCATACCACCAAACCTGAGTTTGATGCCTGGAAGTGGGTTAATTCCGCAGATTTACTCGATCTTATTGTACCTTTTAAAAGAGGTCTCTACGGGAAGATAATCGAAGAGTTTTCGCCTCTGATTGATAAGGGCTGAAGAGTGTTTCTTTACATAGAAGGTTAGGCACTGGCTTGCCAACGTCCGTAAGTGCCACAGGGGAGAATGAAATTATCCGGCTGGGCGGGAAGACCGATTTCACCGGACGTGATTTTTCCATTTTTCTGGCCGAGAGTGGCTTGGAGCATATTACCAATAACAGTTGCGGATAGGCCAGTGGTATAAGTATTGACAAGAAAGAAAAGAGGATTGGGGGAAAGGAGTTGAGCTGCTTTTGCCAGAAAAAAATAAAGGTTTGTCTCCAGCTTCCAGATTTCGCCTTTTTTTCCACGACCATAGGAGGGTGGATCCATAATGATGCCATCGTATTGGTTGCCGCGGCGGATTTCACGTTGCACAAATTTTAAGCAATCGTCGACAATATAGCGAATGGGTGCATCAGCTAGACCGGAGAGTTCTGCATTCTCTCGGCACCACTGGACCATTCCTTTGGCAGCGTCCACATGACAGACAGAGGCACCTGCCGCCGCCGCCGCAACGGTGGCAGCTCCGGTGTAACCAAAGAGATTGAGCACTGTAACAGGTCGCTTTCTGTCTTTAATCAGAGAAGATACCCAATCCCAATTGACAGCTTGTTCGGGGAAAAGTCCGGTATGCTTAAAATTGGTAGGACTGATTTTAAAGGTAAGTTTTTTATAGTTTACTGTCCAATACGGAGGGATTTTTTTGTGAAAATCCCAGGTGCCTCCACCTTTTTCACTGCGATGATAGAAGCCATCGTAGAAGCCCCAATCTTTATCCTGATTTGGCCAGATAACTTGGGGGTCGGGCCGAACAAGAATAATTTCTCCCCAACGTTCTTTTTTTAACCCATCACCGGTCGCGAGGATTTCATAGTCGGCCCATTTATTGGCGAGTATCATTTTTTACTGCCGATCAAGCCCATTCGGGTGGGTTTTGCAGACTTGGTTTTAAGATACCGATGGAGGGCAGATTTCGATAGCGTTCGGCAAAATCCAATCCATAACCGACGACAAATCTATCCGGTATTTTGAATCCAACGAAATCGGCTTCGAATTCAACTTCGCGCCGGCCTTGCTTGGCGAGAAGGACACAGGTTTTCAGACTTGCCGGTTTCCGCTTTTTCAGGAGCTTTGCCACGACGGAGAGGGTTTTACCTGTATCGAGGATGTCGTCTATGAGAAGAACGTGCTGCTTTTCTACATTCAAGCGCAGCATATCCAGAATATGCGGTTTTTCTTTGGAGATAGTTTGGTTTCGATAGCTGGAGACGCGAATACAATCGAGGCGAATGGGCCTGTTTATCTTTCGAAGGAGATCAGCGGTAAAAAAAATGGCGCCGTTGATGATGGAGATGGCAGTAATTTCTTTGTCACCGAAAGCTTCTGTGATTTCGCTGCCGAGTTTTGTTAAACGGCGTTTCAGCCTTAATTCGGAGACAAGAATGCGGTCGAGATCAGAGTGTAGATTACTGGGTTTCGGTTTGATGGCTTTCGACATGGTTTAAAGGGAATGTTTCACGTTGCGCAGTATGGAGCAGAGATTGAATAACCTGATTTGTGGGAAGATCGGAAGGAATTTTTTGTGCTTTTTTGAGAAATTGGATAGCAGCTTCATTTTGCCCTTCTTTGAGAGAGAAAGAACCGAGATGGAACAGGATTTGACGGGTGAGCGTAGGGCTGAATTTTTCAGGACTCTGCTGGAGTTGGATTTTTAGAGTTTCAAAGTCTTGCAGGGCAACAGGATGACGTTTGAGGATTTTGGGTAATTGGTAGGCATTGATAGCTCGAATTAAGCGAAGACGTGGGTCAGAGGGGGAAGCCAGAACAGCTTGATCCATTTTCGTGATTCCCCGATGAACAAGGGATTTCTTCTGGGATAAAGGCACAAAAAGGGCCTTCTGTGTCAAGGCATAGCCCAGGTAAGCTATTGCGATCTGATTGCCAGGTTGGGTTGTTATGAGAGCCTGTAATTCGTCAATTTTTTGATCGATCCGATCTTCGGAAATGGCTGTGGGCAGATCGACCCCTGGAAATCCTGTTTCGGTGTTGGCCAGGCATTTACTAATGGAGAAAGCTGAAAAAAGGAAAAAAAGGCCTGCCAGCAAAGGATGCATGGCCTGAAGGTGAAGTGCTCCGCTGAAAGGTCAATAGTGGCTTCTTTTTGAGTTTTGGAGACAAAACTAAAACTGCGGATGAAAAAAACCTTCTGTAAGACAGGTAAAAACTTTTGCCAAATTTTAGTTGACGTTCTACCGGTAGTTTTTCTACCCGTAGATATGCCTAATCAAAAGAAAGATATTCTTCAGGGGACCTTAGATCTGCTGATCCTTTCGGTACTTTCCGGTGGCCCGAGGCACGGTTATAGTATCGCCCGTCGTATCGAACTACTTTCCAAAGAAGCCTTTAGTGTGCAGCAGGGATCTCTGTACCCCGCGCTTCACCGTTTGGTAAAAAAGGGATGGATTGAAGCGGAATCGGGCATCACAGAGACAAAACGCAAAGCAAAATTCTACCGATTAACCAAAAGCCGAAAGGCTCAGATAAGTCAGGAAGTTTCTACCTGGCAGAAATTTTCGATAGGAGTAGGCGCTATTCTCGAGGAGACAAAGCTGGCCTA
>JANQKU010000012.1 GCA_028280955.1 Opitutaceae bacterium
GTAAATGGGTTCTCCGTTCACACGGACCCTTATCGTCGCTTCAGCAATCGGCCGCTCATCTGTTGCTCGCTTTTCAACAATCACTCGATAACTTTCAAATTCAAAAAAATCATTAACCTCGCCTATTCCTTTCTCTAAAAGAAGGCGTAACGAACCATCAGCAGCTTCAAATTCATAACCCTTATATTCAAGATCCTTCAATTCTTCGATGATCTTCTTCGTTTTGGGTGAATTCCTTTCCAAAGCAAAACCCAGTTCTTTCGCTTTCATTAACAAGCTACTGCGACCCGCCATATCCGAAACAAGAACTCTCTGACGATTACCAACTTTCTTGGGGTCAATATGCTCATAGCTATGAGACACCTTTTTAGTAGCATCAGCGTGAGCGCCTCCCTTATGGGTAAAGGCAGACAATCCGACAAAAGCTTCCTTCGTATTCGGCCTGAGATTGGCAAGCTCATCCACAAACAGAGAAAGCTCTCTTAAATGGACTAAATTATCGGAACAAGTGGCCTTCTTGTTCATTTTCAAAAGGAGATTAGGGAGAATAGATGTTAGATTCGCATTCCCAACACGTTCTCCATAACCATTGATGGTCCCTTGAATCATCAAAGCGCCAGCACTGACCCCAGCCAATGAAACAGCCACGCCCAATCCAGAATCATTATGACAGTGCACCCCAATTTTCTGATCTGGAAATTTCTTAGAAACCGCTGAGGTTATATCTCTCACCTCATCCACCAGTTTCCCTCCATTTGTATCGCAGAGAACCAAGAACGCAGCACCTCCACGAGCTGCTGCCGCCAAGGTAGCTATCGCAAATTTAGGATTATCGATGTAGCCATCAAAGAAATGCTCCGCATCATAAATAACCTCTTTACCCTGCTCACATAGATAGCGGACTGAATCTTCAATCATAGCCAGGTTCTCGGCCTCAGTTGTCCTCAAAACTTGAGTGACATGTAATTTCCAGCTCTTTCCAAAAATCGTAACGACCGATGTCTCAGCCTCCAGTAATAGTTGAATTTGGCCATCTTCCTCGACTGGCACATTGGCTCTCCTTGTCGATCCAAAAGCAACAACTTTGGCACGTTCTAAATTCAATTTCTTGACCTGCTCAAAATAGGCCATATCCCTGGGATTCGATCCCGGCCATCCTCCTTCAATATAATCGATACCAAATTGATCCAACTTTTCTGTGATGCGGATCTTATCTGTAACTGAAAAGGAAATACCTTCCCCCTGAGTTCCATCTCTTAAAGTAGTATCATATATTGCTATAGATTGATTCATTATTGTAAGAGTATCTACCGACCGCATCTGACATCGTCAAACATAGAGATTATCTCACTAATCGAACAGCTTAGTAGAAACCTATTGATTTTTGATAATAAAATTCTTAATCGATGCAGGGGTTGGATCGATTGTATATTTTCGAATTTCTCTATCTTTTAAAATATCCAATTTTGGATGCGTAGGGATAACATTTACCGCCTTTTTAACCACTTCAGGAAACTTGGCTGGATGAGCAGTCGATAAGACTACACTGGTCCGATCTCCCCTCAAATCGCCAAACCCACAAGCGGTATGAGGATCTAAAATATAATCATAGTGGCGATACACCTTCTCAATCGTCTTGAGTATTTCTTCATCATCCATCCTCGATGACCGAAAAGAACCAAGAGCAAGATTGGAGGCATCATACTCACCTGTCCGATCCATTTCACTCATAATGGAGCCGACTCTATCAGAATTCTCCCCTTCAGAATAATAGATGTATCTTTCAAAATTCGACGCTATTTGAATATCCATCGACGGAGCGTAGCTTGGAATAACTTTCCCCACTTTATATTTTCCCAAGGAAAAAAAACGGTGCAATATATCATTTTGATTAGTTGCTACATGAAAGGTTTTTGCAGGTAATCCCATTTTTTGACATATCCAACCTGCCAGTACATTCCCAAAATTTCCGGTTGGAACAACAAATTCAACATTTACGCGACTCTCCTCCGGAATCTGCAACCAAGCATACAAGTAATAGACAGACTGGGCTAACACCCGTGCTATATTGATCGAATTAATCGCAGACAATCCAACAGCAGCAGCAAATTCACTATCTCTAAAAGTTTCTTTTAATGCTCGCTGTGCATCATCAAAGCTCCCTTCTATGGCTAATGGAAAAATATTTTCAGCTTCCGTGCATGTCATCTGCCTTTCTTGTAAGGGAGAGATTCGTCCATCTGGATAGAGAATAAAAACATTCACTCCTTCCTTGCCCAGGAGCCCATGAATGGCAGCTGCTCCGGTATCACCAGAGGTAGCTCCTAAAACATTAATAGCCTTTCCACTCAATTGGACCTGCCGCTCATACAGTCTTCCGAGAAACTGTAAGGCAAAATCCTTAAAAGCCAAGGTAGGACCATGAAAAAGTTCCAGCAAAAATATTTTCTCATCCAACCTGCACAAAGGCGCCATCTCCTCAGAGTCGAAGCCCTCATAAGTTTCCTGAACAATTTTTCGAAGATCACCTTTATCAACATCAGTCGCAAAGAGACTAAGAAATTCCGTACACAAATCAGCATAGGAAACCCTTTGATCATCGCACAGCAAGTGCTTGATATCTGGAAGCGTTTCCGGAAGGAAAAGACCTCCATCAGGAGCTAATCCAGCCGCAACAGCTTCTGAAAAAGTGTGAGCCTTTCCACCTCCTCTCGTACTGATGAATCGCATTTTGAATTAATTGACGCCTTCTCAAAGAAAGAAAGTTTTTTATCATTCTCCCAATCGGAAAGCCGAATGAATCGCTTGAGCAGCAACATCGGCTTGTCCAAAATCTATCACTATAGATATTTTAATCTCAGAAGTACTGATTAATTGGATATTCACACCCTTTTCAGCCAACGTAGAGAACAATGTCGCTGCCACGCCCGAGTGAGTTCGCATTCCCACTCCCACAACTGAAATTTTTGCGATTGATTCAAAAACTTCAACCTCTCCTCCACCTATTTCACCCAACAGGGAAGCAACCGTTTTTTCTGCTCGGGTAGAATCACTTCTAGGTACGGTAAAGGTAAGATTCGCAACCCCGTTACGCCCCACATTCTGCACAATCATATCCACAACAATACCTGCATCCGAAAGAGTTTGAAAAACCTTAGCCGCGGATCCCGGCTTATCAATAAGGTTACTCACTGTTACCTTTGCCTGATCTTTGTCTACGGCCACACCCCGGACAACGACATCTTCCATCGATTCTACTTCTTCTTTCACAATAGTTCCTGGTTCATTATTAAAACTCGATCTTACCTCAATCGTCACTCCGTATTTCTTCGCAAATTCAACAGAACGAGCCTGCAAAACTTTTGATCCCAAACTCGCAAGTTCCAGCATCTCTTCATAACTAATTTCGTTAATCTTTTCCGCATCACTGACAATCCTAGGATCGCAAGTGTAAACACCCTCAACATCTGTAAAGATTTGACACATATCTGCCTTAACAGCATTGGCAACAGCGACTGCAGTCAGATCTGATGCTCCTCTGCCAAATGTTGTTATTTGTCCGTTTTCGGCTATTCCTTGAAATCCTGCCACAATGACAACTTCTCCGTTTTTCAAATTTGCTTCCAGCCTGTTGCCATCAATACTCATAATACGAGCACGGGTATGAAACCGATCCGTGATAATGCCTGCCTGAGCTCCCGTCTTTGAGACAGCAGGCACGTCTAGAGCATGAAGCGCCATTGCCATTAAGGCAATTGTCTCCTGCTCCCCTACTGACAAAAGCAAAGTC
>JANQKU010000054.1 GCA_028280955.1 Opitutaceae bacterium
CAAGGTTGCGCTTCGGCTAGTGCTTCCGACAGTTTCTCTTTCCAGATTGCTTGCAAGCCACCGGATTTCAATTGTCGTTCAAGATCTTCGCGAACCCCAGTATTGATTTCCGGCACCGCTGCTACAACTTGTTCAATCGTCGCATTTCCCGACCACAACCGATCGAGCCAGGGTTGGAAACGCGTCATCACCGGACCCATCGACCAGTTGGTAAAGCGTACGAAATAGCGCGGGTCACCACCCGGATACTCTTCACTCAACTCCCAAACCTCACGAAAACCTCGCCCACGTAGTTGGGGATATTTCTCTTCCTGTGCAGCGATGAACGGCACATCTGTCATCATCGGGCTCGGTTGATAGGGAGCAGCTTCACTGATCAGCCATACCAGGGTACGCCATGCATCTTCAGGGTTCTTTGTGGTCGAGCTAAGTGAAAGTCCACCACTGGCTGAACGAAAATAAAGTGGTGGCTTATCACCGAAACGAGGCAGCGGCGCGACAGCCCAATCGATGGTCAATGTTTCAGCCAGTCCGGGATGAGGCACCGCCTCGACCAACATCGCTACTCGTCCAGCCTGCAACATCTGTGCAGCCTGCATGCCCATCGCCTGCACCCGACGGACATCAGGCATAAAGCCGTCGTGAATCAAGCGGAGATACTCTGCAAACACTTCACGCGATTCTGGCGAGATACTCAGAAAAAGTTGATCGTGCGCAATCGGCGCATGATTCATCAACTCCAGTGTCTCAATGAAATGAGCGGGAATAAAAATACCGTAGCGTTCGGGCTTACCATCAGCATTGGTGTCACGAGTCAGCGCTTTGGCTGCGGTGTACAGATCAGCCCAGGTCCAGTCCGGACTGGGTGGTTCCAAACCTGCTTCGGCAAAAGCCGTCCGGTTGTAATAGACGCCGCAAGTCTGCGTCCAGTTGCCCAAACTGTAGATACCGCCGTCGACTGACACCGCGGCGGCTTTGACCTCGGGTCGCAGACGCGACCAGACAGGATCATTTTCCACAAAAGCTCTCAGATCGAGTAAACGACCTTCAGCTGCCAACCGGTCACGCACAGCGTTATTGGTATAGAAAACGTCGGGTGCCTGACCCGCAGCCATCATTGCATAGAGTTTTTCTTCACCGCTGAACGGATTGAGTTTCACGCGAATGCCCGTTTGCGCAAAAAACTTTTCCTGGGCAGGTCGCAACGCGGTGATCTCGGCGGTATTAGCCGCACAATTATAAATAATCGTGCGATCCTCACCGGGCGAACGACCGCAGCCAGCAAAAGCCAGGATCAGAATAATCAGAGAGAAAGAAAGAAGGAGGATATGTTTCATTTGCCTGCGCCCATGGAGATACCACTAATGAAGTGTCGTTGTGCGAAGAAAAACAGGATCACATTGGGTAGTAGCACGAGGAGTGATGCGGCCATAAGGACGTTCCACTCAACCACACCGGAACCCAGTACCTGTGTTTTCATGAGGTTGAGCCCGAGGGTGAGCGTCGCTTTCTCGGGACTGTTGAGATAAAGCAGAGGACCGAAAAAATCGTTCCACGTGCCGATAAAGGTAAAGATGAGTACGGTAGCAAGCGCGGGTCGCGCTTGCGGCATGATAATACTCCACCAAATGCGTAGGCGGGAGGCGCCGTCGATCAACGCCGCTTCTTCGCTGTCACGCGGGATCGTCATGAAAAACTGACGCAGCAGGAAAATATAGAAAGGCGAGCCGAATAGTGATGGTACGATTAACGGTAGGTAGGTATCCACCCATCCAAGACGCGCGAACAAGATATAGAGTGGGATCATCGTCACCTGACCCGGCAACATCATAGTGCCGAGGCAAAGGCTGAAAAGCAGGTCGCGACCAGGAAACTGAAACCGTGCAAATCCGTAGGCTACCAGCGCCGACGAGAGCATGGTGGCAGCCATAACCGGCACTGTAATGATAATGGTGTTCAACAGAAATCGCGGCACTGGCAGGATGGTAACTGCACGTAAGTAGTTACTCCACTGAGGAATCTCAGGAATCCACTGATAGGGTTGCGCAAAGACTTCGGGCAACTTGTGTAGTGACGAACTCACCATCCAGACAACCGGCACACTGAACAACGTGCTCAGCGCCACCAGTGCAACATAGACGAGTCCGATGCGCAATACCCGTCCAGATGGAGTGATTTCTCCCGGTAATCTCATGACCCTCCCCCTTCGTAGTGTACTCGTGAACGAGCGAACCGCCAGGCTACCCAGGTACATGCGGTGATGATAACAAAAAGGGCCCACGACAACGCGGAGGCATAGCCCATGTCATACTCCTGGAACGCCTTTTTGTAGATATAAAGGACGATGAAAAGCGTGCTCTGGTTGGGACCTCCCTCACTACCTGGCTGCACGCCACCCGTCATAACAAACGCCTGAGTGAAAACCTGTAACGCACCGACCAATCCCATGATAAGGTTGAAAAGTAAAGCTGGTGAAATCATCGGCAGAGTGACTGCGAAAAACCGACGTATGGGCCCAGCTCCGTCGAGTGAAGCCGCCTCTATTAATTCGCGCGGCACCCCTTGTAACGCTGCCAGAAAAATGATCATCTGCCCGCCAACTGTCCACAATGACATTAACACCAGCGCCGGTTTGGACCATGCCTCATCCTGCAGCCAGAGGGGCCCCTCAATGCCGATTGCGTGCAGGGCACTGTTGAGCAGTCCGAATTCAGGATTGAGCAACCAAAGCCAAAGAATGGAGAGAGCTACAGTATTTGTCACCGATGGAAGGAAAAATAGCGTGCGGAAAATGCCCAATCCGCGAGCCGGGGTGTTGAGAAGAAGAGCCAGCCCGAGCGAAAGAACTATACCGAGTGGCACACCGAGAAACGCATAGTAGGCAGTATTCCCGAGACTTCGGTAGAAGATGGGATCGGCAAACATACGCTGATAGTTTTCCAGTCCAACCCATTGCGGTGGCGACAACAGGCTCGAGGCCGTGTAGCTCAGGTAAAGTGAGTAGATCATCGGCCCGGCTGTGAACAGCACGAAGCCGATTAACCATGGCGAGATAAAGAGGAAACCCAATCGATGTTCTGTCTTCATGAGCTTCCTCCTTCCACTGTCGGAAATGCCGCCAGCGCTTCTGCGCCATAAATCGTGGCTGGCTCAACTAGGGATTCACCGGTTGTCAGATCAACGGCTTCAAAGTGATCAATATCCACCGTTGCACCGTTGACGGTAGCAAGCACCGTCTCCTCGGCCCATGGGTTGTGCACGAGTTCGAGAGCTGTGTCGCCACTTTGCACGCACACACAACGATGACGCCCTGCGCCGGGCAGCTGGTCAGAGATTGTGATCCTCGTAGCGTGAGTCCAGAGAGCATCGAGATCGGCAAACTCACGGGTGGTCCAAAGTTCACAATAAAATCCGTTGGTCCAGCCCCTGAGTTCGTCGCGTTCAAAATCACGTGTCAGTCCGTCGTAATTGTGGATACTCACGATAAAACAACCACCTGTAACTCTCAGGTTAACTGGCGTTGCACCCGAAGATGGCTGTGGTGGCAACGGGATGAGTAAGCCAAGCACATCGCCATCGCGAAACAATAATCGACTCATCGCTGACAAGGTCGTGGCATTCGCAGGATCAACCGAATGACCATCTATAAAGAACTCATCGAATGGTGCATCCCACGAAAACATGATATCCACCCGGAATCCATTCATACCACAGTGACCGACACCTTTTGGCGCATAGAGGACCAGAGCACGGTTGCGATGCTGTAAGGTATTCGTGCGACCTTCTTCGTAAAGGTAGCTTTCATCTGTTTTTCCACCCGTCACATGCACACGATTGGGCTGACCGACAACAGCGTCATTGAAAACTCCTCGGCAGAAAATCGAGCGAAAGTCAGCACAACTGTAAATCTTTGAACGACGACGAAGGCGGACCATAAAAGCATCAGCGTGCCCAGCATTGACGTAGGGTCTCTCCGCAGTGCCGAGGGAAAATTCCTGCATCTGATAGGTTGTGAGCCGGCTCCAACCACCGGAGTAAAGTCCGTCCTCAAAGCCATGTATTGCATTGTTTTCATGATAGCTTTCGCCATAGGTCATCAAACGCAACTGACAAGGTAACGGTTTGGCAAAAGCCAGCCTTCGGGCTTCATCGGGAAAGTGAAAAGGAATGATTGCAACGAGTGCATTTTGCAGCGCGGCAGAGGGATGGTTTGCATGAAACACTCTCTGTGGCTCGAGGAATAACGATCTATCGCAGGCTACGGCTAGAGTACAATGCAGCCCAGACCAGCCACCTAGTGAATCATCGAGGTAGGCGCGGCTGTGCGGCCCGGCAAACTGCTGTGAGGGTGCATGGAAATATAATGCTGTCTCGATCCACAACCGTTGTTCTAGAAAAAGAGCCAGCTGGCGGACCTCTATATCACGAGCAAACTCCGCAATGAGGGCAAGAAACCACAGATCCAGTGCCGTGTATGTGGGACTATTGTATTCGGAAAAGACTGCCTGCCGATGCTCTGCATGCTGACGATTACCCACTGTCTGCGCAAACAGACGCAACTTCCCTGCTCCACAAGCGACTGCCATGCCATCCCCTGTCCGTTCCCCTGCAAGAATCAACGTCGCCCATGCTGCCAGTGGATGATTGACATTGCCATCGTGCCATTCAGCCAATGCTGCTTCGGGTAACATTTTTTGCACTTCAGTCTCCAGGTTAGCTACCGCTGGAGCAGACAAACGCTCCCGCAAAATCAATAAAATAGCTAACATCGTCACCGGTGTATGAGTGCTATCGGCACTTGTTGCTTCTGCCAGCAGTGCATCCCCAAGGGCACATTCAGCGGTGTCCGGGGAATGAAGAAGGGCAACCGCATACCACAGAGTATCGCGCGACCCAACACAGCATCGCGTGGCAGGATCATACCATCCACGCCCGTGTTCGCGAACCCAGTCCATGAGCCGCTGACAAGTGGTATTCATTTCAATAAAATATCGTCGTCACGTAAGTACAGTTGTCAGGTCCACGATGTAAATTGTCTTTAAGGAATCTATTAAATCAAACTGTTGTCAAAATATCTGAAAAATCCGAAACAGGACAACTTTCTCTAACTACCATTTGACCATCCTCCCCTATCTGAGGATTGGCCATGGCATTGTAGCAAACAATGAAAGACCGGCGATGGATATCCGAATTGTTAGGACCGGAGGTATGCAAAAGGTTTGAATCAAAGAAAAGAACAGAGCCCGGTTCCATTTCGACGGAGACACGTTCCAACATATTTTCAATGATGTCGATGCGACCCGCATCAGCTCCAGTTTGCGTACCTACCCTACCATGTTCCAATCGTCCCAGATGATGGGAACCTTTCAAAACCTGCAAACAACCATTTTTTTCCATAGAAGGATCTAGAGAAATAAAAGCGCTGATCATCCGTGGGTAAAGAAAACCTTGATTGTACCAGTATCCATAATCCTGATGCCATTCCCAAGAACCTCCTCCTCCTGCCAATTTAAGCATCACCTTTCCGTGAAAGAAAGCCACATCCTCTCCCATCAGAATTCGGACATTATTCACGATCCGAGGGTCTGTTGAAACTCGAGACCAGATATCCGATCCCAGTTCATGCCAAATCGCAATTTTTGCAGCCCTACCTTCAGCATCTTTGGTGTCGCGACTAGTCGTTGCAACGCGATCTCCCTCTTCGACTGCTTGTAAAAGAGTAGCGACTTCTTCTTTGGTAAAAGCATTGGACAATAGTAAATAACCGTCCCTGCGAAAATCTTCGGCCATTTCGAGGCTAACACTTGGGGTATTCATATCGATTAACCATAGGTAATCTCTTACCAAAAACTCAAGTAGGATATGCTCTCTTTGGTATTTTTCTTTTCCGATTATTTGAGAAGAATCTGTCCACTGTTAGCGTCGATAACCGTCGTGCTGCGTGGTCGTAGCTCAACCGAAAAAGTTCGACCATCCGGCATTCGTAAAACTCTGTCACCACCAGACAGTGAATGAATAACCAACAAGCCACATCCCAGAAGAGTCGTATCATCACCTTCATTAACGATATGACACTCAGCTCTCCGACCGAGAGCCCTTAAAAAATCTGGATGACCCGGCGCAATGGCAAAATACCACCACACAGACTTTCCTTCATTTCTGTAACCGGCTGAAGGGCTCCCATCTGCCCATTGCCCAACCACTGTAACAGGTTCCGTCATCGTAACTACCTGCATCTTTTCAGCCAAATCCTGTTCCTCGACAACACTATCCAACTCCAATCGCTGGACCGGTCGATCCATCTCCACGACTTTCAGGCTAAATCCACTGAAATCATGTGCCAATGAAGCTCCCATTTGGTGATTATCGCACCATCCAAAAAAGGAAAGAAAAGCCACATGCCCGCTGAAATCGGATAATTTTTCTTTAAGAGTCGCCCTTTTTTCCTCTGTCAAAATCGGCGTCGTCGCAAAGAAGATTAATCGATAGCTAGAAAGATCCTGAGCTTCGATTTCTGAGAGGAGAATTTCATCGTGAACCAAACCCGATTTCAATAATCCCGCGGTCAAATGATCAATGGCACAGGCAGAAGTGATATCGCCACAATTCGCTGTTTTATCTCCCAGTTCCCCACTACCCAAATCCAGACGGCCTCCTACCGTATAACAAAAAGAATTCAAATCATGGACAATTAAGACATCCGCCGCACGCGAACAACCAACATCCAACCTATCAGCAACAATCTCAGCTAGTCTCCCAACATCTTTCATCAAAACAGGATGATCCCATGAACCAGAAACACCATAATTCGCGGCATCTGGCGTCAATGCATTGGGTCCAAAATCATACCACCACATACCTCCTCCCCGAATAACCGGATGTAAAACATTGAGACGCATTACGGCAATATCATCTTCAATGGTTCCCTCAAAACTGGTATCCCAAGAACAACCGACATACGAAGTTGGCTCATCCATTTCATCGAGCCACAGTTTTCCTGCCCGAACAACCGGCCCCAGTAACCCTCTCGAATGCCCAGTTCCTCCCATACCACGCGCTTCTTTTCGGTAACTCTGCGGACCGCAGAGGCAATCCATTTCCGGCGACGCTAAAATACGCTCTAATGCCAGATGACCACCAGCCGCCAACCGGCCAAACATCCCGTGAAAATAACCATAAAAAACGGCCGTCACAATCTCTCTTGGCCAGCTTTCTTTGATCTTAGCGGCAAGGTCGACAATCAGATCTCCCGTTTCGTCGTGAAGAAATTGGAAGTAATCAATGACCCATCGTCTTTTTGACGGATCTCGTAAGATACCTTCATCGATTGTTTCTCTCTCCGGAGTATTCGGCGCCTGAATCTCATCCCAATTGCCAAGGTGCTGGCCCCATGCCTTATGTAATGAAGATAAATCTTTATATTTTTTCTGCAAAAATTCGACGAATGCTTCACGGGCGGCAGGGCCGGTATCGGGATCATGCTGGAGAAAACCAAACTGATGCCATTCCCCATAAACACCATTGGATAATTGTATTCCGATAACAGATTGACCTTCAGAGGTTTCAGACAGTTCACGGCAAAATGCCTCCAAATGGGACAAAGCCCACTGCTTCCATTTCTTCGAATAGAAACTGGCCCTAAAAGGGCGCAAATTCTCTCCCGCTAAGGGTCGAGTCAATCCCCAATATTTTTCCTTATCTGGTTCTGTATCCGCATAGCCAACACATTCTTCCGGATACTTATGGCACCACCAGTCAGGAGCATTCAGATGAAGTCGAATCATCACGCCAGGTTCCGGAACGATATCAGTTACCCCTGCGATCTGGCGACGTATTAAAGATAAGTTGAGTCTGTCAGTCTCATCCACCAACTGCTCCAACCAGATATCGACTTGAAAAAGAGATACTCCATTTTCCGCAAAAATCTGAATATTTCGCGCCGGAACCTCTTCCCAAGACCAACGTGAACCTGGACAATCCGTCAGGCCATAGAAGAGAGGACTGACAACTCTTCCATTGATTAGTAAACACGGACGATCACCCTGTTTTTCAACTCTTGCACCTAATGGTTTGTCCATGGCAATGATCGCTTTAGAATGAGACAAAAAGGTCAAGCTCAGTATTTTTCAAAACGATCTTAAAACACCATACTCAATGGATCACGATGGCTTCATGAATATGGACTAAGGGTAATCTCAGAATGATTTTTCCCTTTGAGTATTTCCATTTCACACCTGCTTTTTCCAATGGAGTTGTCACTGATCGGGGTTTCTTCGATCGTTTTATCGTAATTTTCACCGGACCTACTGAAGGGATCTCATCGATTGCGCCATTATTCGGTTGATTGGGAATACCACTCAATCGATTAACCAAGTGGATAATGGTTCGTTCACCTTTTTTTCTCAATGCCACATCAATACATGTCGACGCTTCAATCATAATAGGGAGCTTCCCCACCAATTGCCTTGTTACCTCACCAATAAACTCCCGAGTGAGAACAAAACGATTACGATCAAAATCCCGAAAAATATTGGCGGGAATATAAACGACTCTACCCTTGCCAATTCGATTGATGGTAGCCGCTGGAAAAGATAACGTTTCATCCAACAAAGGAGTCTTGGCCAAACAACCGAGAACAGTCGCTTCTTTTGCCTTAACTAACCGCCATGACTCACTATAGAGGGGAACAGAACCATCTGCCGCCGGCACATGATACACCGCTTTTTCCTCCAATCTACCTTTGGTCACTCCAAGAAAGGCAGCCCCAAAACGCTCAAACATATCCGCTCCCGAAAGAAGAAGCTTCCCTCCCTTTTGAACGTAGTCCTTCAGAGCTTTCACCATATCCTCAGACATCGCATGACATTCTGGCACCACAATTGCGGGAAACTCTTTTAAGCGTGGCAACAAGGCCCATTCATCCAGGACATCCACCCCATAGTGATTCTCCAAAAGCGAATACACGGCTCCGGTCACGGGCGCACAGTTTATATCAAACATCAGGTTCTTTACCTTAGTTGTTTTCCGCAGATGATGTTCCGAATGCAGCACCGCGATCTGTGGAATGGATTCCGTATCCTGACAAATTTTACGGCGTTTCTTCACAAACCGACCCACTTCACGCAAGCGCTTCTGACGCCATTCTACTAGACGACCATCCCGAACTCCACCCGGATTTTCATAGAGTTGAACACCCCCTCCAAAGGAAAGGAGAATGGCCGCCTCCTGCATGAGCATTTGAGGTGACTTCGACGTCCAGGGTGAAGTGGGATCACCAATGGCATGTGAATTATAAAAACTCCAGAGCATGATATCCCAAGGCTTCTTTCGAGTTGAAAGGAAGCGCGCCTCACAGCGACTTTGATCCAGCCCAAAAACCCACTTATTGTCTCCACTTATCCAATCTGTCGGCACAATCGGTTCACCCGGATTTAAAAATGTCTGCAACCAGTTGGAGCAAACCAAAACATCGGGATTATGTCGGTGCACCGCCTTACAGTATTTTGTCACATAAGCTTCAAAATTTTCCCGGGTAAAATTCCACCATACCCCCCAGTTTGCATCATCAACCTCAGTTGGAGGTTCTATGATACCCGTTTTTTCCGTAAAACTCTTACGACAACGTTTACAATAACAGGGCTCAACCGCCCACAGATCTCCATCGATCCAAAAACCATCCACCCCATATCGATCGATCAACTCCAACATCTGCGGAATCATTAACTTCTCCACATAGGGCCCGAGTGGACACATTTTTACCTCTGCAGGGATCGGAGGTGGAATATGATTGGCTCTTCCTTCCACACTTTTTTCTTTCGAACCAACTACTCTCCAATTGGGATATTTTTTGCCAGCAGCTCCATCCCAGACGCCAGAATAATGACAATGCAAAGGCAATCCCAATTCACGAGTTGCCGCCCGCCATTGCTTGAGAGCATCCTTTTTCAATCCAGATGGGATGGATGCATATTTCACCTTGCTGAACCAACTGGTATAACCCGGATGGCCCTTGCAGTCCGTTTGGACAAAATCTGGGTTCATTACTTTGAGCATCGGGATCAACTCTTTTTGTCCACAACGAGTCCCTAGCTCCGTATCCTTTTCATTGGCATGCAAATCGTAATGCAGACCAAAATAAAATTTCTTGCCGTGCCATTTGCCTCTGACGTTCATGAATAACAAAGTGACACGAGCAGTGCGAACCGCAAGAAAGAAGCCCGTGAGCTCTACCAAAAAACGAAAATCATTCTATCCAACCGATGGCAGAAGATTGACGCCGTCATCTGAAAGAAGCAAAGTCCCCGCATTAATATGATATCTCCAAAAAATATTCAATTAATAGGAAACGAGGTAGCTATTTTATGGGAAGATGGGAAAGAATCTTACTTTGCTGCTCCGATTTTGCGAGCGGCATCTCCCAGCGCATCTGCTCAAGGAGAAAAAGATATTTTCGGGCAACAATATGGTGGCGAATTTGGTCAAGATCATTCCGATGTTACTGTTATTGGATGGCAAATGATCGGAAATTATGCTGTGCGTTTTGAATTCAGCGATAGCCATAAAACAGGTCTCTATAGCTACGACTATCTAAGAGAACTTGATAAAAAATTGCGGAATGATGAGTCCGATCAAGGATGAATATAAATACCATCTCTTCAGTAACCTTTGATGCCGCAGGCACTCTTTTCTTCCCTTATCCTTCCGTTGGAGAAATCTATGCAGATATCTTAAAGAGGCATGGTATCACAGCTGCACCACATGTTTTGGAATCCGCTTTTCAGGAAACTTTTCAAACCCTTTCAAAAGATGAGACTGTTCTCGATCCCGAAGAAAGAGAAAAGGACTTCTGGCGCCAAGTAGTTGCCAAAATTCTCCTGCCTACTCATATCAAAAAAAATCAATTTGAGCCTATTTTCAGCGATATGTGGGAGACATTTTCCCATGGTGACCACTGGAAAGTCTATCCGGAAGCAATAGAAACCCTCACCACTCTCATTGCCCGTGGCTATCAAACCGGAATCCTTTCAAATTGGGATAGTCGTTTGCATACGGTTCTAAAAGAAACCGGACTCAAAAATCTTTTCTCCATTGTCATCATTTCCAGTGAAGCGGGCATCGAAAAACCTGATCCGGGTATTTTTGCCTTTGCCGAAGACAAGCTCGGACATAACGCTTCGGCCTGTCTGCATGTAGGGGACAGCCATCACCATGATATCGTAGGCGCACGATCTGCTGGCTGGCAAAGTATTCACCTTCGCTATGGCAGCACTTCCCCTTCCAATGGCGAAATTTCTCACCTGGGTGAATTACTAAACATCTTACCGGCCAAAAACTGAAAACTGACTTAAAATCATAAAAAGTCCTGACCCAGAAGTGTTTCTTTATCGGGACAAGTATCCTCAGTTTCTCAATCCAGGCGCAAAGCCACGTTCACTTTTTTCTGCAAAAATCAGGAAATTCTGAATTTCAGGTTCGCTTGCTTCTACATGCTCCTTCAGTTTCTCCAACGCTTGCGATCGATTTAAACCTTCGCGATAGAGAACGCGATAGGCAAACTTTACCCGACTGATTTGATCAGCAGTAAATCCATGACGTTCTAGTCCTATTTTGTTGATCGACCGGACAATTGCAGGATTCCCATCTCCAATCAGATAAGGAGGAATATCTTTCTCCACTTTACAGCAACCTCCCAACATCGAATGAGTTCCAATGCAACAAAATTGATGAATCGCAGTAAGACCTCCTATAATCGCATAATCATCAACTATCACATGTCCAGCAAGGGTCGCATTATTACTCGCGATAACATGATTTCCAACCACACAATCATGAGCCACATGTGAATAAGCCAAAAAGTGATTATCATCTCCTATGATGGTAAAATCGCCATCATCTGTAGCTGAGTGTACCGTGGCGCATTCACGAAAAACGTTGCGATCCCCTATCTTTACACTCGGCTTGCCACCCTTGTATTTGAGATCCTGAGTTATGGTGCCTATACAGGCATTTGGAAAAACTTCACATTGTGTACCCAGAGTAGTGAGTCCTTCAACCGTTGCATGATGGTGCAGAAAACAACCATCACCCAATTGGACATTCGAACCCACGTAAGCATATGCACCGATTTCGACATCACTGCCTAACTCCGCACCTTTTTCAATAATCGCCGTCGGATGAATTGTCGTGGCCATTTCTTTATGTTTATTTTGTCAATGAATCTATGTCCAAAAGAATTAAAATCTTAAGCTTCATCCGGTGTATTCATAATGGCAAATTTGACATCTCCACTGGAGACAATCTTATCGTCAACATAACAACTGACTGAGGCGACTCCAATTTTGTTTCCACGGTTTTTGGTCATTTTGGCTTTTATCACTAGCTGATCTCCTGGTCTGACCGCTTTGCGAAATTTGACTTTGTCACAACTCATAAAAAATGCCGTTTTTCCTTCATTGGAAGTTTTACGCAGCATCAAAACGCCAGCGGCCTGTGCCATTGCCTCAATTTGAAGAACACCTGGCATAACAGGCTGTCCCGGGAAATGTCCCTGGAAATACGGTTCATTAATAGTGACATTTTTTATTGCGACCAATTCATCTTCATTGGTGATTTCTATGATCCGATCGACCATAATAAAGGGATAGCGATGAGGCACTGTATCCATAATACGCTGAATATCCATGGAGGTCTCTGTCGCCAAAACGGTGGATGGTCCTTTGGGGGGGTTCTTCGGACCATTTTTTATTTCCTGAATACGTTCGTATAGAGCTTTGGTCAGTTCAGAATTTATCGCATGACCTGGACGCATAGCCACAATATGTGCTTTAATAGGCAATCCCAACAAAAAGACATCTCCGACAATATCCAATATCTTGTGACGGACCATTTCATCTTTGAAACGAAGGGGTTCCTTAGAGATTATTTTATCTCCCCTCAAGACAACAGCACAATCGAGACTTCCGCCCCTGATTTTGCCCATTTTTAAAAGCTCTTCGATATCTTCATAGATAGTAAAAGTGCGAGCAGCCGCTATTTGGGTCATATAAATCTCGGGATCGATCAATGTCGATAGGTGTTGCGTATGCACACCTCGATCATCCGCAGAGGTACAGGAAACTTTAAAAGTATCGGAGGGCAATGCGATGATGGAGGAATTTCCCTTTGTGACAGAAATTGGCTTATCCAACACAAAATACTCCCTTTCTTTCTCCTGATCAACAGGCTCCCCTTCAAGGATCATATTTACAAATGGCTTGGCCGAACCATCCATGATCGGCGGTTCGCTGGAATCCATCTCCACGATCACATTGTCAACCGCACAGCCATGTAAAGCACTGAGGACATGCTCCACTGTGTGCAATTTAGCATGTCCGGAGACAATCGTGGTATTACGCACAAGATCCTCGACCATTGAGACATGGGGTCGAATTTCCGGAGATCCGTGAAGATCAATTCGTTTAAATAAGATGCCATGATCAACGGGAGCTGGCTTCATCGTTAAGTGAACGTTGTCACCGGTATGTAAGGACTTCCCTTTGATAGAGACTTCGCGCAATAGAGTGCGTTGCTTCATAATGGCAGAATCAGATTATGAGGTTGGATCGTATTCATGGTATTTTGTCATAAAAACCAGCCCCTCCCCATATTCGTCTTCTGTGAAAAACCAATCAATCTGTTTTTCATTTCGGGAAAACCGAAAGGTTTTACATGGATTTTTTTCATTAAAGATTTTTTCACAAATGATCTGAAATAATTTAAAAGGGCGCAGTTTCATCAATGCCCTTCACAAGGGCAAGACATTAGAAACCGAAAAAAACAGCCATTTATTCATGCAACACTCATCCATTCGACCCATTTTTCAGCTTATCTTGTCATAAGAGAGAGCCTATTGACACCAACGTATTTCACAGTATGCCTAAACTTCTTTTATTCTTTAGACATCCAGAAACAATGACTTCCGCCAATAATCTCCGAAAGGGGCATGTAATTAAATATCAAGGCCATCCACATTTAGTCCTCGATATGCATCATCGCACTCCGGGAAACCTGCGGGCTTTCGTCCAGGCCAAACTCCGCAATCTAAAAAACCAACGTAGTACTGATGTACGTTTTTCGACATCAGAAGATATCGAAAAACTGACGACAGATCGACAAACTCTCGAATTCAGCTACGTTGATCGCGGTAGCTATTCTTTCATGAACACAGAGACATTTGA
Organism: Opitutaceae bacterium; assembly: GCA_028280955.1. Taxonomy (GTDB): domain Bacteria; phylum Verrucomicrobiota; class Verrucomicrobiia; order Opitutales; family Opitutaceae; genus NORP342. Next base: position 14,217 of record JANQKU010000054.1, read on the forward strand.
AAGTATCGAAATCTCCGAAGAATTGATCGGAAATGCTAAAAACTATCTAGTTCCTAACTCAGAGGTCGAGATACTCTTTGTTGAAAATGTTCCGGTCGACATTACACTACCTTCTTCAGTTGTCTTAAAAGTTACTGAATCTGCTGAAGGAATTCGTGGCGATACTGCCAGCAACGTTCAAAAACCAGCTACTGTCGAAACAGGCCTTGTCGTGCAAGTTCCCCTTTTCATCAAGGTCGATGAAGAGATCCGCATCAGCACAGCCGATGGCTCCTACATGGGGCGCGCAAAAGACTAAAAATTTATCTATAAAAAAGCCCGATTGTATTTTTTACAATCGGGCTTTTTGTTTTAAAATCTAGCGAACAATCAACCAGGAAGCCTTAAGCGACTCTCTCCACAACTAATGGAGGTGGTGTTGGCCGTTTAGGCGCTAAGCGATAGGCAGCTTTGAAATACTCCAAAGCTGTTTCGAGTTTAGCTTCATCGTTATAATGAATCATCATTAGTGGTTCTCCCTGTTTTACCTGGGTGCCCACTTTACGAATTTCCGATACACCAACAGCATAATCGACTTTTTGCTTCGGCTTATCCACTCCAGCTCCGAGTAAATGTACGCCCCGAGCAATCATCGCTGCATTAATCGTATGCACATAACCCCGTTTGGGAGCTGGAAGTTTACGAATATGTTTTGCTGTCGGAAACTTATCCGGATCATCGATATAAGAGGTATCCCCACCTTGAGCTTTCACGATCTCCTTGAGTTTCTCCAAAGCAGTACCGTCCTTAATATGCCTTTCGACAGTCTGTTTGGCTGAAAGGGTCGAACCAGCCACCCCAGCCAATCGGACAATTTCCATTCCCAGCTTTAAAATAAGCTCTTGCATATCTTCAGGCCCCTCACCTTTAAGCAGAGAAATAGCTTCCTTCAATTCCAAGGAGGTACCAACGGTATCGCCCAACGGTTGATTCATGTCTGTGACCAAAGCCACACAACGTCGTTTGAGAGAACGCCCTACTCTGGTCATCGAACGAGCCAACTGCTTAGCTTGTTCCAAGTCCTTAATAAAAGAGCCGTTGCCCCATTTGACATCAATGACCAAACCTTCAGCTCCTTCGGCAAGTTTCTTACTCAAAACACTTCCCGTAATAAGAGGAATGCTCGGAATAGTTCCGGTACTCCGACGCAAATCAAACATTTTTGCATCGGCAGGAGCTAACTCTTCACTCTGTTTGACAAACGCTCCATTTGTGATCTCCAACTGGGAAACAAATTCATCAATTGAAAGATCACTCTTAAAGCCAGGTATAGAACCCAATTTAGCCAAGGAACTAATCACATAATCCTGCCCTTCCCCACACATCATAGGAAGAACAATACCACTGGCCACCGCTAAAGGAACAAGTACCAGAGATGTTTTATCTCCAATACCACCTGTTGAATATTTATCGATCTTCGGTTTCGCAATATGCGACAAATCGATCACTTCCCCGGAAAGCATCATTTCCTCGGTTAAAACGGCTGTTTCCTGAGCGGACATCCCCTGGAAATAGATAGCCATCGCCAAGGCAGCTAATTGATATTGTGGCATCTCCCCGTCAAGGGTTGAATCGATGATGTAGCGAATCTCCTCTTGGGTAAATTCACCCCCATCTCTCTTTTTCTCAATAAGATAGGTGTATGACGGTTTGATGAACCGACGACTTGGAATCGTTCGTTTACTCATAGTAATAAAGGGTGAAAAAAAAATAAGCCTTTTTTCACCTAAAACCCTAATCATTAGCTTATTGGAACAACTTTGTCGAGCCAATATTACCCCGAACCTATTAGAGAACCTTCTCAAACGGTCATAAACTGGGTCATTTTGACTCTATTTTGTTTCGTATGAAGAGAGATTCTGGTCTTGAATCCGTGAATGCATAACTGCTTGATTGGCAGGATGGAACCTTGGTTCGACGTCCAAACAAACTTAGAGAAAATTGTCCGTAAAGCAGTGGCGAAAATAGGTATTTCCCATACTGAATTTGATGCCAACATTCGGCTGGCAGATCCCCGCTTTGGCGACTTTCAAGTCAATGGCGCTCTCTCATATGCCAAAAAAAATCAGCAAAACCCACGAGAAGTCGCCACAAAAATAATTGAACAACTAAAAACAGATAATTCTTTAAACGAATCTTTTGAGATTTCAATTGCCGGCCCGGGGTTCATTAATTTTACGCTAAAACCACCCTTTCTTCTCGATTGGCTCAAAACCTATTCCGGTGAAGAACATCTCAGAACCAATGCTGGTGAGCTTTATCGTAACAAGACATTCGTCGTCGATTTTTCTTCTCCGAATGCTGCCAAACAGATGCACGTCGGGCATATTCGCACCATTGTGATAGGTGAAGCAATCTGCCGACTCCTCTCTTTCTGTGGCGCAAATGTCATACGAGATAACCATATTGGTGACTGGGGAACAGGGTATGGCATGATCCTCTATGGCTACAAAAATTTCCTGGATTCTAAAGCACTGAAAGCTGATCCACTAGAGGAACTCGAACGTCTTTACAGAAAAGCCAGTGCGATCACCAAAGAAGACCCAAATGCACTGAATGAAGCTCGCCAAGAACTGGTTCGACTACAGAATGGCGATCCGGAGAGCATTGCGCTTTGGGAAAGAGTCAACAAACTCAGCCTCGAAGCGGTTGAGGTAATCTACCAGAAACTCGACGTTCATTTCGATTATTACCTGGGTGAGAGTTTCTACCGGGACAAAGTCGAGCAGGTTTATCGGGAATTAACGGATCTCAATATTGCGGAGGAAAGCAAAGGAGCCTTAGTCGTCTTCCATCCTGAACATCCTCGTTTTGCCACCCAACCTTTTATCATCCGTAAATCTGATGGAGCCAGTAACTACGCTTCGACTGATCTGGCAACAATGCTCTACAGAACAGAGCATTTTAAGGCAGATCATATTATTGTCATTACGGATAGCCGTCAGTCTGACCACTTCGAACAACTACATTTAACCACAGAAAAATGGTTCAAAAAAACGAATCGAGAGCTTCCAGACTTTCATCATGTCACTTTTGGAACGATTCTAGGTGAAGACGGTAAGGCGATAAAAACCCGAAGCGGTGAATCCATCCGTTTGAAAGAGCTTCTAGCAGAGGCAGAGGAACGAGCCCAGCGTATTGTGAACGAAAAAAACCCTGATCTATCGCCCAAAGAAGCGGTAGAAATCGCTTCTGCCATCGGAATTGGCGCGCTCATTTATGCTGATCTCAGCCAAAATCGCACTGGGGACTACGTTTTTGCCTGGAACAAGCTTCTCAGCCTTGAGGGGAATACCGCCCCTTATTTACTCTATGCAGCTGCCCGTATCCATAGTATCTTTCGCAAAGCCGGTATCGATGAAAACTCCCTCCCTCTGGAGAAAATTAATGAACTGGAAACACCTGAAGAACAGTATCTGGCCCGAAAACTGATCGCATTTGTTCCAAATCTGAACCAAACGACAACCTCTCTTCGCCCTCATTTCCTCTGTAATTACCTCTATGAACTGGCTGGTGTTTTCAGCAGTTTTTATAATAATAATAAAGTTCTGGTCGATGACGATGCAATCAAAGCAAGACGGCTCCTCCTTTGTCACCGGACACTACTCATCCTGGAAACGGGATTACACCTTCTTGGCATAAGAACACTCAAGAGAATGTGATTTTATGTCGAATTACTCTTCAGTCCGTACAAATCACTGAAATAACAATCTCCTTGAACCTGCCCCACAAGGCATTCATATACAAATACTAAAAACCTGTTATGGAGGAATTCTATATCCGCAAAGAAGGCGACGAAGAAGCTCGTGGTCCATTCACCATAGAACAGCTTTCTTCCCTGGTCGAGGCCGAGCAAGTTGATCGAGACACCTTTTATTATGAATCATCCACCGAAGAATGGGTTCAGATTTCAACAAACGAACAACTGGTCACAACTCTCTTTCCTGAAAAAAAGAAACTGAAAATTAAACCAAGGGAAGAGATCAAAATCGCTTCTCTGAATGTTAAGAAGGAAGAGGATGCCCCCATTGATGTCCAGGACATGCTGGCTGCTGCAGAAGGAAAAACAGCAGAAACATCTGACAAAAGAGATCGTAGTGATGCTGTTGCACGCGCAACCAACGTAGGCGTTCTCTTCAATGCCTTCATTTTACTCATTACAGCTGGAGGGTTACTGGTTCCCAGTTTAAATAATCTCGACCCGGACGAGATACTCAAAAGCCTGGCCAATCCTCTCTTCTTTCTTGGAGTTATCGATCTCATTCTCTGCGTTGCTCTTTTTTTACAAGTCTCCATGTTTACCCTCATCCGCTTTAGAGCGGCTTTTGGGCTAGGCTTTTACTGCTATCTTTTTTGGGCACAGAGCAGCGAACTCTTACTTTGGTCAGCCATTCTCACTTCCTTAGGGCTCTTTTTAAACACCTTCTTTAGAAATTTATTGGGCATCATCATCGCCAGTTCTTTTGTCGGCTTGGTGGGCGCTTTGGGATTTGCCTATCTCATGATTTTCTAATTTGCGTTGAGGATCTTCAAAAGATCCAATAGAAGAAGAATTTTAAGGGTTCTTCATCTAGAGAGGTGCCCAAAAGCAAAATCCACGCGTTTTCATGGCATCCTCATCCCTGCTAAAAAGATTCACTGAGAAAAAGCTTCACTTTGTCTCTGTGTTACGAAGAGATATCTGGAAAACGAACACTCTGGCAGACAAGACGATCACAGGAAGAGTTTTCTCCTTACTCAGAGTACTGTCTATCACCTGGACGGGGTTAATAGAAAACAAAATCACCAGCCGAGCCGCCGCCCTCAGTTATAGTTCTCTTCTGGGGTTAGGCCCGATGGTTGCCATCGCTGTTCTTTTCTCCGGTATTGTTCTGGAAAGAAGTGATCCTCAAGTAGCAGTTCAATCACTGAACAAAGCCCTGCATTTTATCGCACCTCAATTAACTGAATATGAGAACTTCGAGGGAAACAAAGATTCACAGGACACAAATCTGACGGAAGAAACGCAGCCATCAGCCGTCGTCAACCTGCTTAATCAATTTATCGAAGGAAGTCGCTCTAAAGCAGTCGGAATAGCTGGAGCGCTCGTTTTAGTTGTTATCGTCATCCAACTTTTTACTTCGGTTGAAAATGCTTTTAATAATATCTGGGGTGTTCGACGCGGTCGAAACTGGCTTTTACGAATCGTTTTTTATTGGACAGCCATCACCTTGGGCGCCGTTCTCGTTTTCGCCGGTTTAACCATGCTTTCTGCCGCAGCTCTGGCCTCCGTCCTGCAACAGCTTCCAGGGGGTACGGTGATCAGGTATCTTCTTTCTTCCGGAGCACCTCTCATTTCTCTTTTCATCCTGGTCGGTTTGTTATCTCTCTTCTATCGTTTTATTCCGAACACCAATGTGTATTGGATTCCAGCCATCATCGGTTCCATTATCGTTATAGGGCTCCTCTATCTCAATCATTTGCTGGCATTTCTTTATTTTCGTAGAGTCATCATCTCTCACAGCCTCTACGGTTCTCTCGGTATCCTCCCGATTCTTATGGTGGGTCTCTTTATCTTTTGGTTTATCGTTCTTTTAGGTGGACAGATTACCTACGCCGTTCAAAATGCTAATTTCCGCAGTAGCCAAACTGCCTGGAACTACCTGAGCCAGGAATCAAGAGAACATCTTTCACTGCTTGTCCTCGTCCTTATCTGTCGCCGCTTTAAAGAATGTGCTCCTCCTTACACCGCTTCCCAACTCGCACAGATTACCCGTATTCCAACTCAAATCCTCAATGAAAGTTTGAACCGATTGGTCGACCTAAAGCTTCTCACCAATATTCCGCCATCAGAAGAGGAGACATCGCTGGAGCATCATTTCCAGCCAGCTATGCCTTTGGACCGTATTAATCTAGAGAAATTCTCTCATCTATTCTCACGCTATGGAGAAACTCCTGACGAAGCATTCATCGAAAACAGCGATCCTATCGTCACTCACTTCAGGACAAAACGGCAAAAATGGATGGAAGAAACCTTTGGAAACGAGACGATCGCTTCCTTAATCGAAGAACTTCAGACTCCTCCCTCTAAGGAAGTTGTCTGAAGACCTGTATACTCAAAAAAATTTTAAGGCTGAAAGAGTTTCCTCTTCGTTGCTTTGTCCATTGTTGACAGCCGGTATCTGACTCCTAGCATCAGCCCCTTTTAATTGGACATATTATGATCTCCTGGCTGCAAACTCGCTTTCAAAAGCATTACCAAGTTCTCTTTTTTGTTCTTTTGGCAGTACTGATCGTCTCGTTCGTCTTTACCATCGGCGAATTTCCAGGTCTGGGCAGTGGTAGTAGCCAGCCGACCGCCAAACAAAGAAACTTCTTTGGTGTCCCTCTAAATTCTGAAAGAGAACAACGCCATTTTTTCGAAGCAGCACAGTTGAGTGCCTACCTACAAACAGGACGCCCAAGATATAACTCCGAACAAATTCAAAATTACGCTTTTCAGCGAGCAACCGCATTGCACCTTGCTGATCAATTTCATCTTCCCAAACCAACGGAAGAACAAAAAGCTGCTTACCTGCAAGACCTTGCTCTATTCAAAGGAACAGATGGCATGTTTGATCCGGAAGCTTATAGCGACTTTCTAGACAACCTGAATACAAATCCAAGTGTCCGAAAAGAGACGATTGCTCGAGTCATGGTCGACGATTATCGTATCGATCAGGTCAACAAACTCCTCGGAGGACCTGGTTATGTCCTTCCTTTCGAAGTAAGTTCCCAACTCGCCAGAACGAAAACAAAATGGACAGTTGAGCAGGCGACTCTCGCAAGCAGCGATCTATCCTTTAGCATTACTCCATCAGATGAAGAACTACTGGAATACTATGAAGCAAATTCCTTCCGCTACCAAGTTCCTGAGAAAATGGAAATCACTTATGCTGAATTCAGAGGAGAACGCTATTTGAGTTCGATTCCTTCTCCCGATGAAAGTGCGCTCAAAGACTATTTTGAGAAAAACAAAGCACGTTTTAAAAAACCAGGACCACCCACGATCGACCCATTGCAACCCGATGAGAACCAGGAAGACGTTACCTTCGAAGAAGTCCGGGCTCAGGTAGAGCTTGAGATGAAATTAGTGGAAGCTCAAAAAAAGGCAATTAAGGAAGCTTCAGATTTTGCCTACACTCTTTTTGAAAACAAAATTCCACGAGATTCCGAAGAGCTTGCAGAGGCTATCGAGAAGAACAATTTGACCATTAAAATGGTCCCGGCCTTCACCTCCGATGAATCTCCCGAAGGCGGACTTTGGAACCGACAAATCGTTAATGAAGCTTTTAAACTTTCAGAAAAACACTGGTTTTCCGATCCATTTCCTGTTGGAAACTCAGCGATCATCCTCTTCTATAATGACCGTCTCGTCTCCTACATTCCTGACTTTGAAGAAGTAAAAGAATCAGTCATTACAGATTTCAATAATGTTCGGGAAAAAGAACTTTTTATCGAGAAAGGCCGCAACATGCAAACAGATCTTGGCGAACAACTGGCAAGTGGAAAAAGTTTTACTGAAGCTGCTGACAAAGCCGGATTAGAAACGCAAACATGGCCTGCTTTCACCCTTCGAACTCCACCATCTGATTTCGATTACTCCCTGCTTTCACGCCTGGAACAAATTGCTGAAGGCGAAATTTCAGACATGATTGTGTCCCAAGAAAAAGGCATATTTCTTTATGTCGTTTCAAAGGAAATCCCCGAAGAAGTTTCCGAAGGAGAAGAATTTGACCAAACCACCACTCAAATAGCTCAGATTAATGCGAATGTTCAGCAAAATCTAATTATCAGTGAATTGCTTGAGCAAGAGCTTATCAGATCCGGACTTGTTCAAAACAGGGAAGAGTAGCGTTCTCATTTGGGCAAACTGGCTTATCTCCCATGCCACTTTATCAATACGAACCCTTTAAAACACCGTGTAAACTGTGCGGAAAAGGATTTGAACTGACTCAAAAAATCTCAGATCCCGAGTTATCGGAATGCCCAAAGTGTGGACAGGCAATTCATCGATCATCCCCATCAACAATCAATACTCCCCATTACAGCAAACCTCTCTCGATAAGTGATGCCAAAGCCTCCGGATTCACAGTGCTTAAAAAAACATCAAAGGGAGAATACGAAAAACAATAAAGGTACTCTGACAAAGAGAAGAATCCAGAAACTGGATCTTTCCTTCGCTGAACAGATCCAGACAAACCTTAAAAAGTACCTTATTGAAATAAAGTTTGTGAATCTGTTTCCCCTTGTTGGCCAGATAGCTGGACAACATGATGTTCAGGGAGTTGATGGCGAAACCAGGTTCTCTGTTTTTTAACCAATCGCCTCGTGTTGGTCGCAATCTCCTGAATCAAACTTTCCACATCCTGCCTGCTCTTCTCCAACCAGGAAATGGTTTCTCTATACCCAATGGCGGAAGAAGCAGTATGATTATTTATAATACCTGAAATCCAAAGCTGTTCGACCTCCTCAATCAACCCCTCATCCATCATTCCACGAATCCTCTGTTCGATTCTTGCATTGAGTTCATCAACTGGTCGATCCAGTACACAGATCTGCCTTTTTCTCTCCATCAACCAATTGGACCCTTTGCGAAAAGCTTCTTGAAGTTCAGGCAATGATTTCCCCGAGAGAAGGCATCTCTCCAGCGCTCGGACAACTCGTCGTGGATTATTAAGATCCAGTAATCCTTCTAAACCCATTGGATTGAGCTCACTCAGTCGTGAAACCAAATCAGCCAGCCCCTCTTTTTTTAATCGGGATTCCAAATTTGCTCTAAGCTCTTCATCAATCGGTAAATCATCTACCACCGGCGCAAAAAACGCTTTTAAATAAAACCCGCTGCCTCCTGTGATCAATACCCTCTTTCCCCTACTTTGAATATCTCTAACGGCGGTTTCAGCCATTCGAAGATAACGACCTATGTCCATGACTTCATCCACGTTACAGATATCAATCAAATGATGCCGGATCCGCGAACGCTCTTTAGCAGAAGGCTTGGCCGTGCCAATATCCATTCCTCGATAAAAAAGCAGCGCATCACACGAAACAATTTCGGCGTTATTTTGCTCTGCCCATTTTAAGGAAAGTTCGGTTTTACCAACAGCGGTATAACCGGTTAACAGAAAAAGTGAGTTCTCTAGAGACAATGTCGCCTTCCCTTATTTCGATAGAAGCTCGTTTTCACAAACCAGTTTGATTTTCATTCGATCTAATTAATCTCTTTTGCTTTCCTCCACAAAAAAGAGATCGCCATCAAGTTTTCTAGCAAGTGTGCACTCCGGCCACCAAGTCGATAGTTGTTTCTCGCAAACGATCAATCATCCGCTTTTGATCTTCCAACTCTTCTCCAATACAGTTGACCAAAGCACTGCCCACCACCACTCCATCTGAGGATTGGCCAACTTCCTTCACCTGTTCCCGAGTGGATATGCCAAAGCCGACCACTACAGGCAACTCCGTATAATTCTTTATCTTTTGGACGTTTTTCCCAATGTCACTGGACAACCTATCTCGAACTCCGGTCACACCCGTGCGAGGCACATAATAAATGAATCCCGAAGCCGATTCCGCAATCATCTTCATTCGCTCTTCAGAAGTGGTTGGAGCTATAATAAAGATGTTTTTTACATTTTGTTCACGACATACACCACATAAATCACCAGCCTCTTCCGGAGGCAGGTCCAAAGTGAGAAAACCATCCACACCTGCTTCTTTTGCCTTGCGGATGTAATTTTCTAATCCCTGAGAGAAAATTAAATTATAATAAGTGTATAAAACGATTGGAACCTCACTGTATTCACGGATGTCTTTCACTAAGTTGAGAACATCATCCCCATTAATACCGGACTCCAGCGCTCTCTGGGCTGCCAGTTGATTGGTCAATCCATCTGCCAACGGATCCGAAAAGGGAACACCCAACTCCAGAATATCTACACCATTATCGATTAAAGTCCGACATACCTGCGCCGATATCTCAAAACTCGGGTCTCCCGCACATACATATGCCACAAAACAGGATCGATCTTCTTGCCTAGCACTAAAAAATGAATTTGCTATACGGTCCATAAAACACAGAAACCTAATCATCGGTAAACGGACATAGAAGCAAAAAATACAAAAAGGTCTCGGGAGGTGACGTACATTCAAACGACATCAATCATCAGTAACGGCAAATGAAAATTGGGATCATCGAAGACCAGGCAATGTTTCGGGATTTTCTGAAGAAAATCGTCGAAGACCATTTTAAGTACGAAGTCGTTGCTGAATCAGAGACAGGCGAAGAAGGCATCAGGCTCTGTCGTGAATTTAAACCCGATCTTCTGCTACTTGATCTCAACCTTCCTGATATGGAAGGGCTGGATGTTGCTTATAAAATACTGCGCGAACTCCCTAGGCTGAAGGTTCTGGCTCTTTCCTCTGAAGTCGACGACTATACACTCTACAAAGTTCTCAATTCCGGAATTCACGGCTACGTCGACAAAAATGCTCAGCCAATGATGGTTCTCAAAGAAGCCATCGAAGTCATCTCCCATGGACGGCTTTATTTTACCGCAGTCGTTCAGGAAGCACGCCAAGCGCTGAGTCATGATCCTAATGCCTTTTCCAAAATACTGACTCCACGGGAGCAAACTCTACTTTCTCTCATGGGATGTGGGTTATCCAATGAAGAAATCGCTGAAAAAACAGCCTTGCGAGCCTCTACCATTCAGGGACATCGACGAAATATCATGGGAAAACTCAATGTGCATACCACACCGGAGCTTATCCGTTACGCCGTAGACAAAGGTTTTGCAAAGATTAAGTCCTTCCGTTAAGTGTCCAGAGCCGCTTCTTCAAGTGGTCCACTTCCCTTTGAAACCGGCGGCTTATTTTCTGCGGAAATTCTGTATCACCCGCACGAGCTGCTTCCTGAATTTCTTTGGCGCTTGCGGCTATTTTTGTCGCGGCAACCAAGGCTGTTTGTGAAAGAATTCGATGAGCATGGCGTCTTGTTTCTTCAGAATCCTTCGCCTCCATCGCAGCGACCATCCCTTCCACATCTGTCTCTAAAGTAATGATGTATTTGCTGATCAATTCTCTTTCCCGAATGGGATCACCATCCGCCATCATCGTGATAATAGACATATCGAGATCTGCCTCTTCCTCTTCCAGTTGATCACTTTCCACATGGATGGAAGAAGCGCCCTTCATGGCACCACTCAGATTTTGGATCGTCTGACGAATCTTCGATGGACTTAATGGCTTGGTGGCAAACCCATCCATCCCTGCATGCATACACTCTATCTTTTTCTCCTGAGTTGAATAGGCTGTCGTTGCCACAATGAGAGCATGCCGATCAGCCGGTTCCCATTCACGATACAAACGTGTCACCTCCACTCCATTCATCCCGGGTAAATCCCAATCCATAAAGACAATATCATAGTGCTGGGCTTTGAGCATCTCCAGAGCAGAAAAACCTTCCACCGCGACATCTGTCTGATAGCCCAGTTTATGCAAAATCGCTTCAATGACCAACACATTGTATTCCTGATCTTCCACGATTAAGGCTCTGGTTGAACCATTGACTCCCGCTGCCACCTCTTTACTTTCAGACGTTTTTTCTTCCGGGACAACTACCAGACGCAAATTCAGAAGAAAGGTGGAACCCTTTCCAAGCTCGCTTTCCAGACCAACAGATCCACCCATCTTTTCGGCAAAAGCTTTACAAGCGGCTAAGCCAAGACCCGTTCCACCAATATTCTCCTGTCGCGCCATCTTGCCTCGGTTAAATTTTTCAAACAATCCAGCCTGTTCTTCTTCGGGAATTCCCGGCCCCTCATCTGTCACCTTAATCGTTAAAGAAACCTCATTGTAGTGGGTTTCCCCTTCCACCGAAAGAATCAGCTTTCCTTTCCCGGCAAACTTAAAGGCATTGGCCACGTAGTTAATCAAAATCTGTTTGATCTTTCCTTCATCTCCCAACAAGCGAGTCGGCAAATTCTCCCAGATGATCTGCTCTATCGGCATACGCTTTTCTTTGCTCTGCCAGGAAAAGATTTCTGTAATATCCGCGACCATGGCCCGAAGATCAAAAACCTCCTCATCCAAGGTAATTTTCCCCGATTCAATCTTAGAGAAATCAAGCACATCTTCCACAATGGAAGAGAGATACTCCGCACATTTTCGTAAAGACGTCGCCACACCCGCCAGATTCGATGGAAGATTGGCTTCCTGCAACATATTGGTCAGACCAATCACTCCATTCATCGGATTGCGGATTTCATGACTCATGCTCGCAATAAAGTCCGTCTTGGCTGAATTGGCCCGAGCCAGTTCATGGGTTCTCTTCTCAACCAACCCCTCCAGCTCAATGGTACGCTTTTTGATCTGAGCAACTCTCAACTGATAAAAGCCATAAAGGCTGGATAAGAAGCATAAGGCAAAGACGGCATAGGCCCAGTTCGTCCGATACCAGGGAGGCAAAATAGAAAAGGCATACTTCACCGCTGGACCAACCGTTCCATCAATATCCATCACTCTCACTTCGAAAGCATAGGTTCCTTCTCCCAAATTAGTATATTCCCGAAAAGTCGTTTCGGCAGGCTCTGACCAAACTCCCTCAAACCCCAGCATTCTGGTTTGATATAAAACCGGCCCTGTTTCACGGAAAATTGGAGCCGCCCAGGAAAAAGATAAATGATTGCCCTGATAGGAGATCTCTGGTTTCAGCGATGAAAACGGATTGAGCACAATACCTGCATCCGACGACTCCGCTGACACAATCATCGGGGCAATCGGCACAGAACGTTCTCTAATCTCATTCACCTTGACTCGTAAAATCCCAGAAGAACCACTGACCCATAAAATTGGATCACTCTCTACGTTTTCCAAAAATAAATTCGTAATCGTTCCAATCCGATTGAGTCCAGGAACTGCATACGGAATCCATTCAAACTCACCATCCTCTGAGAGAATGATTTTTCCCAACAATAGGGATCGGCTATCAGAATTTAGCTGAATTTCTATCCCCAGCCATGCCGACCCACTCCCACCATCTTTTGAAATTGCCAGAGCTCTATGATTCTCAGGCAATCCTGCAACAACTTTAAATCTATTTTGATTCTCATGATAAGAAATCAAACCTCCTTCAGAAAGCCCCAGTATTTTATCACCCAAACCGGCTATGATTACAGCGCCATGACCCTCCGGCAATAAATCTCCAGTATTGTAATGATGAATTTTTGCAATATAATTTTTTTCCTTGTTATTGTTCTTATCGTTCAACAAAGAATTCTCAATTCGATGCACTCCCTTTGCTTTAGTTCCCACCCATAGATCCCCACGATTATCTTCAAACAAGGAATGAGCTGAATTGGGTAATTGAATATGCTTCTTTGCATCAGTCCATTCACCCGCCTCATTCCTTTCCAACCAATCTACTTCAAACTCTCCGCCAAAATAGACTCTCTCTGAATAAATATTTGATTGAAAAAGAGAAAGTATTCTAAACGGCCTCCAAAATATTTCAGATGAAACTTTACCATCCCACTCCAAAATTCGCCAATATCCCCCTAACAAAACTGCTCCATCAACGTCCACTGTGCAATAAAGAGTCTGATTAATCTCCGATTTTAAATCTAGTTCAGCTCTATCAACGACAGATTTTCTTCGTCTGAATTTGTAGAGTCCATCTTTGGCTAAAATTATTTTTTCACCGTTTAAAACTACAATTTCTCCCAAAATCATCTCTTCAAAACCGTTATCTTGATCAAACAGCGTAACAGCTGATGAGGTCTCTATGCGAAAAACCCCTTGGGGTTGTGTTATCCAAAACCCTCCCTCTCGATCAAGCCAAAGCTCTCTTACTTCTCGATTTATAAGTTCATTTGTTTGGTCGATTACCCGTAAAATAGTTCCCTGCAAATCCACTAAAACGATCCCTCCCCTATAAGTTGAAATAGCTACAATTTTTTCATCCAATCGAATAGCCTTGATCACCAAACTTTTCCTCAAAAAAGCATCGACTTCACTTTCTTGGATGGAAACAACTCCATCACGTAACCACATCATCCCATAATTCGACACCATCAGAATGCCCATCTCTGCGAAATCAATCATGGTCAAAATGGCAGCTCCATTGAGTTCTGAATCAGGTATAAGCAGTTCCGGGCCATTTTCTCTCAACAAATAAATGCCTACCTCCACACTATGTAGATAGATTTTCCCATTTATTTCAGAAGCATACAAACTCCATTTGTCCTGTAATTTGAAAATCTCAAATCGCCCTTCTCTCCACCTATATACCTTTGCTTCTCCAATGAAAACGACACCATAAGGTGAAAGAAAGACTTTTGATAATTTCCCAATCGTTTCTTCACCTTCGGGCAAAAAAGATGTGAGTGAGACATATTGGTAATAACCTCTTTTGTTTCTCTCCAGATAACCCATACCTCCAATCGCAGCCAACCAAATACGTCCCTCTTCATCCTCCACCATAGATCCAATTTCATAAACTCCTGGAATGTGTATTTTTTTCCAGGATACACCATTATACATGTAAACATTATCTCCTCCTACAAAAACAGATCCATTGGCACTTTGCAGTCCAGATAATGTAACCTGATCTAAGGCAAAATAATGATCTAACGGTTTCCCTGCTTCGGACTCATCCCAGCTATAACCGCTTGCCGTCAAAAAGAGGGCAAAGAACACTTGGCCATAAATAACCTTGTGTTTTCGGAAAAATCCATATGTTTTTGAAAAAACGACCATTACCTACCAAATCAGACTGGTTACATTACCAATATTTAGGCAAGGGTCGATTCAAAATTAGGTAGGCAAAAAGCTGGGAGAATTCTCAGCGGTTTTTCATAGTTAAGGTTCAATGAAAAACCTTAAAGTCATCCTCCTCGGCATTATCTCTATTCTTCTCTTAACCATTGGTTTGTCTACTGCCACAGCTAAGCTCGATCCGATTAGAAATCAAAAAGATTTCAAAGCAACCACTTCAGAATTTCCTTTTTTTCCAGGAGATGATCAGTGGAACCCTCCGAATGATGGGTAACTTCTTCTTATACTATATAAGCCTCTAAAACTGATGTTCAACCTGGCCGCCCTCCGTTATCGCAGTATCTCCGCTACTCAGGGAGGCCCCATTGAAAAAATCGAGTTCAGTGAGTTCTCTGTTCTGGGGCAGCGTTGCTACCAAGCCAATGCTTTTTTGAATGCCGACCTGGTGCAAAAAAGGAAGAGCCATGATCTCTACAGCAATGCCGATGGAACCGGAACCCACCCCACTGCCATTGTGGCCCGATACATGGCCATCTCCGAAGCGATTGAGCGTTGGGCTTTCCATGTTAAAGTAAGAGATTACGACCATGATCTTTATGGTTTCGACCGGGATGCCTCCAGTAATGGGATGGCCGCTTTTCCCGGTCTCTGCGCCAGCCAATGCCGTTCCCGAGCTTACTTTGAAGCTCTGGAACGCTATTGCTTGGTGGCTTGGTGGGACGGCAGCTTAACAGCTCAAATACGCTCAACAGTATGGGAAGATGTCACCGCTGTCGAAATTGATCATGGATTGAGTAACGATTGTATGGTTATCCTCTACAAATACTGCTCCTCCGGGTTTTTCAGTTATGGGCACGCCGCCGCTAAAAATTTTAAGATAGCTTGCCGCCGAGCAGCGATTGAACTGAGTCGCAATGAGTATGTTTTGCGCTGCTATCGTACGACCCATCCTCAGACCAATATCAATACCATTGATGAGGTTGACGATATCTTTGAACGTCGCTGTCTCTTTTTTTCCTATCCGGAGGGACATAAACTTTTTCAAGAACAAATCGCCGCACTTCCCCTCAAAAAGAGAAAAATACCCCCGATTATTTTTGATGGGCAAATTCACGGCCCCTGGTCAAAATACGCCACTGTCTGGCGCGTGGCCATGGAGATGCCAACCAACGATTATAAAGATAAAAGTAAGCTCTTTTTTATCTGGTAGCGTACTAAAAGGTAATGTCGTACCTTTTTTTGGGTACAAGCTCCCCTTCAATCGAGTACGCAAAAACCTGTTCTTTTTTACAAAACATTTCAAAGTTATGATAACATGAAAAATATACTGATTTTTATCCTTGGTCTTCTCTCCACTTTTCTCTTATCCATCGGTCTCTCTGATGCTGCAGCCAGGCTGGATCCCGTGAGTCACGATAAGGATCTACAATCTTTTTTATAAAGCCTTCTGTTATTTATTAGAACAGTCACTCATTCCGAAAATCTTTACCATCCAATTTAGAGTAAAGACTAAAGTCATAATTAGGTAGTTAATCTTATAAAACCATAGGGACTTACATATTTAGACTTAGAAAATTGAAGAAACAAGAGGTATTAATAAAATTACGATATCCTCCTTCTGACGACTGATTAAATTTTGGTAGTTCCTTGTCTAAGACAGTTTTGCTCGTGGACAAATTATCTTTATATCCAGACCATACTCGTGTAATTTTACTTTCTGTTTCCAAACAAAATAGTGTCGTTTAATCCTTTGCTCAGTTTGTGATTAATTGGCATAAAATATCCTCCACGAGTTTTCGTTCCTCTAAATGGAAAACGTGCCTATTGACAGTCACCCTCTTATTTCCTCTCAAGAGTTCTCCTCAGTCGACAACTGGCTTTGATGCCATGGTCCACCAACTATACGCTTGGCAGAATGTAGTGCTCGACGGGACCTTCTCCTTTAAGATTTCCGTAGGAAATCTTAAAGGAGAAAAAAGCGAAGAAATTCCCCTCTTTGTAACACATCATTTGACCTATAACCCCGTCACCAAAAAAGCTCAAAGCCAATTTCGTATCGATTTCTTGGAAACATGGCTTGTTCCCAAAACAAAAGAAACATTCTGCTGGCGACAACCTTCAGGAATAATTCTTACAGTTTCTACCAAGTCCCAAAACTCACTGAACACAGTTCGAGCCCATCGAATAGGCAATTCTCAAATCAAAATCACCTGCTCTGACAACTGGCATTTTTACTATACTAAGGGACAATTGACTTCCATCCATTTACCCAATGGAACGATTTGGGAAGTGCTTTCCCAAGCAGGCCGAATTCTGGAAATAATCGAAAAGAATGTAGATAGCGACATCACGATCCTACGCGGAAACTATCTCTCCGAAAAACAGGTTTTGAGCTACCTGACGACACAAACCACAGAAGTCACCTTTGCCTACGAAAAGGATTTGGTAAAATTGATAGAGATTAAACCAAAAGGCAAAACAGAACAGACTTACCTTTTCTCCTATCAAGACAACTTAATCACAAAAATAAAGACACCGGAAAAAACCATTCCGATATCCTGGCAAAAAATCAAAAAAGAGGATTTTTCTGTTCTCGAAAATTTTTCTCTTAAACCAATCAGAGTGAGCATGATTGAAGGAAAGAGGATCAGCCTCTTCTATTCCAACCGCGGCATCATAACAGAAATTTTTTCACCAACAGATGGCCAAACCATTCGACGAAGGGTGAACCCCAAAACAGCAACCATCACGGAATACGATAATGACGGACGCAAAACCATCATTTCAAGCGGTAAAGGCTACAGATAACAAAAAATGTTTAGTGATTATTTCTATTTTAACGATGAGCTACGCTGGAATCTTTTTTTTGCCCAGCCGAACGAAGCGGGCATTTTCATCGCGACACTCATTCCCTTTTTCTGGTTTTGGGGTAGATTGCTCAGACGAGAAGGCATCCTCTTCTATCTCATCTCTCTCTTCGGTCTGATGAGTGAATTTTTCCTCTGGTTTCTGCTCTTCAAAACCTACTCGCGCGGCGCTTTAGTTTCTTTGATGGGAACAGCTTTTATCTTCTTTATCATTCAATATTTTCTCCACCCCAAAGAAAAAAAAACCATCGACTTACTAGGATGCGACAAAGTTGAAAAAAGTCATCACATTTTTAAAGTAATAGGCATAGGTTTTCTCCTCTTTTCTAGTGGGTTCTTCGATCGAATCGAACCGCAATATATCGCCAATGATCGCAGCGCCCTCAACAGAATTGAAATATGGAAGGGTGGTGCTGGCTTAATAGCCAATAGACCCATCGTCGGATGGGGCACTGAGAGATCAGGTGAAATGTTCAACCATTGGTTCCAAAACCCTCGAACAGAGAGCGATGTCAACTCTCTGATCAACAGTTATCTCACTTTTGGGGCTGAGTATGGACTAATAGCACTTGGGGGAGTAATATCAATGGGCATGATATTCATTTTAGGTGGTATAGCCATGGGAATCAGAATGCGAAAAAAAAACCAAGGAAAGTGGATGGATGCTGTTTTTTTTTCCTGTTCTGCCTGCCTCATGGTTTTTGCCATAGGTAATATATTCTCTACTCTTTATCGAGATGATACTCTCTGGATTATTCCCGTAAGCGTGGGATTCTTCCTGTTGTTCATGTTGTTCTTTGAGTCAAGAATCCGCTTCAAACTCATTACCTTCATATCACTCTCGATGGGAGCAGCCCTTACTCTCTGTCTGATCCTTTTTAGCATAGGAAAAACCCTAGCTAGGGATAACTTCTACCAGATCGAAAAGCACCCTTTCCATATCGAACTCAACCATATGGGAAACGGTAAAAGCGCTTATGTCATGCCCGACCCCAGAGTCTTAGGAAGAGTCTACGGAAAACAAATCCGAAAGTTGGCACCTCACTACCATCATCTCTATATTGAATGGATTGATTATACCAGCCGTCCTATATTTCCTGTAGAAAAAACCTTTGATGAAATTCTGGTCTTTGGCTCGCAACATTCTCAATACGAACGATTCGCAAAAGATTCCACCATCCCAGCCATTCTCATCCATCCAATTGGGAACCCCAATTTAAGAGATAGTTCAAACATTCAAAAACTTATCTTGCCCGAAATCGATATATCCGGAGGATCCGACCAACTTTGGAAAAAATGGGCCATCGAAAAGGAAATTCCTTTCTTCCACTCGAAAAATACAGGAACAGACATTCATTTGGATTGGCCTGAAGTTCTCCATCGGTTATCGAAGAAGACAATAGATCATATCCCAGGTAATACTCTGTAACAGATTATAAAAAATAACGATGTCGGAACAAAAAACTCAAAGATGGCTGAATTGGGCTATCATCTTACTGGGACTGCTTACTCTCTTCCTCTGGACCTGGAATAGGGAAAATCTAAAACAAACGTTACCTTCGGTCCATGTCACCAACAACTCTCTATCTTCGGAAGTTAAAATAGATACCTTCTGGGTTTTTGGGCCTCTCCAATTGCCTGATGACATCAAATATCCAACCAAAATAAAACTGAACAAATATAATTTCTTTGAAGCACATGGAGTCGAAACACAGGAAAGTGAGGTAACCCTGCAATCCTTTCATCAGCTGGAAAAATCCCTTCGTTCCAAAAACCTGATAGCAGAAAACCATTTTAATTCTATTCTCTTTGGATCGGAACCTGTGTTCAACTTCGATCACCTCTTTAAAGAGATAAAACTGGCTTCCGTTTATTTAGCTTGTGAAATTGAGTCTGATCAAGAAAGAGAAATAGCCCTCATTAGTGGTGCACGCGATATCACAAAAATTTGGCTTAACCATCAATTGGTCACAGAATTTACTTCCACTCGCTGGGTCGAAAAGTACACCGACATTTCCCGGATAAAACTGAAAAAAGGGAACAACTTGCTTCTGGTAAAGGTAAGCCGGCATATGGGGTGGGGGCTTTCGCTCAGTCTGACAAATCTAGAAAACGCCAAGCGAATGGAAAAAGAGAACTTTAACGTTCGGCTGCTTTCTTCCCGGATTATTCCCTTTCAGGGAAATCTCAAAAAGCGCAACGGGGCCATTTCGTTAGATGACGCCAAAGAAATCAGGCTCCTTGATGCTAAAGGAGAAGAACTTCCCTGGAATGGGTTTAATGGAAATACCGTTACACTCGATGAATTCAAAGAAGGCCTTTATACTATCGAAGCAAAATTTACCGATAAAACCCGCAAAGAAGATTTTTACATAGGGAATATTGCAAAATTCTGCCAAAAAATTCGATCAGAATTCACAGCCATTTTGCAAAAAATCAATGATCCAGACACAATCAATCTGGAAACACTGATCAAACGTCTGGAATATCTGGCCAACCCGTCAAAACTACATAGAGAACCCGTTTTGGGTGAAATCGAGACCGTTGAACGGATTCGTGCATTACACAGCTTAACAAGTTACCTTGAGGCAAATGATTCAAGCTACCGCAGTGCTCCTGGGAAACACCTGCGTGGTTATATTTCGGAGATCGACCAAACCCTGCAACACTACCAGGTTTTTGTCCCTCAAACAACCCTTACTCCTGAAAAAGGATTTCCTCTTGTTGTTGTTTATCCTACTAGAGCGGAAACTCGCCCTCATTTTTTAATGAGTTTCCATCTCGAATTTAAAGATATCATTGATACCTTTATAAAAGAGTCATCAAAAAACGGTTTTATAGTACTTTGGCCATTTGCCCGAAACGAAAAACGTAGTCTGATAGGAAATGTCGATGTCTTTGAATCCATTCAAGCTGTTCAGAACGACTACGCCATCAATCCGAATAAAACTTATCTTGCTGGTGGATGTGACGGAGCACGTGAATCCATCATGATAGCTGCCAGAAACCCATCCTATTTTGCTGCTATCGGATTATATGAACCGATAATCAATGAGGATTATTTATCTAAAGAACCTTCCGTGGAAGCCCGAAAAGAGGAGTTCAAATACTCCAGTCCCATTCTTTGGCTGAAGAATCTGCAAAATACCCCAATCTATATTGCCCATGGAGAATTGGATAGCCACATTCCATTAGCCTATTCCACCTATTATATGCAAAAAGCCCAGGAAGCCGGCGTTGAAATTGAACTCGACATCATCCAAGGTGGAACAGAGTCCTACTTTCCTAAACAGGATAATCAACAAATCGCTCAGATTGTGAATTTTTTCCAAGGGAAGGAACGAAAAAAACGTCCTCAAAAGATCGTGCTTCAAGTGAACAATACTTCCGCTTTATCCTCTGATTGGCTGACGGTTCAGCCAACCCATTTAGGAAGAGAATTTGCCCTCTGCACCGCCGAATTTATCTCACCCAATGAGCTTTCCATCACAACAGACGGAATGACTGCTCTAACAATCGACCTTACAAAAACTCCCTGGAGAGTCGGAGAACCACTCAAAGTGACCATCGACGGAGAAACCTACTACGATAATACCCCTCAGGAAACCGAACTAATTTTTCAGTTAAAAACGCTCCTTAAAAAGAAAACCACCAGCAAAAACTAACCCATTTTCCCAATGGGAGCAGGAAATTTCGCCACAGCTTCCCAAGTCCCCTATGGATAGGGATAAACAAGTCTGAATAAAGGTAAAAATAATCCTTTTTTCGGCAAATGAAACCCAAAAACCTAAAAATTTGTACCTTGAGTACCTAAATTTAGGTAGAAGAAAACCTTTCTAAATAAATCCAAGAGTGTTTTTCTAATGATCCATAAAGCCTGAGGGGGCTAAACATCATTTGCATCAATCAGCAACTGCACAGCGGACAGAGTCAAATCGATAAAAAACGAAAGCCAGAAAAACAATCATCGTTTCTTATAAAAAGACTTGAATCCTATTTGTTCGCCAAAATGACGATTCAAATAACTCTCTAAAGCAAGGATCTGGCTCTTGCTTTGGAGGGGGGATCTTCTTCTCCTCTCACTTGATTCCATTTCACAAGAAATGTGTGGTAATCAAAGTCTTTAGTTCATTTTCCCAAATGCTTCCTCAGTGAAGCCAGGTCCTTTTCCATTCGCAAGAGAGTTTTCTTGAGCTCCGCATCATTTGCCCCCTGCTCGGGAAGTAAAGAAAGTTCCTGCATGGTTGAAACGATAATGCCAATGAAGAGATTGAGGATCGTAAAGGTAGCAACGATAATAAACGGCACAAAAAAAGTCCACGCCCATGGATAAACTTCCATCACCGGACGAACAATGCCCATGGACCAACTCTCCAAAGTCATAATTTGGAAAAGTGAGTATAGACTCGCGCCAAGGGAGCCAAACCATTGAGGGAAAACGGTTCCAAACAGATTCGTGCCCAA
>JANQKU010000091.1 GCA_028280955.1 Opitutaceae bacterium
AGAAGTCCCAGGCAAAGCACGGGTGGCCCATTGGGATCGAATCGTGGTGCAGAGAGATGGGTGATCGGCACCGGGAGCTGATGCCGCCAGCGTTCGCAGCCAATGTCGTCGAGCACAATCAATTCGTTAAGTGAGTTGGTGCAGATGATTTCTTGATGTCCATCGCCATCGAGATCGGCGGTGATCCAGTGTTCGATCGCTGGAGCAACGGTGTGATCACTGAGTACTTCAAGTCGATGCAGGACAAGAGGGCTGCCGTCCTCTGGTGCTGGAATCCGAATGTGCACCGCACTGACTTTTCCGTCGATGTCGGCCCGGTGGGCCGTGAGGCGATTCTCTGCATCACGATAACGTTTGTAACGTCGGTCGGGGATACTGGCGACCTTACATGGGCGCATGGTGCCGTCTGCAGATTCGGATTCCACAGTGATGCCTTTCGGCAGAGGGTGGAAGGTTCGCAAGGTAGGATCATCGATGCAATCGCCCAAGATCGTGAGCGCAGACAATGCACGTGGTTGAGGGAGGGTGAGTGAAATTGTATAATACTTGGCGCGAGGCCATTGAATCCACATCTCACGCGAATAGCCGTCGGGCATCACCGGATCTAGTAGTTCATCAGGAGAGCCATTAACGGGTAACGGATCGGCGGTGATGCGGATGTTGCGCACGGTCTCCGGCACGCGACTGCCGCTGTCGAAAGTCCACTTGCTTTTCCAGACGGAGGTTTCCGGTGGAGGAGAGATTTCCTCCGTTGGCACAGCCGATGATGGTGAGGGAAGCGAGCCAAACCATGAACCGATGGCCTCGGTGAGTATTGCGCAGAGTGAGGCAGAGAGGGGTTGTTGTTCGACGCCCCTAAGAGGAAGAGTGTTTTTTGCCTCATTAATCGAGAGAGAGACTTCGACAAAGTCGTCCGACTGAAGAGTGATAGTGCCGGCCGTGAGATCGAGTGATGTGTTGATCGGTCTGCTACAGTGCAAGGTGAGCCCGGGAAGGGTGAGTTCGGTGGTTCCGGTGAATGCGATGGAGTGTTCATCAACATAGGCACTGGCCGCTTGGGTTTTGGCATAGGGAAGCCAGGTGAAGTCAGGATAGATGTCGGCCATGCACCATGCGAGAGGCTTACTATTACGCTGCACGAGCACGCTGCGTTCGTCGAGGCGTTGCAGGTCGTAGGATTCATTGCTGTTGAGGGGCCGCACCGTGAGCAAGTTTTGAAATGAGGTTTCATCACCGGTGAGATGTTCCCCAGTGTGTCGTTGACGCAGGACATAGGGAGAGCAGGCACCTTGATCGGTATCGATTTCGCATGTGGCGGCGACTTCCGATCCGGACACGATAGTGAAACGATGCTGACCTTGATCACTGTGCCAGCGGCGGGCGTGTAATTCGGCGAAGCCGGGGGTGCGCCATGAACAGGTGAGTGAGTAGGGGCCATCGGTTTTGAAAGCGACGCGGTCGATGACGACGAAAAAGCCATCGCCAGGTTTCGACCAGAAAAGATGACGCGTCCAATCGGTATGATGGTAATCGGATATGCGCGTAACCGTCAGAGCGAGCTCGCTAAAGTCAGCGAGTGCTACACGTTCCGCGATAGGCTGCATGGGCATGTCGTTGGCTCCGTCACTGATGAAAAGGCCGTTCTTGTCGTGATAGGAATGGCGAGAGGTATTTTGTACTAGCCAGACGTGGCCTGCTTGAAAAAAGCGCACGATGCAGTTGGCGGCTTGCATGTGACCCTGCCAGCGAAAGCCTCCCTGGTAACCTTGGATCATCAAGTAAGCATCGGATCTTGTGTAGCCGCCGCGCAGCACGAGTTTGTCGAAGACGCGATTCTGAGGAAGGAGGTTAAGGCCGATTCCTTCGGGGAGTTGCCAGGTTTCGCTTTTATTCACCATGTGCCCCTGTGGTACCACGTGCTGAGGAGGGTGATTGCTGATGGTGAATTGGTGATCGGTGGCCGACAGGCAAGTCAGACCCTGCTCGGTGGGTGGCGCGAGCGGTGTCAGCTCAGAACCGGTGTCGTATTTTTGCAAAAACACGGGCACGTAGCGGAGGAAGGTGTAGCGTTGAGCGATCTCTAAGTTCGGCATGGTTTGGAGGATCCATTTAAGTTCTCGGTCACCGTAATAAAATGCGCTGCATGCTGTTTGCTCGGTTGCCTCTTGTTGCAAATACATGCCTTGACTTTCGCCGTAACCGCCCTGCCCTGCACCATTACCGTTGTTATCGTGGAGAGCGATGCAGCGTTTGGCGACGTGACGAGCTCTGCCGCTGGTGAAGAAATCGTGTCGTTCCTGACCGAGGGCATAGCGATAAAGGGTTGCGAGATTGTTGAGGGTGCTCTCGTCGTCTTGATCATCGATGCAGGCAATGGCCAATGCATCGAGAAAGGTATAGCATTCGGCGATCCAGCGATCGCATTGTGCGCGCAACTTCGGCGAAGGATTGGTTTGATCGCGAAGGTAGCGGCAGAGGAGAAGAAATTCATAAGTGCCTTTGCCTTGATGCCGATGTCCGAGGGGAGGATGCCCGACCTTCATGCGCCACCATTCGTCCTGGTTGCCACAGGCGGTGAGGAGCAGGAGTTGATCGGTCCGGGCGATCTCTTCGTCGGTGAGAAACCCCCTAGTAATCAGCAGAGGAATCGCCCGGACGAAACGTTCAGCGAGGTAGTGCCAATCGCCGTAACCCGTCGTCATGCAGGGATTGAGATGGCGCAATGCATCGACGGCGATGTGCGCGTAACGCTCGTCGGCCGTCCACGACCACATGAGTGTGTAAGCGCCGATGATGCGAATGGGCTCGGTGTAAAACATGTGCCCCCGACTGCGCAATGCTTGTAATTCGGCAGAATCTTCCAACGGCGTGTAAGGCCACGCCGCGAGGTTGGCGGCGAGAGAGGGGGCGAGTTCTACGGCGAACTGAAAGGGGAGTTCCAATGTGGGTCCCATTTGCTCGATGGCCGCGAGGAGCTTTTCAGTGGCGCGTTCCACCCCACGCAAAGTGCTGCCTCCAACGACGATGAGATTGGTGCCCTTACCGTAAGGATTAACGAGAGTGCGTAAATCGTAACCATCGCCACCGGGGTAGGTGGCATCGGTGGAACAGAGGTAATTCGCGTAAAGCGGTTGGAGCGTGCGATTGGTATTGAGGTTGCCCAGCACGATCAGTGGCTGTGTCCGGTACGAATCCGGGAGCGGGGTGCTACGCTCTGGCATGAGCTCGAGATCGGTGAGGCACTCTGGGAGGTTTGCACCGACTGCGACAAGGGCTTCTGCGAGCCTCTCCACGAGTTCCTGATAGCGTGGTTCAGTCGCCGGATAGATGATCGAGGTCGCTCGATCGAGAGGTGTGGCTCGATTAATAGTGCGAGGCAGTAGTTCGATAGTAGGATCGAAGGAAGAAGACATAAGGGTAAAATGACTAAAAGTTATCCGACAAATGCCTTTTTGGGCAGAATATAAATATATGACAACACAAGAAAAGCCTGATAGTTTTGCAATTCACATTCATGTCTATTTAAGACTCTGCGGTAATTTTGAACCCAGGCAGAGAGTCTTTCGATCTTTATATCAACGCAATTGACATTTATCCTGAGTTGTAGCTTTTACTCAGTTGCGTTTATGAGGGGCAATCAACTCAAGACCAATCTTATGTAAGTATTGTATCCAAGGAGGCGCGGTCATAAGTTTTATCTCCGATTAGCAGTTGAGGTTTAGAAGATACAAAGTATTGATGAGCCAGAGTAGACACTCCCAGTTTACATTCCGCGGTGGAAGTGCTTGTTAGGTGCATACGGAGATAGGTAAGGCAAAACGAGAAATTATTTGTAATTCTCTTAAATTATCCAGAGTGATCAAAAGCTTAAAAACAAAGGACTTAGGTGAAAAGCTTCGTTATCTTGAGTAATCCCAAATAGGCCCAAATTTTTTCACCGGGTGACACAAATTTAAAATCTTAATGATTGCAGAACGTTAAAGAGAGGCACGGCTATAAGCCATTGATTCAACTGTCTTGTTTGAATGCTTTTTTGATTTTGGACACGATTTCAGATAGCTTTCCATCAAACATTTCTGTGTCATCGTCATAGTTCTTTCAATTCGATCTTCAGCCACTGGCAACAAATGATCGGTAGCAATTAGTATACATGATTTAGACCATGACTGGAAAAGGTCAAATTAGCTTAATTGTTCCAAAATTTTTTATTAGTTTGTCCAAATTTAGATCTCTAATGATTGCTGAACTTGGATTTGAAGCGAAGATGTAAGCCGATGCCTCAAGCGTTTTGTTGTAGGTTTTATTCTGTTACAAAAGGTAGTCCAGTTACTTCAAAATTCTTTGCAATCACTTCAACAGGTTGATCATCCGTTGTTTTGTAGATTTCTTTCATGATCTCGAGACACAGCTCAACGATATTGCCTTCAATAATTCTTAGGTATCGTACATTATTTCCTTCGAATTCTTGAATTTGGAATCCTCTATCATGAGCCAAAAAAACGAATTTTTCTTTGTCTCTTTCTTTTTCTTCACCAAGAAGAACCCAATCAAAACCTATTTGATTATTTTCAATAGAAAATTGGAGTTCGATGTGCGAGCCGGGAAGAGCCTCAACTGAATTGAAAGCAAAAATGACGTAAGATTCATTCTTTCCTGTCTCTTTGAGCATTTGAAAAACTGAACCAGTGTCTGATATTTTTGCTGAGTAAAATTTTATCGGCAAACTCTCAAGCTTCTTCTTTTGAGAAAAAAGGATTAAGAGACTTGCTATTATTACTAGGAAGAGGATAGGTAGCAAAATTTTCATTTTTTCTACAACAATTAGTATACGTGATTTAGATCATGATTAGAAGAGGTCAAAATTACTATCCCTTTATTTTCATTCCATTTCCAATATGTAGGATGTCATCAATATTCCCTCGCTCTGTCAATTGAAGAGGGTGGGTTGAAGGTTGTAGGGAATCACTAATTACGTGTTTTCGGGGTTTTATCTGATCAATTTCAATGGAAGGGTTAGTCAATTGGGTTACGCATGCCTAAAATCAGGCTCTTCAAATAGCGTGTAACTAATTGAAGGGCAATAATATGTCCCCATAGTTTAATGGATAGAACCGTGGTTTCCTAACGCAAAACGGTCAATTCTCTGCAATTCGCTGGAATTATCTTGAGTGATCAAAAGGTTAAAAGGGAAGGACTTAGGCCGAAGATATCGTTATCTGGAATAGTCTCAAATAGTCTTAATTTTTTTCACCGGTTACACAAATTCAACCCCTAACCAAGTCAGTGTGGGTTCATTTTAATCAGTGTGTTTGTTTTCAACTCCACGGTATTACAAGGCCGGGTTTAATATATTCCTGCTTCTTCAAATATCGCAGACTGCTACCATCAGCCCATGTCGAGAGAATGTCCTCAAACAATTCAGGCTCTAGAATCACGAGCTCATTTTTTTTAGAACGACGCACATATACGGTGATTACCTCGGGCCAATTGTCTGATGTCAGCTCGATTCTGTCAGGTGGTGCAAAGGTCCAGTGACCTGACAATACCCAACCGTCTGGGTATACAATGTAATCATCGACTACATTCATTGATCCGGTCGCTTCAGCGTAATAAAACGTGCCGTCCTCTTTCAGTCCGAGCCTCCGCTCCCAAAAGCGATCATCGCCGTTTGAATATCTACCCACGAGGCTCGACGTATCGATTACCTGTTGAGGGGCGTTAACGCAGCCAGTGCAGAAGAGAATCATTAATAAAAGATTTCTCATCTAGGGCTATGGTTGGAGCTACCATCTGGGTTTGTCTCGCTTGATTTGTTTGCTTGGAGGAATTTCTTTCTTTCCGATTTAATCCACGCTTTTGCGAAGTGATAGAATCCTGTGAAATCCCAAGACCATATTCCGATCGATCCAGCCCACCATGACATTGAAAAATAGATTGGAGGATCTCCGTCTCTAAATGCAATTCGATACAAGGGGGGAGTCATAAAAGGTAACTTAAAAACAGATTTTACTTCATGCCATTTGTATCTTTTCTTCTTTCCGTTTCGCAAAGCAACTAACCCTCCCCACCCATATTGGATGCGAGCAAGTCTTAGGTTTAGCCTAATCAACAATGCGATGAGCAGTATCAGAAAGAATCCATTATCCCATAGATTCTCAATATTAGAAAGCTGATCAAGATCGTCGCTTTGAAAAAGACTGGCGAGTGTTTGGTATACCTCATAGACTAACAGAAGCAGCAATGAGAAAAAGAAAACTCTCAAAACCCAGTATAGGCTTATACTGCCTTCTTCGTATTCAATACCTTGCCTCCAATTTGATTCCATCTTCTATGCCTAGAATGTCATCAAAATTACCTCACTCTGTCAATTGAAGAGGGTAGCTGAAGAGAGCGATTTGGAAGCTTTAGATGACTGCTAATTTGGGTGTTTTCAGACCTTTATCTGGTCAAATTTCGTGATGGGTTTAGTCAATTGGGTTACACATGCCTAAAATAAGGTCCTTCAAATAGTTTATAAATATTTGATAAATAGTGATTTACTTCCGTTTTTTAATGGATATGGTCAAGGCTGTAGGCTGACATCACACACCGTGGTTTCCTAACGCAAAACGGTCAATTTTCTGGAATCATCTTAACTTATCCAGAGCTATCAAAAGCTTAAAAGGGAAGGACTTAGGCCGAGAGCGTCATCATCTAGAGTGATCCCCAATGGTCTCATTTCTTTTCACTGGGTTACACAAAACGGGTTACACAAATGAATGTAGAATATCTCTGGTAAAGAAATCACCTATTAAGTTAAGCGCACGATTCAAGCAATGACCCCATTAGGTTTCCGCAACCGATTTATTATAATTTTTTTCTATTATTATTGGCGACCTCTAAAAATCTTGAATATTTGTGTACGTTTGATTTGAAAGATTGCCTGAGCGAGAAACCGAAAATTAAGAATACCAAAGATAAAATAAGATCAACAACTCCTATCTCTTTTCCGGTCACAAAATGCCACAAAAAATCCGAAAGTAGGATTACAAATGATACCAAGCATGCCCTAAAAGCATTTCCCGTAGCATCGCTTACCAAACGATATCTATTGAGTTGTTCTATTTCAAAAGCAGTTCCATCCCTATAAAACTCAATTTTTTCAGTGTATCGCTTCTCGTCGTCATCAATCGAAGGGTTCCAATCTTTTCTTTTGAACTGGAGCGCGAACCCAGCCAACCAGCTCACCCCGAGGGGAAAAATCCATGCTCCAGGTGACAAGCCCTCGATGACTCCGATCGACTCTGAAAAACCTCCCGTAAAAATTGTACTCAGCACATATAAAACACTACCACCGGGCACAATCTTACCAAACAAATCGTGCAGGATGAATTTGTTGTATATCCGTTCTACAGATGATGAATTGGGTTCAGATAGCATGGCACATTATAACATCAAAGTGATACACGACTAAAGGGAGTTGTATTAACTGTCTGGTGTGGCTCATTCTTGATTCTTGATCCATTCATTAATGAGGTGCTCCAAGAGAGACTCTAACTTCGTCGTGTCGTAAGACCCATCTTTCAAATTTGCTTTTTTAAATTCACCTATTAAGTCACTTTTTCGCTCAAATTCACCCTGATACCGTTTAGATTTATGATTGAAAGCTGTCCAGCGAATCAGTCTGTCTTTCTCGGGGATGGTTTGCAAGTCTAGGAAACACTCAATCGAGACTGCGGCTCCATTTATATTCTCTCGAACGATTCCATTTGGTCCAATGGTCAAAAAGTCTGAGAATGATTCGTGATCTGGAAGGCGACAGATGTGCAAATTATTCGGTTTGGATAGATTTCTTGATTGAATGTATTTCTCTATTCCGGCGGCGTCGTTGTCGAATATCGCCAAAACTTTATTTTGAATATGTATTCTTGCGAGTCCCTGGCAGAAATTGTATAGATTTCCGGTTCCGGTGAATGGATAGCTTTGCTCCATGTCTATGAAATCGAAGAAATCCGCGATGTCTGGTAGTATTTCGGAAATCGTACGTTTTATTACAAATGTATCAGTGGAACCTTCTGTGACGATAAGTATTTTAGATTTGTCTGGAAGAGGTTTTACCACTTGATCACGTTCAATCCAACCGCCTTCAAGAACGTCAGAGTATCGCCATTGTACGAGTTTTTCAGAGTTTTGCTCATTTTCGGCTAACAACCGTAGCGTGAGATAAGGACTTAGGTTTTCGAAAAACGCTCCGAGATTACTATCAATCGATATCCCCTCAGGCAAATACTGTTTCAACTCTGGGTTAGAGAAAATGCTCCGACTGACAAATTCTCCTAAGTCGTAGTCTCTTTCGTCAGTATCGTGCTCAATGCTTGAGAGATCGATGGAGCGCATAATATTGCTAAATTGTTCGAAAGTGAAGGTGACTTCGGAATAGTCGCTTGGATATGAATCCAGGTGATCTTGGTAGATCTTCGGGAGTGCGTTAAGCGAATACCCAAGTAAGTCCAATCTCCGTTTAATTGTACTTAATTTTCTAGATAGCCCCTCTTCTGTTTCAACGACTCCGTCTGCATAATAATATGGAATTTGGGCTACGTCAGATGGTGAAAATAGTGCAGAGTAGTCGTTGAAGAATTGGTTTTTCCCCCAGTCGATTTCGAACCGGTCAATGCCGAGGCTGATTATTGATCCCATGTGATTTAGATCAGGATTAGAAAAGGTTAAATTATTTTAATTGTTCCGAAAATTTTTCGCCGAGTTATACAAAACAGGTTGTACAATTAAAGCACTCAAGTGATTGCGGGGCGTTGGTTATTTGATTCAGACTAGGGAAGCAGTCATTCTCCATGTGCCTGTTATGTATTTATGTTCCTACGGCGAGCTTCCTCACGAAACAGAGTTAAATCTTGGTCGTACATTTGTAGGGCTTGTCTGGTGAGAATTGCAGCACGTTTTGTGTTTTTGTCAGAATCTAAGGGTTCATTAAACAACATAAAGGCATTGTCATAGCTCGCTATCACAGAACTCAGTGCGGTCATGAGATCGGCTAGTTCGAATGGAGGTAATTTGGAGTTGCCCGATCGTAGATAAAGCTCGTGCGCCTCACATGCAGCTACCCGTAGCCCGTCAATACAAGAATGCTTTGGATTCGGTGCATTGATGAATGCCTCAATATCGCGGCGATGCCTGTTGAGGTGAGTGTCTATTTCATTAATCGTCTTCGATATTACTGTTACAGCCTGGCTCTTGGTCAGTTCATGACTAAGAGCAAATTCTTCCATCGAGTGGCGCGTGTCCGGCCACTCAAAGGCAATTTCGCCAGGCTTTTCATCTTTTAGCTGCATTGGTCGCGAGTTTTCTGATAAGGCTGGGGAAATCCATTGAGTGCGGCAAAGCCAATTTGCTTGTTTTGAATCATCCACGGTACGGCACATGTAAAGCCAAACTACATCGGCAGGACGACCCTTGAAATGTGGCTCAAACTGGGGGTGTTTCTGCCAAGTTTCGAGAGAAATCTGTTTTGTAATCTCAGAAGCTAGACTCTTAATATAATCCTTTGGGTAGTCTGAATTCAGTTGGATGTGCGCAGAATAGCGCTTTGCTTCCGAATGGCTAATGTCGTCCAGCTGAAGTATGGAAAAGGGACGAGAGATCCTCAGGTTAATGGCAATTTGTGCAAGTTCCTTGAGGGCATCTGAATTGAGCACTTTGGTTTTGGGTACAATGATTTTCCAGCCTTTCCCGGTTGACGTGATCGCCTGAGGTGTGACTTGAACCCAATGGATTTTGCGGTTTGTGAGATCGACGAGAAGCAGCAGCACCGGCAGGCTGTGTTCTAGCCAATAATTCAGGTGGTCTTGATCTCCTCGAAAGACGAATCCGTTTTCTACCTCTTCTTGGAAGAAGTTAGGGCCGCTCTTAATTTGAAGAGCGATTAATCGACCTGATACTCGATCGTCCACGATTGATTCCATGTGAGCGTCGATTCCGTGATCTACCTCTTTGTGCTCACGGAAAATCCACTCAGCAGAATGAACGGCATCTTGCACAAAGGCGACACCACGACGTTCAGTATGTTGCGTTGAATGATCTTTCAATTTCTTTTTATTACGTCAAAATCTCACGTGGAAAGGCCAACCCTTGAGAGCAATGAATCCTATCTTTTTAGGAATTATATTTCTCATTAAACTCTTCAGGACTCATCCAACTTTTTCTGGTTTCATCATAAAAGCTCTCTACGAAATGCGAATGAATCCAATCGACACGCCCTACATCTCTCCAGTATTCGATTAACAGTGATTCGAGAAATTCTTTGCCTGTTTCATCTTCCGTATCCATTTCACCATTTTCTTTACAGTACCATTTCGCACAAGAGAGACGTAGGCATAACTCGAATCTTACTCGATCTGATACGTTAGGCCAACAAAACGTATTAATAAAATGTCTGATGGCTTCATCGGTTTCATTAAAGCCGTCATTTCCAAGGGCTTCCATTATTATTGGAAATGAAAGATTCATTGGAGATTTCCCGAGCTCGGAGATTTCCTTTTCAAAGAAGTTAAGATGGTCTTCGTATCTCATTTCCCTAACAATTGGTATACGTGATTTAGATCATGATTAGAAAAGGTCAAGAGAGTGCCACCGATTCAAGACAACGATTGGACTCAAAGCCGAGGTTATGTGTCTTTCATTTCATCTTTAACTCAAAGGATGTTTGGAGGGCTTGGGAATTTTACGATACTACCTTGGGTGTCCAGAATAGCCCGGCGACACTTCTTAGCAAAAGCAGCATCCTTCTTGGATGAAAGATATTGAACAAGAGGAAAGAGATCAGGGGTGCGGATGAGCGCTGTTCCGCTTCTCTTTACGGATTTGAGGCATTTATCAGTGAAAAATTCTGCACGATCTTCAATTGGTGATAGGCGAAAAGCATTCCCGAAAAGCACACCCTTAGCAGGTTGGTCCACTTCTTCTCGCTCTAAATCCTCGTGGATATTCATTTCTAGCTGCCGAAGCTTATCAATGGCAATAGCCTTGTTGTCCTTACCTTCTGCTTCACCGAGAAGGCGTCCTTCGACTGACGAGAAGATGACATCGAATTCCGAGTCACTTTCGTTGTAGTTTTCGGCACTAAATCCGAGGATCTTCAGGGCTTCAATTATTGCGTTTTCTAGAGGAACCCCATTTTCGTACAAGAGATTTCGGAGAACGCCTTTGGAGACCATTTGATCGCTATATTTTTTCTTAGTAAGTAGCAAAGCATCCACTTTTCCATCAATTTTCAGAATCTTCTGTCTAAGGGTATTTTCTGAGGGCATCTCGTAGCTCGAATCTGTTGCCCAATCCGGGACTGGTGTAATTGAAGCAGAACTCCTAAGGTTGTGATCGAGCTCAAGAAGAGCAGTAAGGAATCGACGCCCAAATTTTTTGCCATTTGCTGTCCAGACTAGGTCTCCGTCAGTATTTTCTTTATAGAACTGATCGTTGTATAAATCTATAAAGGGGAGAAGCAGCATTGCTCCACGCGCTTGTTCCCCTTTGATCAAAGCACCAACGGTTTTATCGCCTGTTTTGGTCACAAGAAGCGGGAGGCTAACTTTGCCTTCTAATCGAACACGGTATTGAGATTCCTCGCCAAACTCGGTCCAATATGGTGCAATAAGAGATGCGTTCTTTGCTATTTTCATGACCTTCCCCTTAGAGTTTACAGGTTTCAGGTCGAGAGGTAGAAATTTGTAGTTATCGTAGGGTGCGAGTATCTCCGTTGTATGCCGGTTGCGTCCTGTTCCGGAGTATCGCCTTTCCCCAGTATCAATGTAAACTTCTTTGACTGCATCAAGAAGCACAATGATGGTCTTTCCTTCTTCAAGGGCTTCGCGAATTTCCCGCGACCAGTGTTTGGATTGTTGTTGAAGACGGAATGAGGCTGATTCCGAAATCCAGGGTTTTCCTTGGAAAGAGCTGGTGTTGTAGTTGGTGAAGTTACTGATGTCTGGCACAAAAAGAATAATATCCCAATCAAGGAGTGAAGTCTCGGATTCCAACGAGACATATTCACCGAGCCCATCGGGTATTTCACAGTTGATGGTTAGGATCTTCTTTTTGCTCATTGTAGTGTTATATTATAAAGAAATTTTATCTAATAATACGAGCATCTGAAAAACTGAAATAGGCATCATCGCCGATGATGACATGGTCATAAAAGGTCATTCCACCTTTGTCTGTGATTTCTTTTAAGGCAGCTGTGAATTCCTTGTCTGCTTCGCTGGGGGTTACGTCACCAGACGGATGATTATGGACTACGATCAGGCTGTCTGCGTTCAGTGCTATTGCCGATCGGATCACTTCGAATGGTCGGGTGTAAATGCTCTTAACCGAACCAATGGCCACGATTTCAAAGGAGATAATCTTCGCTTGTGTATCGAGGCTAATCGCAATGAGCTTTTCTTTTGTTTCGTTTTGAAGGTCTTTGAACAAATCGTAAACCTGCTGAGAGTGGCTAACAGGTTTGCCCACAGGAGAATTGTTTTTCACTCGTTTCTTTTTAAAGGTAATTTGAACTTCTCGAAGGTAAGTTGGCTTTGATTCTTTCGAGTCTGACATGATGATTAACTTACTTCTGCAGTCGTTTTTGGCGAGCCTCTTTTAAGTTCCTTCTGTCAGCTAGATCTCCTCTATGGTTGATATAAGACCGGACAAAGTTGAAACAACTTTGGTGTTATACCGTTCAGCAAGATCCAGTTCATTTGTGAGCAAATGGCAAAGTGAATTTTCTGTAGCGAAAATATTGTGGTAAGGTAGTGCTGCTGCAGCATGGCCAAAGTCATGAAGATCGTTTCCGGTAAGTTTACGCCCTTGGTTCCAGCGAATAGAGGCGCTTAAAGCTGCTCGGATGTGCAGTGTTGGAAGATGAGGTCCGAGGTCGTTGTTTTGGAATGCTTGTTGAATTAGCGATGCAAGCTTTCCCTCAGCAAGTTTTAATGTTTCTTTGTCATCGGTGTTTGGACGTTCGCCTGTCTCATTCATGAAGAGATATAATAATATATCAGAAAGAGTAGGCTTATATAATTCAAGCGCACCTATAAATTCGTCGAGATACACTTGCTCAAATGAACGCATTGTGTTGGCATGAGCACGATTCATCTCGTTGAGAGTTGTTGCATTCTTTTCCCACTGAGATGTGAGGTGATTAGGAATTGGGCCACTTTCGTTAGCAATTTGAACAAACCCAAGTTTCCACGTAGCATCGGTAAATGCCTTCTGAATTGCTAGCATCTGATGAGGAGACCAAGCTTCATGTTCGAGAGAGGAGAATCCAAGTACGTTACTCGGTGAGGTCCAAACAAGATGATTTAGAGGGAAGACTGCGTTTGGGTCTTTTCTCATATATTCAATGAAATGAATGATCTCTGTAGCAATACGATCTTCCTCAGGCTGAAGGGCTATGCATTCAGATAGCTCGTCAATGACTGTTGCTGTAGCAAGTCGTGTGACATCGTCATTCTGTTTAAGTACTTCGACAAAAATATTGGCAGCGAATGGGCAGATTGCCTTTTTCTCTGAAACTACGTGACGTAGTGCTTTGAGAAGGGTTGTTGCAAGGGGGTTAGTTGCTCGTCCAAGGTGTGCATCACGAAGTAGGATCCAAAAACGAGTATCAAGATAAATGGACTTACGGTCCGCAACAATCTGGCCATTTTCGATCCCTTTGGATCTGAGGTGATCGTCTAAAGAAACCTTAGGATGTTTAATATGGTGTGAGTATGTTGGTGTGCCAAAGTCAAAATCTTTTAACGAAAAAGCCATTAAAGCGTGAATTTATTATTTATCGAAGTTAGCCTCTTTAAGTTCCTCGCAAACCCCATCTATACTAGGGAACATCGAACCGGCGGTAATCCCCATAAATTTTAAGTCCCTCATCGCTTCCGTTCTATCACTGGCTGGAATGTCGATTGCTTGAAGAAATTTGACCTTCGTCTCTAATTCTTTCTCTATTACATAAGCTTCGATATCATCAATATTCGTTATGGTTGTTACAGCTTGTTGGGGAACAAGCCGTGGATTATCAATTGCAATAAATTCGCTTACAGATAAGTGAGGACAAGGTGGGTCTAGATTTTGGATTTGGCTAAATTTCTTTTGCCAAGTTTCATTGTCAAAGATATAGATTCTAGCATCCCCTTTACCCATATACTTAATAGGCCAATCTCGAAAGGCAAAGAATGCTGAGACGTATGGTGAGTATGACCAATCTAATAGTGGTGTCGGATACCCGTGGTGCTGCAAGAGATTAAAAAATGAACCATTTTGATTTGGAACAGATAAGTCAAAATAGTGAGATGTGATAGCGCTGAGCTTCTGGTGCAACTGTTTGACATCTTTATCTGTAAATTGACTTATGCGGTAACGACCACGCCGATGGAGTGATGTCCGCAATTTCCAAGGGTTTTTTTGTCCTCTAAATAGGTATTTGGACTCTGGTATATCTGAGAGATAAGACTTGAATTCTCTCCATGACATATTTTCTCCAGGGATCCTAGATTCATTTTTTTCTAATGGTTTTTCAAGTACACTAGATATCGTAATATTTATGTCTGAAATAGCATTAATATATAATTTATTTTCTACTAATTTGATAGATACTTCTGCTGTATTTGAATGAGAAACATCTTCATTATAAAGTCCCTTAATCTCTTCCCACTTACGGCGGAATCCTGTTCTTGGATCGACTGGTTGAATGTAAGCAGTAGTTTTTTGCTCTGGAAGTTTATTAGTTGTTGATAAGTATGCTACAGAAGTAGGAAGTTTGCCTTTTTCGCGAGGCATTATGTAAATGACTGCTTCAAAATGATCGTTTACTTCATCAACATTAATCATTAAGTCCCCATCAACACTCCCTTGATATTTTCCAATCCACTGACCTTTCATTGTTTTTGTTTCTTTGAGAATAACTACGGAAGAAGACTCGCTAAGTTGACTGCATTGTCTGGTTTTTAGTTTATATTAGTCGAGAGCTAAGATCATCGGGGAAATCAAATTTTGGGATTTTTTTAACGGACGTTTTTTTCAATTCTTCTACTCCAAGAGAACCATTAGTATTCAATTTGTTAGACATATTACGCACGAAATCTTGCCCAGGATTGCTACTTAAGATCCGAGAAATTTCATTTTCTACTTGAAGATATTTTTCTCCCTTTAGCGGCAGATCTGCTCTACAAAATTGTATCCACCGAGTAAGATCAGGTAACCAGTGATCATTAAGGGGGATTTTCTTTTTAATAATTTCTCGGATTGCCCGAAGTAAACTTCCAGAAGAATCTATCATCTTGCTTAGTTTGGCATCAATAGAATTTGGATAAAAATAAATCTGTGCCATCGGCCCACCCAATCCTTTAGCAAATTCGTATACGCCTTTGGGATCAACTTTAGATCGATCTTCATTGCTCATTCTGTGTTCTCCGCGCCATTCATCACACTCGAAAAAAACCCTAACTGATTCTATGTAATCTTGTAGAGGAGTGTTTAAAGTAATTAGTGCGTGACCAGCTTCATGAGTGGCCACAGCTTCTTTGGTTGTTTTATTTTGTTGGCCCATTTCCCGGATAATGTAATGTTATTTTTTAGCATAAATTCTTTACCATCCTTCTTGTCCGGAATCAGACACATGCTCAATGGGGTTTGATTTAAGAATTACAGACTCACCAGCAGCAATAGGCATGTCTAGTTCAACATCTATAGATAATTTTGTCTTATCTTCGTCGTTGATTCCGATTCTGCTAGAGATATAATCTATACATTCAATCGTCCTGGGGTCTGGATCTACCCGTTTTTCTTCTGCTAATTTTATCGCGTTAAAAATTCTATTAATATCCGATGAAGCGAATTTTCCAACAGCACTTAGTTGTAATTCTTTGAAACGTAATTCGAACACGCCTCCAATGCTTCGAATTTTAATTTCCGCACACTCAACATCATCGTCCTCCCACATTTTAATTTCTACATTTGCATTATGGTCCATATCATTCCTTTGTTTTTTGTTTTGCCTAAAAAATATGAAAGGAATGGATTGCACACATCTCCTTGGAAATTTAATAGGTTCTGTTTCCTCCGGTTTGTTTCCATCCCAAGATGATGTATGGCATCAAAAAGAGCCGTATATGTCAACTGGAGAGAGAGGTACAGTTATTGACTGAGTAAACAAGGAAAAGAGGGAGCCGCGCTTACGCGCGAACTCCCTCTGGAAACGGGATTGATTGTTTGTGAGTTATTCGATCCTTTCGGCCTCAGTAATTACGAACGTTCCATCCTGATCAGTTTTGTATTTACTGACTTTGAGCATTACAGATTCAAAGTCATTTGGATGAGGGTATCTGACAACCTTGTCTCCTAATACTTCTATGTCTGTCGACTTGCTCACGTCATAAAATCCGGTCCATTTGACGAGTCCGGGTTGAGTTGCAAGCTCGACTGTTGTAGAGACGAATCGGCCTGAGCCATCCTTTCTCTCAAACATTCGAGCCGAATGGGAAATGGCAGTTCCTCTAATGAAGAGCCCATTTCCCAGTTTAGTGTTGATGTTTCCATCATTTTTGGACTTATTGTCCATCTTACTAACTCCTTTCTTGTTAGGATTTTTACTTTATGATTGCCGAGATAATTTCCATCTCTAGCAATCGCGAAAATTCGATGATCAAAGGTTTTTTTAAACGGTTCCGGTAGCTCTAGCTGCCTGAACCGTTTTTCTTTTTGTAACACTACCATACGCGACCAACGTTCCAGTCGTTCTCTTATGGTGAATGACTTGCGTTTTCTAGTTTTCTTAAAGTCGACTTGAGCTTTGGCTTTTTCTTTTTCGAGTGCTTCGTAAAAACCGTGTGAGGGTTGCACTATACGGATACGCTTTTTTTCTTTTACCCATTCCGGTAATTCTCCGCCTTTTGAAACGTACTTTAGTAAGTAATAAAAATCTTTGTTTGAAATGCGTTTTATATTTGTTCGCCCTAAATCCCAGAGATGATTCAAGAGGTTGGCAGGTAAGTGACGATGAGTGAGGAAAATTACGTGGAAGTGAGCGTATTCATTTTTATGAAATTCGACTTTAATGAAATAGGGGGAGTTTAATTGTATAAATTTTCTTTCCCAGAATAAGCCTTTTCGCAATTTGTAGAAGACACGCCTCAATCTGTTCCGAGAGTGTTCAAAAGCAGATGCAGGGTTAGCATATAGTTTGGGGTCAACTGTGAACGTAAGAAATAGTTTTCTGGATACATCGGGTAGGCGTGGTTCGATCTTTTTTCGTGCTCTATAAATACCTTTAGGATGATACCAGCATACAGGGATATATTCGCTGAGTATTATTTGAGTGTTGTTGGTCTCTTGAGCGATTTGCGTCTTTTCTTTCCCGGAACAGAGAATTGTATGCTCTTCTGTCAAGGTATTGCTCGCCTTCGGCTGCGCTCCACCTTGACAGGTCGCATTTTTCTTTTTTGTTCCGGGAAAGAAAAAACGGTCTCTTGCCTTCACTAGATCTCCCCCCTCGTTTCATTCAAAAATCGCTCAAGTTCCCATCTGGGATAAATGGGTCTGCGAGTGGCTCGTGATGGATTGAGTAACCCACGTTTTGTGAGGCGATCAAGGGTTACTGGGGATATTCCCAGTAAATCGGCGGCTTGGGTCCTCGAATAGGCCAGTTTTCGCCGGAGTGGTCTGCTATGTACTTTCATAATCTCGCATTGTAGACGAGATTTTGAAAAATAAAACGGACTGGTTTGAGTTGCTCAGTCCGAATTAATGAAATTGCTATCTATCTTCCTTCTTTGGGGCCCCGCGACCTTTTAGACTCAACCCAAGCTTACGTTTTAAATATCTACCTAGACCATCAGACTGCATAATTAAATTTCCGTTTATACGTTTGTTAATGAAGTCGTATAATTGTGGAATTGTTTTGCAGGTGTGCATTTGGTCCCAAAATGAGCGGATCACAATGCAAACCCGTAGACGATCTGGGAATGAGTAATCTTCATCAAGGATTTCTTCTGATAGTTGGAAGGCTTTGTGAAAACTTTTTTGTGTCTTAATTCGTTCAGCATGATCCAGAGTACAAGCAAAGTAGTTCATTACTAGATGGGGCAATCTTTTGTGGTCTTCAAATATCTTACGAAGGGATCCTTCGATATCGTTGTTATCAGTAATTTGGTTTAGGTCATATTCGAGACAATCAGAGGCGATCTCCCTTATTGGCATTTTAGCGAGGAGGGCTATGATGTCTTTATTTTCAGCCAGTAGACTATTGAATTCCATATTTAGGCCGAAAAGATACGCGGTTGTCGTCTTAGTGTCGTTGTTGTACTGTGATAGAGTCTGTATATCACCTTTACCTACCTCTTCAATCCATAGCCTATAGATTTCGTTATCGATTATCTGTATCCAGCGAATATGTTCGATATCTTTATAGTAACAATATGCATGCTTGATGGTGGCATTGTTCAGATGATCTTCTTCAATTATGTGGCGGTAGATTGTAGCTCCCAAATGAATCCACTTTTGGATTAATTTCGGTTCATCTGAAGAAATTTTCTTTGTCATCAAAACGTCATCCTTTTGGCCATTTCGTTAGAATGTGCGTTGCGCAAATGGCCGTATGTTTGTGCAACTAGCAAACCGCCGTCTTTATGACCTATCCATGCGGCGATTGTTTTAAAATCGATATTTTGTTCAATGGCGGTGCTTACAAAATAATGACGTAAGCAATGATGCGTAAAATGCGGTAATTTTGCGAATCGACAGGCTTTTTCTATCGCTTTTTTTGCGGTCGAAGTAGAAGTGACTCTCAAATCCTTTGCGATGCCGTTTTTCCCCTTTTTAATGCGTTTCAGAGATTCTGAAAAAGCGGGAAATAAAGGAACTCTCCGTATTTCATAGTTTTTTGTTCCTTTTTCTCCTCCCGTAACGAGAAAGGAATTCCGTTTAAAATCGATATCGTTCCACGTAATTTCGGTAGCTTCCCCTAAACGCATTCCGGAGTAAGCCAGTATTTCGACAAGATCGGTAGCATCCGAGTAGCGAGGCCCTAATTGTCGTAACGTTTTACGTAACGTTTCGAATTCCTCGTTTGTCGGAATTACGATATTTTTCGTTATCAATTTACGGCGTTTGACGATTACTGCGGGATTTTCCAGAATCAGTCCCTCCCGTTTACCGTATTGAAATACGGCAATTAACGTTTCTCTTTCGTTATTAAACGATGAAGAAGAGACATTAGGACTCCGTTTAATAGCCCAATTCTCGCAATCCCTTCTCGTAATGTTACGAACCAACGTATTTTCGAAAAAAGCGTTTAATTGCGTAATACTTGCTTTTCTGCGAACGGCAGACGCTTCTTTTAAATGGGGCTGTATGGTTTGAATCCATCTTTCAGCCAATTCTTTAAAGGTAATGTTCCGGTCTTCTTTTTTGGGATTCAGCTTTTCGATCTCAGCGCGTAATTGCTTCAATCTTCTTTCAGCCAATTTACGATCCTTCGTTTTCAAGGACTTTCTAATTTGCTTGCCCATGCGCTTTACCAGGCCGTAGTAAGTACGTGATGAAGTTTCACGGTAGAGACATTCTCCAACCTTTAAGAAGCGTGGCCCCTTTCCTGATGGCTCCTGAGTTATCTTGCGTGAACCCATGTCAACAATCATGGGGTTACACAAATGGGTTACAAGTCTTAAAAAATAGCTCTACAAATAATTTTTATCTTGCTGATAATCAGTGATTTGTCCCCATAGTTTAATGGATAGAACCGTGGTTTCCTAAACCATAGTATGTTTCCCGAAAAAACGTAAACGATATGAAACAGCGGAAGCTAACCTATTTAGGCTGAAGGTTCTTAAATAACGCCATAGGCGTGAACGGCTTGAGCGACTCGGAGAAAACCTGCCACATTAGAGCCGAAGATATAATCATCCTTCCGATGATATTTCTTGGCATAATGAACACAGCTGCCGTGAATTGTGTTCATGATCTCTTGCAGTTTCTTATCCACCATATGGAAGGTCCAATGTTCCAGAGAGGCATTTTGTTGCATCTCCAAGGCGGAAACGGCGACACCCCCGGCGTTGGCGGCCTTGCCGGGTCCAAAAAGAATTTTTTTCTTTTGAAAGACTCTGATGGCTGTTGGGGTTGAGGGCATGTTGGCGCCTTCTGCGACTAGGATGCAGCCGTTTTTAACCAGTAACTTGGCATCCTTTTCGTCGAGTTCGTTCTGAGTAGCGCAGGGGAAAGCCATGTCGCAGGGAATATCCCATACCGTTTGATCGGCCCGGAATTCGGCATGCGGGCGTCGGCGAACGTATTCAGATATTCGAACTTTTTCGGTTTCTTTGAGCAGTTTGACGACATCCACATCAATTCCTCTGGGATCATAGATGCTTCCGGAGGAGTCTGAGCAAGCCACTACCCTTGCACCGAGGTCCTGCAGTTTTTTGATGCAGTAGATGGCCACATTACCGGAACCGGAGACGACACAGGTTTTTCCTTTGAAGTCCTTTTTACGTGTTTGCAGCATTGCTCTGGCGAAATAAACCACACCAAACCCTGTTGCCTCTTTTCGAGCGAGTGAGCCACCCAGCCCCACATCTTTCCCAGTAAGAACTCCCGGTTCAAAGCGCTGGGTCAGTTTTTTATACTGGCCAAAAAGAAATCCGATCTCCCGACTGCCTACGCCGATATCACC
>JANQKU010000104.1 GCA_028280955.1 Opitutaceae bacterium
TCTTGGGAAAAGTTGAATGTTAAGCCGGATATTCAGGACGGATTAGTTCTAAGTTAAAGGATGATCGAACCCTGATGTTTTTTGACCGTTAAAAAAAGAAATTTTCTCGTTGGACAATTAAACTATTATGACACATCCAAAATTGCTGAGCCGAAGTGAGAAGCCTATATTTGTTGCAGACAAAAGTTGGGAAGAAGGTGGTAATCTTACAGCGATTGCTGTGATTCCAGAAGAGGATAAGCCTTACCTTCGCATGTATTATCTCATTAATTTTCCGGATGCAGGAGAGAAAAATTTACTCTGTATTGCCAAATCTGAAGATGGATATTCATGGCATAAACCAAATCTTGGAGACGGAACGAACATTGTTATGCGGGGTTGTGGACATCCTTTTGAATGGGGTGTCTTTATGCCGACGGCCGTCTTTTTTGATGAGGGAGAAACGGATGCCTCTAGGCGATGGAAAATGGCGCTTTGGGATAAACCAAAAGCGGAAGGAAAGACGGGTATTTGTCTGGCTGTAAGTTTGGATGGTTTACGATGGTCTCGTTTGGGAGATGAGCCGGTGATCACTAGTCATAATGATGCGATGTCGATGATTGTGGCGAAGCCTGGGTGTGAAGAACCTCTCGGAGGGGGAAAGCACTTCATTTATCAACAGACTTGGGGCTACAATCGAGAACTTCCAATTGATCGAGATAATCTAAAGAAGATGCATCGGCGCATTTCCATTTGGTTGGGCCGGGAATTTGCGTCTGATTGGGTGGGACCGATTACCATACTTGAACCAGATGCCGAAGATCCAGAGGATTTGCAGTTTTATTGGTTAACCCCGTTTCATACAGCTTCTGGTTACGGAGGATTACTATGGCATCATCATACCGAAAATCAGTCGATGGACATTGAATTGGTAAACAGTGAGGATGGATGGTCCTGGAAACGTTCTGTTGATCGTTCGCTTCTGCTGGAACTGGGAGAATCGGGTCGATTTGATTGTGGAATGGTAACGGCGATCGCTTCTCCGGTTGAGTGGAAAGGGAAAGCTCTTGTTTTCTACAATGGACGAAATACCGTGCACGACGGGAAATTTCGCTATCCTGAGGATGAAGATATGAAAGCTCAGAAAGGAATTGGGGTCGCTGAGTTTTCGTTGGATCTGTTGGAGTGACCCAAGAGGTTTGAGCTAAATATTTTTGATGATGAATCCATTGGAATGATGATGACTATCAGTTTTTTCTAAAATCTATAAACGATTAAAACATCATCATACCGGTTCTTTATAGATCGGTTATCAATAATTTCGATATTATCATGTAATTTTTCAAATTTATGCTTATCGGCATCTAGATCTGCTACATCCTCAATGATGTAGATCCCTCCCGGATTCACTTTGGATTTAAACAGTTTAAATGATGTGAGTTGATGGTCGATCATATGACTTGCGTCATCTATAATGACATCAAATGTGGCATCATTTAGCAATTCCACAGTGGATTCTTTGGTTGCTCCGGAAATAATAATATTAAATCTCGGATCTGAAAGGTAAGGGTAAATCTGGTCTGTTCTTCTTTCTATTCCATAAATGACGCCATTATTGAAATATTCATCCCATAATTCTAAAGAATGGCCATATGCTAACCCTATTTCGAGAATACTACCTCCTTCTC
Organism: Opitutaceae bacterium; assembly: GCA_028280955.1. Lineage (GTDB taxonomy): Bacteria > Verrucomicrobiota > Verrucomicrobiia > Opitutales > Opitutaceae > NORP342. Next base: position 1,668 of record JANQKU010000104.1, read on the forward strand.
TATAAGGTTCTAGTAATCGACTGTATTCTGGAATATAACTATGGGCTGTGCCTTTGTCTCCATAACCAAAAGAATACGACCAGTTTGAGTAAATTTCCTCTAATTTTCTCATAATCCCCTCTCAATTTTTTTCATAAAATTCTCTAACTTTTTGCAGAAGTCAATCAAGTTATTTCCTCAAGGGTAAAACCTTTCGAAATTGCAGTGGTAAAGTTTTTACTAGATCCATTTGGAAAGAATAGAGATGAAACGATATACGGAAATATTAGAGACGAATGTTACGCTGGAATTGAAGAAGAAGAGAGGCAACCCTCGTAATTCTGAAGGTTCTTTTATCACTCTTAAAGATGGTCGCATTCTGTTTGCTTATACAAAGTTTGTGGGAAAGAGTGGCGGTGATCATGGACGGGCAATCATTTGTACCCGAGAGTCAAAAGATGGTGGACGAACCTGGTCGAAGAGAGATCAGATCTTGTTAAAAGACGAGGGCGATTGTAATGTAATGAGCGTTTCCTTACTTCGATTACAAGATGGCCGTATCGCTTTTTTTTATGCTCGGAAAAACAGTTTTCTTGATTGTCGACCCTGGATGCGGACTTCTTTGGATGAAGGAAAAACCTGGAGTAAGCCTCGCTGTTGTGTTCCTGCTCCCGGTTATTTTGTCCTCAATAATGACCGGGTGGTTCAGCTGAGGGATGGTCGGATTATTGTTCCGGTCGCTTACCACAGGGCTAAGTTGGATACAAAAAAACCGGATAATTATGAGGCATTTGATCATGCCGCAATATCACTGTATTATCTTTCGGATGATGGAGGAAAAACATGGCAAGAATCGGATAACTGGTTGACGCTTCCTGTTTGGGGTCAATCCGGTTTACAGGAACCGGGAGTGATCGAATTGAAGGGGAAGCGATTATGGGGTTGGGCTCGTACGTCTATTGGTCGCCAGTGGGAAATGAAATCAACAGACAGGGGAAACAGTTGGAAGGAGTTAAAGCCTTCCTGGTTCCGTTCACCTTGTTCGCCTTTGTCGATGAAAAGATGTCCTAAGACGGGCTCATTGATCGCTATATGGAACGATTGGGGAAATAAGCTTGGTGTCGATTTTACGGACTCATCCTGGGGGAGAACCCCTTTGACGATGGCTGTCAGTTATGATGAGGGGAAACGATGGAAAAGAATTGGAAACTTGGAAACAGATCCTACCTCAGGTTTTTGTTATACGGCGATGCACTTTACGGATGATGCATTACTTGTTGGGTATGTCTATGGTGGTAGTGATGAAGGTTCTGTTTTATCCAGTTTGAGGATTCTCAGAATCATCTTGTCTTAAAATTCTTCACACCGCTTTCGGTAGTGAACATAATTTTCATAAGGTACTTCAGCTGGAACTCCATGATCACAGGTGGGAAGGTATCCGCCGCGTTTGTACATGGTTGGAAAGATTCGATCGACTTCGCGATCAATATCTTCTTTAGTGCGGGCTAATATTCGTTTGTCGAATCCTCCGCTGAGAACTAACTCTGGATACTGTTTTCCTATGGCGACAACATCACACCCCGATGCCACTTCCAGTGGGGAGGTCACATCCATACCGATTTCTTTATACAATTCAAAAACGGTTGGAGCATCTCCATCGGTATCGAGATGAAAGTAGAGGTGCCGATTTTTATCCAATTGTCTGGACTTCAGATTGCTGATCAACTGTTGGTAATAAGGAAAAAGGAATTCTCTGATCATATCCGGTGAGATGAGAGGACCGCCGTTGTAGCAAATGTCTTCACCGAAGAATAGTTCATCAATAGTGAGGAATTTCTGGTGAAAAGAGATGATGTTATCAGCCAATTCAAGCCAAGTTTTCATGCAGTCATGAATGAGCTCAGGATCATCGTATAACATGTACATGAGATCGACTGGTCCGATAAGACTCCGAAGGTACATATAACCACCGATTACCCGTTGGGTGATCATCTCTCCCTCTTTGGCAGCGGCAACAGCAGAAAAGATTTTTTTCTGAGCATTTTCTGTTCGGGTTGGAGTTTTCGGATCGAGCCGCCATTTTACATTCTCATTCCAAGTTTTCTTATCCTTAACCGGATGGCCTTCATATTCCGGCATAAATCCATTACGCCTTCCTTTAAAATAAAGAACACTACGGCCGGCATTGTCCTGAACCAGTTCAAGTTCACCCCGATCTTCCAGGACTTTCACGTCGAATAACGGTTCAAAGGCTGCCTCACACCAACCGAGTTCCGCTAGATCATATTTACCAGGTCGATCATAGGAAAAGACTTCGCTCGGATTTTCGCCGGGCATACCCTGTTTTTTCCATTCCTCAATGCAGTAAAATCCAAATTCTTGCTTGATAAAGGGTTGATTGGGTTTGATGGCATAAAAATCTCTTCTTTTTTTTGCCGTTTCTGACATTTGATTTCGAGGGAGGAGCGAGCGGATTCCGTCTATTGGGACAGTTGTTTCAGGATTCATTGTTAGTCAGTGCAATATCTTTTCCTGTTAGAAAGGGTGCCTATTACAGTTAGTCTGATAAAAATACACTACGAATGAGTTGGTATTATCTGCGTGTAAATTGGTGTCATGGACAACCAACTAAAATTTCCTAGCGTCAGAGCGGAGAATAGGAGTCGGTGGGCTGAACAGGCTTTTGATCCGTTTGCGAAAAGTTTTTTTGATCTTTGCGATTAAAAGGAATCCATTCGGATTTGAGTCCGGAAAATTGGGATGGATCTCCAGGATTTCAATCTGATCGGAAAAGCCAGTTTGATCTTTGGTTGCTTCCAGTAATTGGCGCATAGATGCCGGTTCAAAGGTGTGGAAATGGATGTTTATTTCCATCCCTTGGGAAATGGCTTCTCGATAGGCCTGGGCCTTTGCCTCTTGTTGCGTTTGAATTTCGCTTTCAGGTGTATCCGGAGAAAACAGTGTCCAATCAACTCCAAAGACAAAATCATCAATGTGAGTGCCATCTACTTGGGTTGTTTCTCGATGAAAATCATCAATCATATGCTCGATTGAGGTAAGAGGCCGGGTGTGATCGAATGTTTTTTGTCGATCAGGGACTACCATATAGATAATGCCATTGTGTTGAAGAACGCGGCACCATTCCCTGAACGCAGCCAGAGGGTTTGCCACATGTTCAATGACATGAGAGGTGGCGACATACTTAAGGGAAGAATCTTCAAAGGGTAAGTCGCAGGCATCTCCACGATATTCCGCCAGGGTCGGCTCATTGGCATACTTTGCGAATCGATCAACATAGATAGGATGAATCCCGGGGATGGGCGTTTTGAAAGCGCCGATTTCGACACCGGGATTTTTGAGGAACCGATGAACTATATTTTCATGATTCATTGGTTGCCGGTTTAGAGCGAAAGCTATTTTTGACTTCCCTAACTTTCACCCACAACAGGGTTTTGTGCATCGTCTTGCAGTGGATCGCCTATTTTCAGTGTGGCACAGTATTCTTTGGAGAGAATATTTTCCTGTCCATTGAAAGTGGAGCCATCCGGCATGAAGCCGCAGGTCATAGCTCGGCGAGGATAGGGTGTCATATTCGTTCCAGCCCCATGAGCAGTGAGTCCATTGTGGAAACCGGCATCTCCTGCTTTCATTTCTGCAGGTACTGCTTCGATCGTTTTAAACTCTGGGTAAACTTCAAAAAGCCCCGCCATGTTTTGATCAATGCTGCTGTTTTCAAAAGTAGCGATTTTATGAGATCCGGGCAGGTAGTAGAGGCAACCGTTTTGCAGTGTTGCATCGTCCAAAGCTATCCAAATCGAAATAGCCTGGCGGGAGTGGAATGACCAATAGGGATTATCTAGATGCCAGGATGTCGGGTTTGCCCAAGCCATTTTTTGTAAGGTTTGGTCGTGCCAGATCCGCATTTTTTCCGTTCCGCAAAGCTTATGGAGAGCGGTTGCCAAGCCAGGGTCGGTGAAGAATTTTTTGATGGTGGGGTTTATCTTCCATAGATTGAGGCGTTGCAGGAAGACGTGGTCGTAGTAATCGTCTTCTTCTATCTCCGCTGCATTACTGCCAGCTATTCTCTGTTTTCCCATTTCTTTTACAGTATCTGAAATGGCTGTGATCATTTCCTGCCTCTCGGAGTCGGAAAGGAAATTGCGAACAATCAGAAATCCATTTTCACGGTAACTTTTTGCCTGGGTGTCGGAAATGTCGGTATTCATTTTGTTGGGTCAGCAAAAATGATCTGATGTTAAAGCTCAGCCAGTGCATTTAGGGCATCTTCGGCCTGTGTTTTAGGAGTTGCTTCAAGATCTCGCCAGACGACTAATCCTTCTTTGATCATAAAAGTCTGACGAGTTGCAGAACCACTCGGGCGAGTTGGAACACCAAAAGCCTTGATGACTTCTCCATCTTTATCGGCAATGAGTGTGAAGGGCAGGTTGTATTTTTCTTTAAAAGCTTTTTGCTCTTCTACTGTATCTGCACTGACTCCGATGACAGTGATGCCTTTATCGGTAAGAGTCGTGAATTCGTCTCTCAAATTACAGGATTGTATGGTGCAGCCGGGAGTGTCGGCTTTGGGATAAAAGTATACCAGGACAACTCCTTTTTCATAAATGTCATTAAAGTGTATTTTTTCACCCTGGTCAGTGATACTGGTAATGGTGGGTGCTGTATCACCCACATTTAGCGGTTCAGCTTGAATCATAATTGTAGAAACAAAGGTTAATAAAATGAGTACTGATGTCCTAATCATTAGAGGAGAAACTTAACGAAAAAAGTTTTATGCAATGACGCTGTAACGCAACGAAATTGGAGAATAGGATTGTCATTTTGTGTTTTTAGAATCGTTATCGTCGTGTATAGATAGACTTAAGGTTCATCAAATTTCCTCTGGAATCAAATCAGTTTGGGCTTTCCAGAGTTGAGCGTAGTGACCTCCTGTTTTCAGAAGATCGAGATGAGTCCCTTGTTCGATGATATTTCCTTTTTCCAGCACGATGATTTGATCCGCTCGGCTGACAGTGGAGAGGCGATGGGCAATAACTAAGGTGGTGCGGGATTGAACGAGATTATCAATGGCCTGCTGGATTTTAGATTCAGTGAGAGTATCGACGCTGGAGGTAGCTTCATCCAGAATAACGAAGGGGGGATTTTTCAGAATAACCCGGGCGATGGTTAGGCGCTGTTTTTCGCCCATGGAAAGGCGGATGCCACGTTCGCCGATCATGGTATTTAGACCTTGGGGAAGCTGTTGCACGAAATCCAGTGAGCAGGCTGCGTCGAGCGCAGTGAGGATTTCAGCTTCGGTTGCTTCTTCTTTGGCGAGTCGAAGGTTTTCTTCGACTGTTCCGTCGAAGAGAAAAGGATCCTGGGCCACGAAACCTATGTGCTGCCTGAGTTCATCGAGATCAAGCTGGCGAACATCGATACCGTTGATAGTGAGGCTGCCTCCGGTAACATCGTAATAACGAAGGAGCAGGTTGGCTATAGTGGATTTACCTGCTCCCGTATGACCGACAATTGCGCTTACTTTACCGGGAGGAAGCTTGAGATTAAGATCCTGGATCACCTCATCCCGATCAGGATAACGAAAAGAAACGTTTTGGTAGGAGACACTAATGAGTCCGGAGGGAAAACTCTGGGGTTCTTCTGGATTTTTTATATGAACGGGATGGTCGAGTATTTCAAAAACCCGTTCACTGGATGCTTTTCCTGCTGCCAGGAGATGGTTGAGAGAGTTAAGGGTGCTAATGGGTTGATAGAGAAGGGCACAGTAAGCGAAAAATGCCACGAAATCTCCAAAGGTGAAAGGATTTGCTGTATTGGGCTCGGCTTGCATGAGGTAGCTACCACCGATGCCGATCACTGCGACAGTGCCGAGGCTGGCAATAAAGTTGGAGCCGGGTCCATGAATAGACCAGCGAAACATGGCATGAAGGGTATGGTCGTGCAATTCTTTAGCTAGTTGGATAAAGCGGTTAGTCTCGCGCTTTTTCAGGGCGAAGGAGCTGATCAGGCGATTTCCTTGAATATCTTCTATCAGGAGAGAATTGAGGGCGCCGGCGCTTTCGCGGACTTTTTTCCAATTACGTCGAGTCGCTTTAAAATGGATAAGAGAAAGCCACAGGACAATGGGCAGAGGTATAATGATAAAACTGGCCAGTAGAGGTTGCTCGAGGAAAAGAATCGTCGTGATGCCAAAAACGGTCAGGAGCGCCACGGTTCCCTGTTCTGTTCCGTCGAGTATGACCCTTTCCACGCTTTGCACATCTTCAATGACACGAGAGGCTATTTCTCCGGATTTTCGTTTATCGTAGTAGCCGATAGGCAACTCGAGAAGTTTAGAGTGAAGATCTCGGCGCAAATCTACCAAAATGCGCTGTTCCAGGATATTATTAATACGAATGCGGAGACAGTTGAGGAAGTCTCGAAAAAAATAGGCTGCGGCGACACCCGCTATTCCCCAGATCAAAAGGTCGTTACGGCGAGGTTCTATGATGTCGTCGAAAATAACCCGGATTATCTGAGGAACTGAGATAAGAAAGAGGGTACTCCCAAGGGCCAAAGAGAGAGTGAGGATAAAGAGGCCCCGGTATTTAAAAACATATTGAGAAACACGCCAGATACTTTTCACAGAGGGACTATGTTTCAGTTAGAAGCTAACTGGAAAGTTAAAAAGAGCTTCTTAGGTTTTCTGTGCGATGATTTCGACGTAATCGTAGGGGAGAAGGAGGGTGTGATCGCCAGAGATATTCATCCGAGAAAAATTTTCGCAGAGGAAATAGATGACTTCTTTTTGCTTCTGGTTGTTGCAGTCATCTCCTGCAAAAAGATCCACCATGCGTTGGGCATAGGACAGTAAGGAGGTGTCACGTATAATGAAGTCGTGGTGTGTCAGGGTCAGGTTCTCCACTTGACCATCAAATTGTTGCAGAGCTGTTTCCTGATTGAGCCAGGGTGAAACAGGTTTTTCTGCGTTGGACATTTCTTCTTCATGCAAAAGGGCAAAAAAATCATCTTCGACTGCGATGGCTCCTTCACCTCCCCAGGCGGTGAGTCCAATGGTGCCTCCAGGTCGACAAACACGCAATAGTTCAGAGAGGGCTGCTTCCTGTTGCCAAAAGTTGGCAGAGCCAAACGTTGATAGGACATTATCGAAGTGCCCGGCTTTAAAATTGAGTGAAGTGGCATCGCCTTTTTTAAAATCAATGTCGAGCCCTTCCGCTTCAGCACGCTGCTGGGCGATACTGAGATATTTATCGTTGAGATCAACCCCGATGACTTTTCCTAGCCGCCGTGCAGCAGCCAGGGCGGTGTTT
>JANQKU010000119.1 GCA_028280955.1 Opitutaceae bacterium
AATTCTTTACCGAAACGATGATTAAGAGTCTGGCTCAGGATTTTTTTGATGTTATATCTCTCGAACAAATGACAACGAATCGATTTGGAAAAGAGAAAATGTTGCTGGAATGTGTTACCAGGAAAAAATGAATGTCTCTTGAAACACAAAATCCTATATTGTTTCGATACAGATGGAGAAAGAGAAACTAAAACTGGCTATTTTTGACTTGGGGAATGTGGTGGTTAATATCTCTCTCTCGGAATCGTATGAAATTTGGTCTAAGTATTCTGGCGTAGAAATATCAGAATTGGAGAATCGTTCTAATGCGGATGAAAAATTTCGGAAATTTGAACGGGGTGAAATATTGGAAAACGATTATTTTGATCATCTGGATAAGATGCTCGGAATAAATATTGGATTTGAAAAAATACGAGAAGGTTGGAATGCAATGTTAGGGCCTGTCATCGAGCAAACGTATTCCATGATTGTTGAATTGAAGAAAGATTTAGGAGTGATCGCTCTGACGAATACGAATCGTAGTCATTGCTCTGTGTGTGGGGAAATATATGGAGATAGGTTATCCGTTTTTGATAAAATTTTCATTTCTTGTGAGCTTGGTATGAGAAAGCCGGAGGAAAGGATTTTTGAGCATGTCTTATCTCAATATAATATGAATGGTGCTGAGGCTGTTTTTTTTGATGATGTTGAGGAAAATATCAGAAAGGCAAAAGAATTGGGAATAGAAGCCATTTTGGTAGATAATCAAAGTAGCGTTAAAAATTGGATAAAGCATAGAAGAGTATGAATACAGTGATCTTTGATCTTGATGGAACAATCAGTGATCCGGCAGAGGGGATAACAAAGTCCATCAACTATGCTTTGATGGAACTGGGTTATCGGGAATATCCGGAAGCAGAACTTTTGCGGTATATTGGTCCTCATTTGAAAGTTACTTTTTCGGAATTAATCGGGATGAACGATGAGAGAATTCTTTCACGAGCCATTGCATTGTACCGAGAAAGATACATTCCCATTGGGTACAGAGAAAATTATCTCTACGAAGGTATCCCGGAAATTCTATCTCAACTGGTTTCGATTGGTTCCAGTTTATGTATTGCGACGACAAAACGGAGAGACATTGCCTGCAAGGTTCTTGAGTTTTTAGGGGTGGATTCCTATTTTACTCAGGTGCATGGGTGTGATTTAGATCGAACGAAGGAGGATCTTCTGCGAGATATTCTTTCGGATGAAATCTTAAGTAACAAACCAATGATAATGATTGGTGACCGGGAGACAGATTTTATCGCTGCCTCAGAAGTAAACATACCATCTATTGCTGTTCGCTGGGGATATGGAAATGAGAAAGAATTTGCCCTGGCAACGGATGTGGTGGAAGAGCCTGCAGAATTACCAGAAGCTGTCAGGAGAAATGCGCAGTTAATCAGTGTAATTTAATTTTTTGTAACCCCATGAATCATCTGTTGACAATCTAAAGGAGTGAGTGCTATCTGTACTAGAGTCTCTCGATTGCATGTTGTGTCGGGGATGCGTCTAGTGATGGAAAAGCGTAAAGTAAGATTCATCGAATTTTAAGATCCAGCTCTGCTTCTCCTATAAATTAAACAAGTCATGAAACATTTATACAACCGCCGAAAGTTCTTAAGTCGCATCGTTATTCCATCGGTGCTTGTTCCTGTAGCAATGAAGTTAAGACTAAACGCACAAGACAGTGCCAATGTGCCACTGCCTAAAATTACCCGATCAGAACCGAAAAGGCGGGCTCCTTTGGAATCTGATTTGGTGCGTGAGTTTGTTTCTGTTTCACATGGAGACCATGACCGGGTTCAAGAACTGATAGAAATCGAACCAAAGCTTGTCTATGCCAGTTTGGATCACGGTGGAGGCGATTGGGAAATGGGTCTCGGAGCCGCATCTCATTCAGGTCGGCGAGATATCGCAGATACATTACTTTTGCATGGAGCACGTAAAAACATTTTTGCGGCCGCTATGCTGGGCGAAAGAGAGGTTGTGGAGGCGATGATTAACGCGGATCCGAAAATGTCAGAACAAATTGGTCCACATGGGTTTCGAGTCCTCTATCACGTCGCCATAAGTGGTGATGTCCAAATGGCTAAATTCGTTTTACCACATTTAAAAAATAAGAAGCCTCACTTGAACCAATCTTTATCCGCTGCACTGAGAGACGGACATTATGATATGACGCGTTGGCTGCTTGAGCAAGGTGTTACAAACGTGAATAAACCGAATCCTATTGGAGAAAAACCCCTGGAAACAGCGATCCGACGTGGCGATACAGAGATTGCGGATCTACTTCGTGAATACGGTGCTATAGATGTTAATTGAGTGAATAAACGAATGAACACGTCTTTTCGTTTGTTGATTCCAAGTCGAGTCAGAGCAGTCATTTTTGACATGGATGGTGTTATCATCAACACGCATGATGCTTTTTATCGATGTATCATTAAGTGGGCTGAGGCTAGGGGATTAGTCCTTACCAGAGAAAAATTAATGAACTGGGGTAGTTTAGATTCCAATCAGTTTTGGAGTCGAATGAAAATAGAATTTCACCTTCGAGAAGACATTGAAACATTGATCTCCAGTCACAATAAAGATGAGGAAATAAGAGAGTATTCGAAGATTGGACTGATGGTAGGTCTGGTGGACTTTCTTGAGAGACTTCGTGGTCATGGGATTTGCACTGCGATTGCGACGAGTGGACGTCAGTTTCGTATGAATTATATCTTAGATCATTTTAATATACATGGTAAATTCCACGCAGTATTCTGCAATGACGATATTCAAAACCCAAAGCCAGACCCGGAGATTTATCTCCTGGCTGCTTCGCAACTCAATTATTCCGTTCATGAGTGTTTGGTAATTGAAGATTCCCGCAATGGCATCCGTTCAGCACGATCAGCTGGAATGACATGTTTTGCGCATACGCGAAATGGAAGTAATTGGGAAAATCTAGAAGAGGCCAATGAAACGTTTGATTCTTTTGATGAATTGGTCATTTAAAGTAAATGATGAATATTGGCTTTCTGGCATCACATACTGGCAGTAATATGCAGGCGATCATCGATGCTTGCAAAGTAGGTGATTTACAGGCGTCACCTGTCCTACTGATCAGTAACAATCGTGATTCAGGCGCTCTTGTTCGTGCCAAAGAAGAGGGAATCCCTTATTGCTGTATCAATGGAAAGACGCACCCAAATCCGGAAGAACTGGACCAAGCCATTCTAGACGTGATGTTGGAGCATGTGGTGGATATTATTGTTCTTGCAGGTTATATGAAAAAGCTTGGGCCGAAGACATTGTCGCATTTTGTAGGCCGCATTTTAAATATCCATCCATCTTTACTGCCAAAATTTGGTGGAAAAGGGATGTATGGGATGCATGTGCATGAGGCTGTGATTACTTCGGGGGAAACAGAAAGCGGCGTTTCCATTCATCTTGTCGATGCAGAGTATGATACAGGTCCAATTATTGCCCAAAGTCGTGTTCCTGTAAAGACGAAGGATACCCCGGAAGCTCTCGCGGCACGGGTCCTGCAACGAGAGCATACTTTTTTTGCCGAGACATTGCAAAAGATCGTAACAGGAGAGATTATGCTCCCTACCAAACAAGAGGGAAATGAGACTGTGTGAAAAAATAAGACAATCGAAAGCGATTTTCTTTGATCTGTTTCATACACTTTTTAGTTTTATCTCGGATAAAACAAAAGGGCGAAACACCAGTGAGATATTGAGTGTACCGGAAGATGCCTGGAATCAATTATTGTTTGATTTTTCAGATGATCGGTTACGTGGAAAAGAAAAAGATAAGTATTCGATCATTAGAAAGTTGGCGCACCAATATGATCCGAAGATAGTAGAAGAAGTTATTCGAAATGCGGCTGATTATAGAGAGAAAAGGTTTCACGATGGGTTATGCCATTTGAAAACATCGAAGATTCAGGTAATTGAGGCCTTGAAGGCTAACGGAAAGAAAATTGGCCTGATCAGTAATGCGGATGCTATTGAAGTTTCGGGATGGTCGTCTTCTCCGTTTGCTCCACATTTTGATAGCGTGGTTTTTTCCTATCAGATTGGTTATATAAAACCGGAGCCCGAGATTTATCAATATGCGTTAAAATCGTTAGAGGTTTCTCCGGAAGATTCTATTTTTGTAGGAGACGGTGGCAGTAATGAACTGTTTGGAGCGAAAGAGGTTGGCATTACGACCGTTATGACGACTGAAATAATTAAACAATTATGGCCGGAGAAAATTCGAGAGCGACAAGAGCATGCCGATTATGTCATTGATCATTTTGATCGATTGATCAGCAAAGAAGGATAGATCAAAAATGATGGTATCAATTTGTTTCGGAGAAAAAACTTATGGGCCAAAAATATTCTGAAATATCGGACAAACTAAAACAATTTATCGAAGCGCAAAAAATATTTTTTGTGGGGACGGCGACAGACGATAGTCGGATAAATATTTCTCCCAAAGGGATGGATTCTTTACGGGTTTTAAATGCCAATCGAGTGGTCTGGCTAAATGTAACAGGAAGTGGCAATGAAACTTCTGCGCATGTTCAAGAAAATCCTCGAATGACGTTGCTCTTTACCGCTTTTGAGGGAAACCCTATGACTCTGCGACTTTATGGGCAGGCAAAGGTCGTCCACCAAAAAGACTCTGATTGGGAGGAGTTATTTTCTCTCTTCCTTTCAATCCCGGGAGCGAGGCAGATTTTTGATCTCACCGTGGATCTTGTTCAGACGTCTTGTGGTATGTCGATTCCATACTTTGACTACGTTAAAGAAAGAGAACAGTTGAAAGAATGGACACTTAAAAAAGGGAACGTTGGCATCAAAGAATATTGGAAAGAGAAAAACCAACTAAGCCTGGATGGGAAGCCAACGCATATCATGGACAAAAATGGCTGATTCTAGTAAAATAGAAGGAAAGGTTGTTTCAGTCAGTCGAAGTGGAGAACACAAATTCAGCAAAGAGGTTTGCGAGGAAATCGTGTTGATTAAAGACTTTGGCGTTGATGGGGATGCCCATGCGGGTGTGACAGTGAAGCATCGATCAAGAGTAGCGGTTGATCCAGCGCAGCCGAATTTGCGGCAGGTTCATTTGATTCATTCTGAACTTTTTAATGAGCTTGAAGAGAAAGGATTTTCGGTTTCACCCGGTGATCTTGGAGAGAACATTCTGATGGAAGGAATCGATTTGTTGGCATTACCGCGAAACAGTCTTCTTCGGATTGGAAATTCAGCCGTCGTGAAAGTAACCGGGTTGCGAAACCCTTGTGAACAGATTAATGATTTTCAAAAAGGTCTTTTGGCAGCAGTTGCGTGTAAAGATGAAGAAGGGAATTTGATCCGGAAGACAGGTATCATGAGTGTGGTGCTGAGAAGTGGATCTGTTTTTCCAGGAGATAGAATAAAGATCGAATTACCATCGCAGCCTTATCGCAAGTTGGAGAGGGTCTAGTCTTTACAAATCGAAATATCTCTTCGTTGTACAAAGAGAAAATGAAGTATGAATTTACGTAAGAACCTTGAACTCGCAGGTGGTTCGTTGCTGACGATTTTGAACGCTGATAAAAAATGGATGCCTACGGGTGGCTGGGAAGTTGCCCATGATCTTGGGCGTTGGTGGGATGCTGTGCTCCGACTGGAAGAGACCATTGGTTTTGTGATACCTACTGATCTTGAAACGGCTTCTTTGAAGAATCTCAAACGGCTGACGGATAATCCGGATCGTCTGCTTATGAATAATCCAGATATTCCATGGCTTCGAGAAAAGGTCAGGATTAATTCCCATAATTTTCGGGAATCATTGCTTGCTTTTGGTGGATTGATACGTGTTCGCCAGAGCTCTTGGGCAGAGGAAGCGGCGATGGTTTTGGTAAGAACAATGGATAGGGCGCTCCAGACGGATGGAAGCTTTGACTATAGTCGATTGGGTTCGTGGGATCATGTTCCGTTCACGCAGGACCCTTCGCATACGGAAGCAAAGCGAAACGGATGGTTTGATGGCACGGCAACCAGTGGCCGTAGCCTCGAAGCGCTCATATGGCTTTATGAGATCGTTCGTGAACCGTTGATTTTGGATGTTATTCGACGAATTGCCGAGCATCACCTGGCGTATTCGACGAATCCGGACGGAAGTATTCGAGAGGAGATCATCAGTCCTGAAAACATCGGTCATAATCATTCGTATCATGGCACATTGAGAGGATTACTTCTCTATGGTTTGTTGACCGGAGAAAAAGAGTACGTGCAGGTTGTCGAAGCCACTTACAGACGAACCATTCGAAACCAGATCATAAAGGAATCCGGTTGGACTCCTCATGATCTTGGAATGGATCGATTCACCAATGAGTATGGTGATCCTGTCAGCGATCCAGCCAGCACGGGGGATGCAGCGCAATTAGCTTTGTGGCTCGCATTACATGCCGACTGTCATGATCTGTTTGGTGATGTCGAGCGTTATGTCAGAGCCCGACTGATTCCAGCCCAGTTGACAGAGCAAGATTTGAGCCGCTATCCTGAACAGAAATTTGCGCCTCGAGATATTGGAGCCTGGGGGATTCATGATCATTCGCATGGAGGGAAGCATTGCACTCCGGATGTATTGGCTGCGGTTACTCACACTCTCTGCGATGTCTATCAGAATATTTGTACCCAAACAATGGATTTTTTTCAAATCAATCTACATTTTAATTACGAGGATGCGCAGGTAAAAATCGTCAGCCAAAGAAGTGAGCGAGCAAAATTATCTATCCTGGTGAAAGAACCCTGCAATATGATGATTCGTATACCCAGTTGGACGTCTGAATCGTCACTTGATCTCGCTATTGATGGCGAGACAGTTCCTGTAAAACGTGAAGGTATATTTGCTGTTCTATCGGCAGATCAATTGAACCTGAAAAGTAAAGTTGTGATGTCCTATGATTTACCAACACGGTATACCGAAGAGCAAATGCCGTCCGGGCGATGTTACAGATTTATGTGGCGTGGTGATGAAATCATGGGCATTAGCCCTCAGGACAACCCACTGTCTTTTTACCCCAAACTTAAAGAGAAGCCTACGCAATGATCTTAGAAGTCGCTATTTTAAATATCATTCCTGGAAAGGAAAAAGAGTATGAAGCAGCCTTTGCCAAGGCATCGAAAATCATTTCATCAATGAAGGGCTATATCTCTCATGAATTAAAAAAGTGTATCGAAAAAGAAAACCGATATCTTTTGTTGATTGACTGGGAGGGTCTGGAAGACCATACGGAAGGATTCCGAAAGTCCAAAGAATATAAGGAATGGAAGGCATTGCTTCATCCTTTTTATGATCCATTTCCTGTAGTGGAACACTATGAGAGTATTTAAAAATGTCTGAGCACAAATAATAAATGAATTCCATTGAAACAGAAAGAACAGTTTTACGCTGGTTTCAAAAGGGTGATGTTGACGGTATTTTTTCTGTTCTCGGAAATCCTGAAGTGATGCGTTTTTCACTTGGAGGACCATATACGAGAGAGAAATGCGAAGAATTTATTGTTTGGTGTCTGTCCCGTTATAAGGAGAAGGGATATGGTCTGTTTGCTGTTGTTGAAAAAGAAAACAATAAGGTCATTGGGTATTGCGGGTTTTATAATCATTCAATCGATGGTAAAGACGAAGTTGAGATAGGTTATCGTTTGCACCCAAGTGTTTGGAATAAAGGGGTGGGGACCGAGATCGCTAGAGCCGTCAAGGATTTTGGATTTAATGAAATGGGGTTTGGCCGAATGATTTCGATTATTGAAGCAGAGAATATTGCCTCTATCCGAGTCGCGGAAAAAAATGGGATGAAGCATGAAAAGGATTCTTTGTTTAAAGAACAGATTCCGGTTAGGATTTATTCGATCGAAAAAGAATAGAGTAGAGCGTTAAATATAAATCTTTTTCATATAGAACTTTCTTGTCAGTAGTCTGACTTCTCTTCATTCTAGTCGGATATTACATCTGTCATGCCAAAAAGAAGAGCTGAAAGAATTCCGAAAAGGATCGAAAGAGGAAGGGGGAGAATGCTGTGACGGGATTACAACGAACATTGGATTTTCTTAAGGGGAAACCTGTTGATCGTTTGCCCTGTCATCCCATTATCATGAGGTGGGCGGCT
>JANQKU010000179.1 GCA_028280955.1 Opitutaceae bacterium
CATCTCCTGGATTCTTTCTTATTTTTCGGCAGAGAGAAAGCCCATCCATCCCCGGCATCATCCAATCACTCACAATAACTCTCTTCGGATTTTTCTGCAGATACTCCCAGGCTTCGTCACCATTTGCAACGGAATGAACCTGATGTTTATTCTTCTTCAGAAATTTTTCAAGTAACCGACGGGTGGTAAGATCATCTTCGACAACCAGGATCTTCATAAGACAAATTTAAGAATATGTTTTGATACGGACAAGAAAGCATCTGATCCCATCCAACATGACAAGTAAACTTAACTTTTTTACAATTGTTTGCCATCATGGCTGGTCAAAGTTCTTTCTCTTTTCCAGGGCAAAACCTTATCAGACACTCTTCATTCCACCATCGTCACTCTCACGCAGGCAAATTTCTTCTCTGCCTCAGATACCGGCTGAAGAACACGTACGGTTACGGTTTCTGTGCCATCTCCATTATCAACACGCTCACCTGTTTGCTTGACCAAACCTGAACCGCTACTCCACGAGCCACTTCCCAGAGAATCGGTAATCTCAACCTTATATAAAAGTCCGTCCACCTTATAACTCACACCAGTAGCTCCTTTGCCCCCAATGCGTTGTCTATAGGTAATTTCGAGATACTTTTCCCCATCCAGAGGGTTTTCTTCAATCTTAACCTGCGGCAATTTTGATCGATCCGGTTCCAACGCATCAGCCGCAAAAGCGAACTCCAGTAGATTGACAATTCCGTCACCGTCAGGATCACTTAAATCTCCGGCATCCGGTCCTTCCGGTCCTCCAGGCCAGGAAACGAACTGCTCTCTTTTCCATACATCAAATGGAAGAATTGATAAAGGTTCATCACCCTCACCATCATTATTTCCCAAACTCCTATATCCGCTCAGATCACTCTGCGAAAAAGAGCCTGAAAATCCAACACCCGAAGAAAGGCCAACCAAAGCTTCGACTGAGGGCGCATCTACCCAGGTAATGGTTATCTTGCCACTATCCCAAATTTCCACCTGAACACTTGCTTCACCAGCTCCAGCAAATGCTGGAACATTTTCATACGTTACAACAACACGGGCTTCATCCAAGTCCTCAACCCGGGCATAACTTATCTTGCCACCTTCCAATGGGTTTAAGTCTCCCCAAAAAACAGCTATCCGGGGGCGACCGGGTGAGAAATAGGACTCTTCAGACAAAATGCCCGCATAAGAGCTATCCCCACTTTCAAAAGAGATCTGACCATTGGTCGAAATAAACAGTTCTGTTCGTTCAACACCGTAGAAAGAAGTTGAGACCTGCACAGACCAATAGCCATCATCCGCTCCTCCATCCGAAAGAGGCTGATTTAAGACTCCATCCGCAACTAAGATGACTTCCTCTGAAACAGTCGTCGGAAGTCTATCTATCTCATCAGTATAGGCTCGGTAATAGGAATCCGATCCATCCGGAAAAAAAGTCACTTTTTTGCCTTTGAGATCAAAAAGATTGGCAACCTCACCGTAGCCAAACTGCTCGGTAAAAAAATCGATGCTGTCATTATCCTCTATTTTAATGGAGGCAGATTTCGCTTCACCAATCTGATAGGAATCCTCTGGTTCAAGCGAAAGAACAATTCTTTCATATCCTTCCGCAAGACCATCATCATTCACCATAACCGACAGAAAGGCTTCGGAAGAGCCGGCAGGGATTCGAACAGAACCTGAAAGACCATCCGTAAAGACAACTAAACCATCACCAGAAAGAACAAAGTCGCCCTCTGCCAAAGAAGCAGTTCCCTCCAAACGGAAGGTGATCATTTCATCTTCGTCAATTGTAGTGGCTGAAACACCTGATCGCTTAACTCGAAACCAGGAACTTGCTGCTGGAATGCCTTCCGCCAGTCCAGGACCTGCGGTGACATTTATCGTAGGACAATCATTATCGAAAACACCCACGGAAAGAGATACTTCTGCCAAAGATTTATACAAAGTATCTTGGGTCACAAAAACATGTTTTATTTCCCCTAAATGAGCCTGCTCTTCTCTTTCGGCATCATCTATTCCCTCTACGATAATTGCTTGAGGCTTATTCCACTCATTCGGGGCAAAAACTAGGGAATCAACCGAGGTGGACACTTGCGAATCCGACAAAATCAGAACAGTTACCGGTTGGTCCGGCTTGCGTTTCAAGGCAACAGAGTAAGAAGCATCACTGCCCCCTTCTTCTACAAAAAGGCCTCTATCAGGAATATTAAGAACCAATCCAGCAGAATACATTGTCTCAGGCGTGATACCTCCAACGGAGATGAAAATTTTCTCATTCGCATAACCACCCTTCCGGTCACTCACAGTTACCGATACCTCATAGTAACCAGGATCTTTCCAGCTCTTGCTTTGCACAGACTCATTATCTGAAGAAAAAGTCCCATCACCAAAAGACCAGGAAAACGCCATTGCATCTCCATCCTCATCCGTCGCATCTGCCGTCAAGGTAACCGCCTCCAAAGGGTCCACGAATAAAACTGAAGCATTTAACGTTACCGTAGGATCTCGATTCTCTTCATACGCCCCCAGATTTATTTCTACATCCAGCCAATGGTGACGACGCCCATCCCTTTCCATTTCCCCTTTTTCCAAAGGCGTAATGTGAATACCTCCAAATTGGTTATGTGTCTCAGTATACGTTCGACCAATGAGCAATCCAGAATCCCACTTATCACTGAGATCGCTTATTTTGGAATCCGGCGTCAGATCAATGCGATGTTGCGAAGCATCCATCATTTGACCTTGCACGTGAAGAGAGGCCCCTCGGCTAAACCAATCCGTTGTTTTTCGATAGGAAACCCACAATTTTTTCAATCCGGAGTGCATATAGGGCTCTGGGAATTCCTCATACGCAGCGGCATTATCCACTGGGATCACAACACCGCGCAGTAATCCCGTCGAAAATTCATCGACATTATTAAAAATGCGGTACGTCCCGCTCGATTCAGCCACCTGGACATCCCCATCTTCCTGTCGGAGCCATCCTAATCGATTTCGATAATAAGCATTGTACTCCTGCCCTCCAACACCGGCCATCGACTCATCTACATCCCCGTATTCCAAATGGGTTCCCGCTGGGCTGCGAGGAACTCCATCTTCCGTTTCCCAAAAATTGCCATGGTACAGCCCAAAATTATGGCCGAACTCATGGGTAGCCACCCCTCCAGCCAAAGAACCTCCCACCCAGGAAAATTTTCCTTCGACATAGGCCAGCCCGGTGCCCTCCACCAAACTGCTGTTACTCATTACCACCCACCGATCAAAAGCATCAGGATCAAATCCAGCGGCCTCAGCCGCAGATCGACAATCCATCTGTAACTGATAAAAACTGTTTTTATACGCCTGTATTGTTTTTGGGAGATCCATTACCGGAGTTACCGTAACCTCTGGAGCAAACCAGACCTTACCGTAGGACACCCGTTTAAACCATTCAGAGGTTACCGCCAACTGGGCAGACAACTCTGCTTGAGATGGAGGTCTTGCCCACTCCTCACCGTCGCTCGGGCGAACGAGAAAAACAAAGACCGTTTTTTCTCCTGTCGTCCATGATGGTTCAGGTTTCACTTCATTGGACGCCTCCGAGGTAAGGGCTTTCTCTTCCTCTTTTTCAATCAAGGTGGTAGCGACATCCTCCACTGCTTCCTCCGATTCAAATGTTTCAACGGTATCACCTACACGAGCTCTCACCCGCCCCCCCGATAATAGTCTAGATGAATTCTCCTCTACTATCTGATAAGTCTCCTCGCGAAGGGCCAATTCACCGTCCATCGCCACTCCGTAAATAGAGAATGATTCACGCGTCCCCATTCCAAGATGACTCCCATACACATGAGCTCGATACGTTATATCATTAAGGACAACCTCCCGCCTGATTCTCCCGGAAAAATGTTCCTCTTTGTTATGGTCATGATCATGGCCGTGCTCATGGTCATGCTCATCAATCGCCAAAACCCCATAAAAACCCTTCCCCGAAACTTCTTTTTCGAGCAATTCGGCAACCTCCCTTGGTAATTTCTTTAAAACCTCTTCCGAAACAGCCAGAGACAATGCCAACTCCGGATTTTCAGTGATCAACCATTTCATCAAACTTCGCCGACGAGTTGCCAAGGAAATCCCTTCACCGAGAAGCTTCTGGCGCAGACCCTCTGTGCGAGCCAACAAATATCGATTCATCCAGTTATCAAACTGAAGAAATACATCCGCATAGGTATCGGTTTCATTGAAAGCCTGCTTTTTCCCATCTATCGCTCCAATCTGCCTGAGAGCTTTCTCACCCTGATTTTTTGCCTCCTGTAAAATCGTACCTTGATCAACCTCTTCGCTACCTCCCTGCCAAAAGACAAAAGCCACCACGGTAAAAATACCCAGAGAGACTCCTCCAAATAAAAAGTATTTTTTCAATCTCATCTTCACCTGGACAGACCCTCACTATACTCTTCGAATAAACTGAAGAGAAACCATCGATGAAAGAAATCGTTACGCTGTGCCATTTACATGAAAAAACTGGAACGTTTTCGTCAGAAGCCGTCCGTAACCTTATAACGGTATGATTATCTGCCAGTTGAGGGGCGAAAGGCAGGCCAGAAAAAGATTTCAATAGAACTCTTCTCCTTTCTTGTCCATTGGACCCACCGATACCCCCAAAGAAGCTCACTCAAATTCAGTATGTTGTCTGAATCACCTTTATGCCTCCTCAGAAACTGTCAGGCATTCGGGCTAAGCATTTTTCGAAAATGAGATGAAAGTAGACGAAAATAGAAATAGGCAAAGAAAAGTCACAAAAGGCACTGCCGATTTTGCGATAATAAGCCCTGATAGAAAAAATGGGGCGATAAAGTGCAAAGCCCAAAGTAAGGGAATAGATACACATAAAGAAATGAATGCAGCATTTCCTGCATCAACACGTTGTTTCTCATCGAACCACTTGATGAGATGAAAGTTCTTTTCCTGGAGTACCCATACAAATGATGAAAACAGAACAGGCAGAATAACAACACCTGTAAACACCACGATTGCTTGAGTATAGTAGCGTTCTGGAAATTGAGAAAGTATAAGGTAGAGGATCATAATCATACCTAAAAGCCCACTGGTTACCCCACTGTACAAACTAGCTAAAAAACAGCTTAGATCATGTTTCGGCATATCGACCGACTCTCTTCCAATTAAGAGACGGGCATTTTGCTGGATGACAAACAATGAAAAAAGAACAAAAACGACATGAAAAGAATGCGTAATCGCGAGCCCATACCATTCTCCCTTGGTGGAAAGCCCCGCCTCATATTGATTCCCTATGTCAGATAACAAAGCGACATTTGAAAAAATGAGGACAATGGAAACAACCCCTAGCGCATAAGTAACACCTTTCAGAAGATTCAAGTTCTGTAAGATTTTATTCTGCCAGGTTAAAAGGAAAAGGGCAAATACATGAAAAACCAAATTAACGATCAAAACACAACCTACCACCGATCCCGACACTTCTGCCCATGATGGTAACTCGTCAAACTCACTCACAATTGGAAACAGTTTAACAAACACACTCGTGTTGATGAGAATACCGATAAATGCCAGGATTCCCAAAATGATGACAATTCGTGTTAACCAAAGACGTGGGGGTTTCATGATCTATTCTTTTGAAGTTTCTTGTGTGTCGATAAGGTAGAAAATCGATTCAACAGAAGTATTGAAGTAACGTGCGATTTTCAGCGCCAGCAAAGTGGTTGGGGCAAATTTACCCTTCTCAATTGAATGAATCGTCAGGCGCGTCACCCCAACTGCATCGGCTAAGGCTTGTTGGCTGATGCCAACTCTAAAATCCTTTAAATTATTTCCAAGTTTCGACATAAAATATGAAGAAGTATAGTAAACTATACTATCTTTTGTATAGTTTACTATGCTTCTTGCAATCTTTTTTTACGTTTCTCTACAAACTGACAGCAGACGAAATGCACAGCAGTAGTCCCTTGAATGACACATTCAAATCCACAGCGTTTGGTCAGCACCAACATCCAAATGGAATATTTTTTAGCCTCAATCACTCTCTTTTCCACGAAACGTAAGTATTATAGCGTTATGTCCGATAAATCCACACTCCTCCTTTTCTTAGCTACAACTGCTTCTATCATCATGAGTCCACTTGCCCTGGCTAAAGACTCAACCAAAGACTCCGCTGAATCGACTTCAGAAAATTCCCTCGAAACGGCTATTTTCGCAGGTGGCTGTTTTTGGTGCGTCGAAGCAGCTCTTCAAGAAGTCCCCGGCGTTATCTCAGCTATTTCAGGTTATGCCGGCGGAACAGGAAAAAAACCGACCTATGAGTGGGTTGCCGCTGGAAGGTCCAATTTCCGGGAGGCTGTTCAAGTTACCTTTAATCCCTCTGTCGTCAGTTACGAAGAACTCCTCATCCACTTTTGGCACGATATCAATCCGACTCAAACCAATGGACAATTTGCAGACAAAGGAAAGCAATACACAACTGCTATCTACTACAACAGTGAGTCGCAAAAAAAAGCAGCAGAAGCTTCAAAAGACCAACTGGAGACCTCTGGCAAATTCAATCAGCCAATCGCAACCGTTATCATACCCGAAACAACTTTTTATCCTGCAGAAAAATATCATCAGGACTATTATCTCAAAAACCCGCGACATTTTAGAAACTATGAAGTGGGATCCGGCAGAGCAGAATATGTAAAGCGCGTCTGGGGTGTGGATCTCGTTAAAAAACGTTCCTCCAAAAAACAATAAATATCACCGCTCATGAACTCAGTTTTTCGAAAATTGTGTGGGCTCACATTCCTTCTCATAAGTCTGACATCTTTAGAAGCCAGCCAGTCTGAAGTCGAATCCTCGAAACCGGATGAAAAAGTCCAATATACCGATGTGGAATTACGTAAAATGTTAACTCCTCTTCAATATTATGTTACTCAAGAAAACGGAACGGAACCTCCCTTCAAAAACAAGTATTGGAACAATAAGAAGGAAGGAATCTACGTAGACATCATCTCTGGAGAACCCCTTTTTAGTTCAAAACATAAATTTAAATCGGGAACAGGTTGGCCCAGTTTTACTCAACCAATTGATAAAGCCAGCGTAGTACGCAAAAAGGATCGTTCTTACGGAATGGTTCGAACAGAAATTCGATCTGCTAAAAGCGATTCACATCTTGGTCACCTCTTTGACGATGGACCTCGGCCCAAAGGCTTACGTTATTGCATCAACTCGGCCTCACTTCGTTTTATCCCCGTTGAAGAAATGGCAGAAAAAGGTTACCAACATCTCCTTCCTCTCTTTGACCTGGATACAAAAAAGACGGAAAAAAAGAGATAATAGGGATTTTATAATTAGGGTCATGCCTCAATATTCAATTATAAATTGACCCAGCGCTAAATCGAATAAACGATTGCGCACATGCCTCGCTTACCCCGCATACAGTTCCCCGGCGCCCTCTATCACATCTTTAATCAAGGGAACTACCAACAAGAACTCTTTCCTACCTCGGTCGAAGCAACCTCCTTTATCGCTTGTCTGACCATCACCTGCAAAAAAATGGGATGGATCGTTCATGCTTATGGACTACTTAAAAACCGCTATCATTTAGTCATCGAGATCCCTTCGGAAAATCTCACAGAAGGATTACATTGGCTACAAAGCACCTATGCCAACCGTTTCAACCGTTCTCGAAAGCAAAAAGGTCATCTTTTTCAAGGCCGGTACAAAGCGATACTGGTCGAGCCGGGGCAAATTCTTGCCAATCTGGTCAACTACATTCACCTGAGCCCTGTTCTGGAAAAACTGATTACCATTGAGCAATTACCTCAGTTTCGCTGGAACAGCTTTCGCTCATTCCATTCAGGAAACCATCCACCTTTTCTCCATTGTTCCAAGTGGCTGAGAATTCTCCAACTCACTGAGAACCAAGATACTCGGGAAATATATTATCAGCATCTGAAATCTCTTGCCTCGGACAAAGACAGCCAAAAAGAAGAAGGATTTTTATCCATGTCCAACGGTTGGGTCTTGGGTTCCACAGATTTTAAAAACTCCATGCTTAAAAAACTGGAAAAACTTCAGTCGACCAAAAGCTGGAATACCAACGAAATACATGAATTGAGCGAACGAAACTGGTCACAATTACTCGAAAAAGGAATGACACACTTTCAAAAGACAATCGAAGCGTCCCGTTCAGATAAAAAATCCGCTTTCTGGAAACTGATGATGGCCACTTGGATGCGGCAACAAACAAACGTATCGAACAAATGGCTCGCAGAAAATCTTCATATGGGAACTCCCGGGACCGTGAGTGCCTATGTCGGCCAGTTTTCCCGTAGAAAAGGCACTCAAACAGAAGAGTTTAGAAAACTAGCCGAAGAACTCCATAAATTGAAAATTTAAGCCTGACCCTTATCTCAGTTAAATTTCAATCAATTTCCCTGAATTTCTGCCGATAAATAGTCTGACCAGATCTATTCTTAAGTCTTCAAATCGATTTAGAAAGAAATTCACGTGAAAAAGTTTCTACTCGCAGCCTTAATCAGTGCCGGGCTATCTCCCGCATTTGCTAAACTCGAAATCGTTTGGCCCACTCCAAATGATGGTTTTCTCGAAGGAAAACCTTATGAAGCCTATATTCGGGCACATCCCCATGAAAACGGGATTGAGAGCGGACTCTTTGGTTGTGTTCGCAATAACCAAAGGGATCTGCATAAGGGAATCGATATCAAAGCAACCCAATTTGATTGGATGGAAGAATCTCTAGATCCCGTCCATTCGATTCTTCCAGGGAAAATCCGTCATATAAACAGAATTGCCCGTTACAGTGGCTATGGCCGTTATATTGTCATAGAACATCCAGAGACCTCTCCTTCGATCTTAAGCGTCTACGCTCATCTCCGTTCCATCCCGGAAGATCTTCAGAAAGGTCACACCGTCCGGAAAGGACAATTCATAGGCGTCCTCGGTCGTTCCACAGCAAATCGGACGATTGCCAAGAGAGATGCTCATCTTCACTTCGAAGTCGGCTTTCAACTATCCAATCAATTCGCAGCTTGGCAAGAGGCCCAGAATCCTTTGGCCTTGAACCACAATGATAATTGGGATCCAGCCAATATCGTCGGTATCGACTTTTTGGACATGCTGACTTATTTATCCAAACGAGAAACAGCATCCGTTAAAGATTATCTCTTTAGCCAACCACTGGCTGCTTCCGTCAAAGTACAGACACGAAATATTCCCGACTTTGTTCGACGCTACCCTGAGCTTCTCGCTAAGCCCATGAGCGAAGGCCAAGTCTCCGGATGGCAGATCAACTTTACCTGGTCTGGCCTTCCCTATGCATGGAAGCCTCTCTCTCAAAGTGAAATCAGACCACTTGGCCCCAATAATATGAGAGTCGTCTTTCATAACGAAAAGATACTTGGAGAGCACCAATGTAACTACCTGGTCGCCACTAATTGGAAAGGAGAGGCCGTTCCAGGACCCTGGATGAAACATATCATAGCCATGTTACTCAATGTAACAGAGCAATAAAGTTTCACCATAAATCCACCGGTCCTTTCGGAACCGGAATAGCATCTTGCTTCTCACCAGCCTTTCCATCCATGAAAGAGGAATAAAGAGGAGCGGGTCGGTAGCGGGGAAGCAACTCTCCTTCTTCATCTAAAAACTGTAAACGCCATTCCCGGTAACTGGCGATCATTGCATCAAAGGCCAGACGCGATTTAAGTGAAAAAATCTGTCTCTTCAGATAATTCGACGGTCCCAAACGTTTAGCGTACCATGGGACTACTTTCCGAAAAAAACGGCAGCCTAATTCTTCCCCGTGAAACGCTATCATATAGTCTAAATGTCGATACATCACAGCAATTCGCTCTTCAAAGCCGGGCTCCGGTAATCGCTCTCCGGTCTTTAAAAAATGGGCTACATGACAAAAAAGCCATGGATTATAAAAAGCCCCTCTTCCCATGCTCACACCGGCACAACCCGTCTCATCAAACATCCGCTTAGCCGCATCAAGAGTCGTCACATCACCATTGCCTATCACCGGGATCTCAGGGATGGCTTGCACAACGGCACGAATCCCATCCAAATTAACTCTTCCGGAAAACCCCTGTTTCCGAGTTCGTCCGTGGACAAAAACCCCGGAGATTCCCACATCAACCAGAGCACGGGCTAATTCAGGAGCCGTCAAATTGTGGCTATCCCAACCCAGTCGCATCTTTGCCGTAACAGGGACCTTCACGGCTTGAACAATCGTCGCCACCAACTCTGCCGTTTCATCGATCCGCCTCATCATGGTTGAGCCACTTCCAGTCCGTGTCACTTTATCCACCGGACACCCCATATTGATATCAATCGAGTGAATTCCCATTTCCTCCAACAGCAAAGCAGCGTCCCTCATTTCCTCCGGGACCGCACCAAACAACTGAACTGCCAAAGGAGAATCTTCAGGACAAGTAGCCACCAGTTTTTTGGCGACTCGACTACCCTCCAACAACGATCTGGCATTCACTAAATCCGTTGTCGCCAAATCCAATCCTCCCAATTCGCGAACAGTTAACCGAAAAGGCAGGTTCGTGTAGCCCGCCAAAGGGGACAGAAACAAGTTTGATTTAAGCGTTAAAGATCCCAGCTGCATCTTCTTTGCATTATCGACTCATCGGAGACCGCAGAACAGCCCTCCTGGGATTCGATCGAATTGTTATGATAGCTCCCCCGACAATTAGCAAACAAGCAACATAGAAAATCTTGGCCGGCACCTCGCCAAAGAAAAGATAAGCCATCGCCCCTGCAAAAATAAATTGGCCCAAATTACAGACACTGACCACCTGTCCTCGTAAATACTTCATCGCATTATTTATCAAAGAATGCCCCCCGATAGTGGGGATAAGGCCAAGCCCCAGTAATACTAAATAATCTCTCCCTGAAAAGGTTACAAACAGTTCTGTAAACGGTAATGCCACACAAAAACAGATCATCCCGGCGAACCCATAGACCGGGACCAAATAGAGCCATATACTGGGAAAATCCCGATTTTTCCGCCCCAAGGCCAAATAGATAGTAAACAAAACCATTGAACCGAAACAAACCATGTCCCCGATTAAATACTCTTCACTCGAAACATAATCACCTCCCGCAAGAAGAAACACTCCCAATAAACTGACTAACGTCCCGCCGATTTCACCTCTATTAACCACCTCCTTTACCGTAAAGTAGAGCACCACCGGCATGGCGATTGGAACCAGATTAACAATCAATGAACCATTGACAGCTATCGTAGAACGAGCGCCAACCGTCCAGGAGATAAAATGCACTGCCAACATCATTGCCGGCAGAAAAGTTCTCTTTAATTCCTCTAAGGGAAATGAAGTTTTATGCGTCTGATAAGCCCGAAAAAATAAGGGGCTTAAAATCGTAGCGGCAATGACCAACCGATAACCAGAGAGGAGGATCGGATGCACCGAACTTGCCTTAATCAAAATGACTGAGGTGGAACAAAGAAAAATTCCGGCAAGAAGAGCTAAAATATGCAAAAGCATCTTTCAAATAACCCGAAAAGAAGTGTGAAAGGCAACCTTGATGACATACCCCTCCGCAAAACCACATTTTCAAATCCGATTTTCAAATTCAT
Organism: Opitutaceae bacterium; assembly: GCA_028280955.1. Taxonomy (GTDB): domain Bacteria; phylum Verrucomicrobiota; class Verrucomicrobiia; order Opitutales; family Opitutaceae; genus NORP342. The sequence goes on from JANQKU010000179.1 coordinate 11,648, forward strand.
CAAAAAATATTTCTCCTCCGGTTGATCCCTGCTCATTTTTATATAAACTGAAGCATAAACCCCTCCCGCATATCCCTCGTCCCTTGTGAAATCTCTCACCTGGAAAAACTCATCGATGGCGACTCTACCTTCGAACAGTCTTTTGGGTATCATGTGGCAGATGGTTACTTGGAATTCCCAGACGTCCTCACTCATTCTCTGGCAACTCTCATCAAAGGAGATTTGGAACCTCGATGGTGGAGTCATCTATTTGTAAAGCGTGATACTCACACTCTCATCGGTGTTGGAGGTTATCGAGGAAACCCATCTCCAGACGGAAGTGTCGAAATCCGTTTCAGTATCGCACCAACCTACCGGCGGAGAGGCTATGCTCAGGAAGCAGCTCAAATGCTCATCACGCACGCCTTTTCTCATGGAAAAATTAAAGCAGTCTTTGCCTACACCCCGGCCAAAAGAAACGCCCTCGCCTCTATCCTCGAAAAATGTGCCATGATTCCGGTTAAGGAATTCTACAGTCTGGATGATAGTAAAATCTGGAAATGGGAGATACGAAAACCAACAAAAGGGAAGCGTCAGATGAAAACTCTTCCCGACTTACGCCTTTCATCTAAAAGCTTGAAAAAGACGAAATCCATGAAGTCTTAGCGCTTCTTTCGTTCTTCAAAGGACCTTCACAGAAAAAAGGAACCTCAGGAGTAAGTATCCCTTACCTTTGCTTTCACCAAAGATAGCGTAACAAAAGCCAATTCTTTCACTCGGTTGGCCACACTTGTATCGACCAATTTACCATCTTCAAAAGCTGCCCCCGTCGTGTAAACAAAACGAGGAACAATCAGACAACGAAAATCCAGCATCAAACTGTTCGCCAATCCCATGATGGACATATAGCTACTGTCCCCACCAGCCGCACACAAAAAGCCAACGACTTTATTTTCCCAGGACTTTCCCGTAAGCTCGACAAAATTCTTACACGCCGCGTTACACGTATAATTATAAATAGGACCGGCCACGATTATCCCATTTGCCGTTTCAACTTTTTGCTTCACCTTAATGGTATTCGGATGTTCGTAGCTACTTCCCGCATCACAGAATGGCAGTTCTACTTTACGAAGATCGATGAAAGAAACCTCAGCTCCTCCCTGTTCAAAATTTTCCCGAACCTTCATCGCCAAAACACGACTGAGACTGGCTTTGCGTAGGCTACAACTGACAATTAGTATTTTCATCTCTTTTCTCTGGGTCTAATCTTAATCAAAAAAAGAGCCCAGGCTTCTCTTCTGGCAAGGAGATAGTTTATTCCTTCAAATCCTTCAGGCCAATCTACTTTCTATCTTGGTTCGCCTGTAACTGCTTCTTTATTTCGCTAAGAATAAATTTGTTTTCAGACAATTTTCCTTCGATAGTCTATCCATGGTTAAACTATCCACAAAGATCTCACGTTACCATTTCTTCGATGACATCGAATTATAAAAACTCCGTCTGGATTATTCTCATAATCTTCTTAGCATCGAGACTGTTAAACGTGGGGGTTTTCATCCTCATTGATGAAATATCGGGAAATAAAAGAAACAATTTTACAGACACTATCATCGCATACTTCGCCAGTAATCACGATAGCAACTGGTACGCCGCCATCGCAGAAAACGGCTACGACACAAGTCCTGACGCGCTGGCATCTGGACAAACCGAATATGCTTTTTATCCACTTCTTCCTTACACAGCCCGAGGTTTTGGAACTCTCTTGGGCATAGAACCGAGACTCGCTGGCGTTCTCATTTCCAATCTTGCTTTCTTAACAGCTCTCTTTTTGTTCAGAATTTATTGCAGAGAAAGAGGAGCTACTGAAGACATCGCGACAAAAGCCTCTCTTCTCCTCGCTTTCTGTCCAATGAATTTTCTTTTTTCTTCGTTTTATACAGAAAGCCTTTTCCTTGCCTTCACCTTGGCAGGACTCGTTTGTTTCGAACAAAAAAAGTTTTATCGTTCAGCCATTTTTTCTGCACTACTTACCAGCATCAGAACTAATGGAATTTTTATCCTCATCTACTACGGATGGGATCTGCTCAAAGAATTGAGACTAGCGACAAAAGAGAGAAAATCGTTAAAACAGTTTCTTCAGACAAACAGCGGGCGGATTCTTACCATTGTTGCCACTCCCATAGGTTTGTTTACCTTTTGGTGGATTTGTTTTCTGCAAACAGGAGATGCTTTCGCTCAAAAATCTTCTGTCATGACTGGATGGCATATTAAATTACATATTCCCTTTTCAATGTTTTTGGAGCATCTTTCCTGGAATTTTACCACCGCTTTTTGGGTCTGCAGCGGATTCATTTTTTTCTTATTTTCATTTTCACTCCTCCCCAAAAGACTCTTTCGAGATTTTCTTTTTTGTCTTTTGAATTTCTTTATTTTCTTCGGCAGCTTCAATCCAAATTGTATGCTTAGGTACTCGATCGTTCTCTTTCCCATTTATCTTGGTCTTTCTTTCCTCTTCGCAAAAAAGCCTGCCGGATTCGAAATCTTACTCGCTACATTCGCATTGCTCAACGCAACTCTTTGTTATGCCTGGATCGCAAAACATTATATCGCCATTTAATTTCATCAAGTGGAAGCCCTTCTGGGATCTTTTTGCCGTTACAATCATCTTAATTGGGTTCGGCTATTCATTTGGGTTATTTTTGTTTCAGAGTGATAATTTTATCAAAGCTTACCATTATTCAAACATTCCGGAAATCACTCTTCCCTTTACCTGCGATTTCAGCGACAGCAATCAATCCAACCCTCATAAATACCAAGGATGGTCTGATTCCGAAAAATGGGGAAGCTGGTCCAAAGAAAGTAATGCCATCCTTGTCTTCCGATTCCACGAATCCTGGCAAGGAAAACACATAAAATTATCCCTTCAGTTTCACCACTTCTATGTGAATGAACAAAACAAAAAGATCAAAACAGACGTCTGTATTAACGGATCATTTATTGACACCTGGATTTTTGAACAACGAGCAGGTTTAACAAAAGAGCTTAAAATACTTCTAGGGCCACAAGATAAAACCCTTGAAATCGCATTTGCAATCGATGGTATTCTCTCCCCCGCTAAAGCCTTTGGTTTTCCCGACAAACGGGAACTCGGCATTGGTATTTCCAAGATATTTATCCAAGAAATTGATACAATTTTATAACCTGACGCCTTTGCATACACAAAGGAGAAGAATAACCATTGACGGTATCATAAATCGTTTAATTCACCAGGACCCTTAGCAGTATTATATCCCACCAACACCAAAGCGGCGGCTCTATCGATTGATGAAGTTCGAACTTCTTGAGGCGCCGGCAGTTTAAATGGATCAATGGATTCGCGTACGGCAACAGTTGCCAAAACCTTAGGGACATACATCCGGGTTTCAGTTGGCAGAGTATCTGCAACAGCTTCAAAAGTTGTTACATTTGCCGCAGTCAACGCCCGACCAACCCTACCTTCACCCGCATTATAAGCTGCTAGGGCAAGTGGCCAGGAATGAAAACGTTTGTACAGAATACGCAAGTAACTCGCCGCAGCTTTTGCACTTTTAGCCGGATGCGTTCGTTCATCGGGGAAGCTGATCCGCAACCCAAACCGCTCGGCTGTAGCCGGCATAAACTGAAAGGGGCCCCGTGCACCCACCGGACTTTTTGCCCGTGGGTTCATCGATGATTCAACTTCTGACATCCAAATTAGGGCAGAAGGCACGCCTTCTGCCTCAAAAGCTCTCTTGAAAATAGGAACATATCTCGGTGCACGTTTGGGTAATGCCCTCTTCGACATAATATCGACCCAGTATTGATGAGTGAATTGAGGTGGAACCGGAGAACTTTCGGGGGACCTTAAATTGTCATCAGGCTCTTCATCTTTAGAAGCAGTTTCAGTCTTTTCTATTTGCGAAGCCGCTGTAAGAAAATCTAACCTTGGTTCTAACCAATCGGCCAACACATCACCTCCCTCATACTCCCGTAATGTGGAAAGAGCCAGGTTGGCCTGAGAGGAATAAAGAGCAAGTTCTTCCGGAGTTCCATTAACAAAATCCGCTTCCAGTAAAGCCAAGAATTCCTCTATATTTTCCAAAGAGGGAAATTCATATTCCTCCTGAATTTCTGGAGGCGCAAATTCCTCCCATAACTGTTGCCCCATCTGCAAAAGACCATTCAGCGAGGCTTCTTCCTCGGAAACCGCTGGAGCATTTTTAGCCTCTTCCACTGCCAAACCAGATGTCGCCAGCCCTATTAAGATGACACTTAAAGTAATCTGTCGTAATAGTTTTTCCATAACACCCATGTTCTTATCTATGAATCGATCACTCATTAAATTTTCATAATCATTTTTAAATATTGTGTTGCTCCACTCCATTCACTTCGACTCAAAAAGCTTCTCCTTAATCTCTCATTCTTTCCTCTCCGACCAGAATAAAAGAATGAACGTCAGAATCGAAAAAACAGCAAATCCAATACACAAAGGGAAAACGGTTCCACTAAAACTTCGGCCAATCATAATACCAAAAGGAATTGAAATAAAGGTAGATAACGAACCGACAACCGCAGCGCCAATTCCGGCAATATGCCCCAAAGGTTCCATCGCCAATGCATTCAAATTGCCAAAGAGAATTCCATTACAAAATAAAACAAAAACCAAATAAACCATGAATAGCCACAGGGGAGGATGGCCATTGGACGCATGAATTCCCAAAAGAGAAATGACAGCAGCAGAAACTTGAATCGCCACTGCCCATTTTGACATCAATCGCATGCCAAATCTCAAGACAAGCTTTCCATTGAGAAAGGCGGCCCCACCTAAAGCGATGGCACAAATAGCAAAATAAAGGGGAAACTGTTCCCCTAGCTCATACTGATCCTGAAAGATTGGTTGAGCTGAATTCAGGTATCCAATGAACGGACTCGAAACAAATCCTGCCGCAACAGTATATCTCATGGTAACCTTATTCCTCAGAACCTCGCCCACAACCCCTAGTATCCGTTGGGGTGAAAAAGGTTGCCGCCCTTCTTTCGGTAAAGTCTCTCTCTGTCGAAAGGAAAACCAAGCGACGGTTATCAATCCAAGCACAAGAAAGACCCAAAAAATCACCCGCCAATCACCTATCATCAAAATTCCCTGCCCCAACGCCGGCGCTATCGTAGGAACAAGAATGAAGATAACCATCACGAAAGACATGACCCGGGCCATCGCACGCCCTGCGTATTGATCTCGAATTAGAGCGATACTTACCACACGTGGCCCGGCCAATCCCAGTCCCTGGAGAAACCGACCGACCAACATGATCGTCAAATTAGTGGCAAAGATGGAAAAGAGACACCCAATAAAAAAGAAAAAAAATCCCAGATACACAGCCGGCTTTCGCCCTGAACTATCTGACAGTGGACCATAAACAACCTGCCCAAAGGCTAAACCAAAAAAGAGCAGTGACACCACGAGTTGACTATCATTCGCTTCTCTAACCCGCAAATCCCGCCCCAGATCAGGTAAGGCCGGAAGAATCGCATCAATAGAAAGAGCTACCAGCGACATCATCAATGCCATCAGTGTCACAAATTCTCCAAAGGAGAGAACAGAATCTCGGCCCTTTCTCATCAATTCACAAAGGTTCTTTTAATACCCACACCATCCCTCATACCAGTAAAAGATCGATACGCAATGGAGCAAAACTACCTCATTTTGTCCACAAGGTAACAATCTATCTGTGGAATTCTGTTGTTGAGTCTTCAAATTTTACCTTGCCAAATTTGAAACAATCGTTTGATTTAAACGATCGTTTCAAATTTATGAATGAAACCCAAATAAAGATCATTGAAGCAGCCGAAACCGAATTCGCCTTACACGGTTATGGTGGTGCTTCCATCCGGGCAATCACCTCCAGTGCTGGTGTAAACACAGCTGCTATCAACTATCACTTTGGCTCCAAAGAAGATCTTTTCAAAGAAATCTTTCGCTATCGTATCGAACCCATCAATGAAGAACGATTAGCCATGCTCGACGCAGCTTATGCAAAAAATAAAGGTAAACCTCTGCCTTTGACCCAAGTTGTCGAAATTATGATCCGGCCTCTTTTCACAAAAATAATCGGAAAAGACGCCAACAACCTTCATTTTCTGCGCGCAATGGGCAAAGGAATGGGTGAAGACCGTGACTTCATGAGGACCTTGCATCGAGACGTTCTACAAAAGGTCATTGATCGGTTTACCCGGGCGATATCCGAATCCCTCGGCCAGCCCGGTTTGAAAAAAATGGGCTATGCCATGCATTTTGTTTTCTGCACCCTACTCGGGACCATGATGAAACACAGCAGTCTGGAACATATTTCCTGCGGTGAAGTCGACCTAAACGATGTGCAAGAGCTGATTGATCATTTAATCACCTATACCACAGGAGGATTAAAATCAATCGGTGAGATGGACCTTCAAGAATCATCCACATGAGAGACAAAGTTAGCAGAACAAAACCAATAGGATTTCTTTTTACCATCCTCGGACTTCTTGCGGGATGTGTCAGCCAACCCGTCGCCAATCAAAACAAATCCGTTGAGGATCTGACCCCAGAAAAATGGACAGCGACATCCGATTCGCAAAACCCATCTGATAATTGGCTCGAAGATTTTAATGACACAAGATTGATCGAACTTGTGCGCGAAGTCGAAGAAAACAACTTTGGCTTGGAAGCCGCCAAGCAAAGAGCAAAGGCAGCGCAAGCGGCGTCTCGCATCGTACGATCTCTCAAATACCCAACCCTCGGCGCCAATCTAAACTCGGGAAAACAACAATCCCGTATCGCCACCTTCAATTTCCAGGAAATCAAAACCGAAAGCCATACCCTGACCTTGGGATCACAATGGGAACTCGATCTATGGAATCGATTAGGTCAAGGCCATGCAGCCGCTGTGGCTCAATACGAAGCCTCTCTATTCGACTACCAAGCACTTCGCTTATCTTTGGCAGGCCAGGTGGCGAAGGCCTGGTTTAATACACTCGAAGCAAAAACACAGTTTCAGCTCGCTCAAGATACCGCCTCCAGTTTCGACACCAATCGTAAAACACTGGAAAAACGTTATCAGAAAGGTCTTGTTTCCGGCTTTGAGCTGAGACTCATCCGAGCACAGGCCGCCTCCAGCAGAGCTGCGCAGGAAAGTCGACGCACACAACTCGACCAAGCTATCCGGCAATTCGAGGTTCTCCTCGGGCGTTATCCCTCAGCACAATTACAGGCAAACAGCGACCTACCTCAGTTGGAAAAAGAGACTCCTGCTGGATTGCCTTCCGATCTTCTGGCCCGTCGGCCCGACATCATGGCTGAAGAACGCAGGTTGGCAGCGGTTGTCGCAACAGATAAATCTATTCAACGCAATTGGTTGCCGAGCATCGCTCTGACAGCAAGTACCGGCACCACCAGCAATCAACTCTCTGACTTACTCGATACAGACTTTGATATCTGGTCCCTCTTTGGAGATCTCTCAGCGCCTCTTTTCCAAGCCGGCAAGCTAAAGGCAGAACGCGATCAATCAGATGCTCTGAAGCAAGCCCAAATTGCTCAGTATAAAAATACTGTTCTGACTGCGTTTCAAGAAGTTGAAATTGCCCTAACAGCCGAGGAAGCATTAAAACACTTGGAGGAAGAAATAACCGTTGCCGCAACAGAAAACCAAAAAGCGGAAAAGCAATCGTGGAAACTGTATGAACGTGGCTTGATCGATATCACCAGTGTCCTGGACTCACAACGCAGAGCCTTCGATGCGCAGAGCCAACTTATTTCAACAAAAAACCAAAGACTTCAAAACAGGATCAATCTTTATCTTGCTCTCGGAGGAGGATTTCTGTCCTCCTCTTAATCACTTCGTGTTATGAAAACGAATACATCAAAACCACATTTCCGCACCTGGTTTTTCACCTATGCTCTTGCACCGATTATCGTTGTAGTAGCCCTGGTCCTGGCTGCGGCCACTTCAAAACTGAAGCCCGAGCCCGAAAAACAAAAGCTCAAAGAAGTGCTCCCTGTTGTTGAAATCATCAAAGCCAAAACAGAAACGATTCAACTTGAAGTTGTCAGCCAAGGAAATGTTCAAGCTCGCACTGAAACCAATCTGATCGCCGAGGTTTCGGGTCGAATCCAGGAAATATCACCCGCTCTGTTTGCCGGAGGTTTTTTTAAAGAAGGAGATGAATTGGTAAAAATTGATCCTATCGATTACCAAGCCAATCTCGCTAGCGCCCTCGGAAGATTAGCTGATGCCAAACTTGCCTACGAACAGGAGAAAGCCAATTCTGAGCAGGCGAGGGAAGACTGGTTGGAACTGCAAAGTGGAGAACCCAACGATCTCGTCTTGCGCAAACCTCAACTTGAACGTGCCCAAGCCAATATGGAGGCAGCCGCAGCCGCAGTGAAGCTGGCCCAACGTGATCTTGATAGAACGATTGTTCGAGCACCCTATGATGGACGGGTTCGCCAAAAAATGGTCGACCTGGGACAAATGGTTAATGCCAGAACCAGCCAGATTGCGCAGATATACTCCGTAGACATCGCCGAAGTTCGCCTTCCCCTCTCCCTGGATGAAATACGTTATCTTGACCTTCCTGAACAGTATCGAAACGGCTCCGAAAACCATCAGAAACCCCAAGTTATCATCGAGGCGGTCTATGCCGGAAAGACCTATCAATGGATGGGAATAATCGATCGGACAGAAGGAACCATAGATTCCAGGACAAGACTGACCTACGCCGTTGCCCAAATCACAGACCCTTATAGTAAGGGCCAGTCTGACACAAACCCTCCTTTAAAAATAGGAATGTTTGTCGAAGCCCGTATCAAAGGAAAAATCATTGCGTCTGCCATCGAAGTTCCTCGGAAAGCCTTGCGACCAGACAACCACATTCTCATTGTCGATGATCAGGGAAAAATTGACCTCAGAGAAGTCAACGTCTTGAAGGAAAATATTGAGACTGTTATTCTAACAAATGGTATCCAAAATGGAGAAAATATCTGTGTCACTCCACTTGAATATGTCGTTGATGGGATGAAAGTCATTATTGAGGGGCAGGAACACAAAGATAAGAAAAAAATAGCCGCTGCTGGTTCAGGAGATTCAGCGAAATAATCAAAATTTCACTTTAACAATACGACCGATATGATCGCCTGGTTTGCACGCAACGGAGTAGCCGCCAATCTTCTTATGCTGCTTCTCGTCCTCGGTGGAGCCGCTGCTTACTTCACCATGAAACGGGAGCTCTTCCCGCAGTTTTCTCTCGATACGGTCGTTGTCCGCGTGCCTTATCCCGGAGCCGCTCCAGAAGAAGTTGAAGAAACGATCGTTATCCGTATCGAAGAAACCCTTCAAGGAATCGATGGGATCAAAGAGATCAATTCCGTCGCCCAAGAAAATTATGGAGCTGTTACCGTCACCGTCGATAAAGG
>JANQKU010000155.1 GCA_028280955.1 Opitutaceae bacterium
TGTGAGTTTTGATAATTCAGATGAGCAATTAGCCAAAGACAAATTTGTTGCAGAGCGTGACTCCCTCGATTTGAGTACAGTGCAGGGAGATATGGCGGATCTTTCAGCTTTTGATGACGAAGTTTTTGATCTGATCTTCCATCCTGTAGCGAACTTATTTGTAGAGAATGTGAAGCCCGTTTGGAAAGAGTGCTTTCGCGTCTTAAAATGGAATGGTCGATTGCTTTCAGGTTTTACGAACCCAATGTATTATTTATTTGATCATGAAGAGGCTGAAGAGACGGGAGTTCTTCAGGTTAAATATGCATTGCCTTTTTCGGACCTGAAAAGCATTTCTCAGGAGAAGAGAGACATGATTATTGAAAAAGGATGGGCTTATGAATTTGGGCATACTTTGGAAGAGCAAATTGGAGCTCAAATCGAAGCAGGTTTTGTCATATGCGGCCTGTATGAAGACAATTGGGACGAAAAATCGACTTTGCTGCACAAGTTCAGTTCAATGTACATTTCAACACTCGCGATGAAAATGAGGGTCGATTTGATGGAGGTAAGTTCGAATAAAGAAGAACTCACAGAATGATATCTGAAAAGATTGAACTGAGGTTAATTGGGGAAAATGATGTGACGTTTATTCATCAGTTGTATTCGGATTGGCAGGTCGTTCGTTATTTAGGAAAGGTGCCGTTTCCTTATGAATTGATGGAGGCAAAAAGAACTGTTGAGAGAATGATGCGTGAGAACGTGAATCGCCGGAATCAAAATTCAATTATCGTGGATCGATCAACCGGTGAGAGCTGTGGCGTGATTGTTTTAAACGAATTGTTTGCTGTGCGTGCGGTTTTAGGATTTTCAGTTGTGCGAAAATACCAGGGATGTGGCTTTGCGACTCAAGCTGGGCAGATGATGATTACGTTTGCGATCTCTCAAGGATTTGAGGAAATCCAGGCGAGTTCTCTTCAGGAAAACATGGCTTCTCAAAAAGTTTTGAAAAAGCTCGGTTTTATTGTGGAAGAAACCGGTGTGGAAGAGTCGTCAATGCATAGCGGAATTCGGCTGGCAGATAGATGGGTATGGAAGGTATCTTAACAACCAGGATGGAAGCCCTTAGTGATGACTGAACAAGCGATCGTCCGTAAAGCAACGATTGAAGATGTCGGACAGATGGCATCACTCTTTAATCAGATTGTGGAAGCCGGGGATGCGTTTTTATCTGAGGAGCCTATTTCATCTGAAACAATGGCGATGCGTATGCATGAGAATACGATGACTTATGTTGCGGAGATGGATCATCAAATTGTAGGGTTTTATGATCTCCATCCCGTTCAACCGGGAAGGGGCTCTCATATTGCCAATGCTTCCTATTTGGTGGACACACGTTGTCGGGGTCTCGGAATCGGAAAATCCCTTGGTTTGCATTCGCTGGAAAAAGCCAAAAAGTATGGTTTTACGGCCATTCAATTTAACGCGGTTGTTTCAACCAATGAAGCAGCTGTTCAACTTTGGCAGAATCTTGGATTCAAAATCACTGGAACAGTTACGAAGGGCTTCAGGCATAAAGAAAAAGGATATGTGGATCTGTTGATCATGTATAAGAAACTATGAATACAGGGATTAATTTGAAAGAAAAGCTTTCAAAACTTGAGGAGTATTGGTCTCCGAGAGTTCTGGGTGAGATAGATGACTCATATGCAAAAATTGCGAAATTGAAAGGCAGTCTGACTTGGCATAAGCACGACAATGAAGATGAGCTGTTTTTGGTAATCGAGGGGAAACTAAGGATAGAAATGAAGGATAAGGTTGTCGATTTATCTGCTGGAGAGATGTACATTGTTCCAGCGGGTGTAATACATAACCCTGTAGCTGAAGAAGAATGCAGCGTTTTTCTGATAGAGAAGAAGAGCACCAAGCATACCGGAGATGAGGAAACAGAAAGAACAAAAACGTTAAGTGAGCAATTGAGGCCAATTTGAAAATCTGGAATAAAAGAGAAAGAGATAAACTCGTGAGATACTTCTGGTATTTTGTCGGTGTCGCATTACTCGTTTGGGTCGGATGGGATCTTTATGCAGGGTATACTTTTATCTGGGATATTGTTTATCGAGAAACCAATCCGGTGGCCTATTGGATTGCTCTAGTTGTCTGGACTGGTCTGGGAGTGAGTTGTTTTTTCTCCTGGGGAGAGTCTGATCGGTAGATTTTCTTTTATTTGATAGAAGAAAAAGTCTCAAAAGGGCTTATAGCCTTGCTCTTTACGATGGCTCGAGGTTTGTCTATTGGCGCAAAAGAGCATCCGACAATTCGACAAAATGAACAGGTCAAAAAAGGTTCTCGATATTTCAGACAAAAAACAGGTCTTCATTGATGGTCTGTTCCTCGAAAAGTCCTTTGGAGTAAAACTGGAAGTGCATCAGCCGGTCAAGACAGATGAGGTGGCGATCCAATGCGACAAGCCGTGGGAAAAATCGACGGGGGATTCTCCTTGGGAGGCGCGCATAGCTGGCTATAATTCTGTTCTCTTCGATGAAAAAGATCAGCTCTATAAAATGTGGTATGGCCTCTTATCGGCTAGGCCGGATGGAATCCTGGGGGCGATGATTGCCTATGCAATGTCAACGGATGGGGTCACTTGGGAGAAACCTTTGTTGGGGCTTGATGATGGAAGATTTGGGGAAAAAACGAATATCGTGATGGGAGCGGGCGCTTCCGGGGAGGAATACATCAATGATTGTCACTGTATGGTTTTTCTGGATCCAAAGGCGGAGGAGGCAGAAAGATACAAGATGTTGACCAGGCCGGGAGAAGCCTATCCGGAGCTTTGCATCTATGCTTCAAGGGACGGCCTTCATTGGGAACGAAAAATTGAAAAGGTGATCACCTATCACAAAGAATTCGATAAAGACGGGAAACACATTACGGCGGACTTTGATAGCGATGGAAATATCATCAATGTCAGGGATTTCCATTTGGATTCACAGAACATCATTTTCTGGGACGACCGGATACAGAAATACGTAGCTTACGTGCGAAAGAACAAGCAACTGGCAACCGGCCAATATCGGTCTATTGCCCGGGCGGAGAGCGACGACCTGCATTCCTTTCCCATGGTGGAGGCAATGGAGGATGTGCTGGAACCGGACGTGTTGGATAGTCCTGTGTGGGATGAGGCAAGTAACCGTGAGATGGCGGGGTCGGATCTCTATACTAATGCGACAATCAAGTACGATGCTGATAATGCCTACTACATGTTTCCCTCTATTTATTATAAGTACGGTCCCTTTATGAAAGGGTATGCGGAAGAATCTCCGATGAATGCCGGGCCGGTGGATGTCGGTTTTGCCGCCAGTCGGGATGGGATTAACTGGCATCGGTATGATCGAAGACCGTTTATCAATCTGGGTTTCCGGGAAGACGATGACTCTGCTTCTATTTATATGGTACATGGGGTTGTGCCGGGAGCCGAGGGCAAGCTCTACCTTTACAGTTTAGATACCGACAATTTGCATGGAGCGAATCGGGGAGATAAGCATCAGGAAAAAGAAAATCGATTGGTGGCCAAAGAAGCTTTCTTGCCGGAAAAGAATGTTTTCCTGATCAAACGGCACGAAATAAGAGAAGATGGTTTTATCTCTGTTCGGGGAGATTACACCGGAGGGGAGTTCATCACACCGCTTTTGATTTTTGAGGGTGATCGGTTGTCCTTAAATGTGGATACTTCAGCTGTTGGTATGCTCAGAGTGGAGATTCAGGATGAATATGGCATGGCTATTGAGGGGTATAGCTTATCGGATTGTCACCTCATTCATACAGCCAATCAGATTAAACGTGTTGTGCAGTGGAATGGCAGTAGCGATCTCAGCCAATTATCCGGCCAAGTGGTCAAACTGCGTTTTACCATTCGTAATGCTGACCTCTATTCCTTTACCTTTCCAAAGGATTGATGGGGAAGTCGCGGTTTATGTCTGGTAAAAATCTTTAGAGAGGATTTACAGGATACGAACCGGAATGTTTGTTTTGGAGTATGGCTCTGCTTCGATGATTTCTGCAGTGTGGGTAATAGCCTGCAGCATTCCCTTGAAAACGAGATTATGCAGTGGGTAGACACTATACCAATACAAGAGACCGAACAGTCCGATTGGATCGAATAGAGCTGTCTGGGTGATACGGGTGCCGTTTTCTTCTTTTTTAATCTCAAAGCAAAGCCAGGCCCTGCCAGGTAGTTTCATTTCGGCAAAGAGTTTCAGTTCCCGATTGGGCACGATGGATTCGATACGCCAAAAATCCAGTGGGTCGCCTGGTCGTAGTGGACGACCTTGAGGGCGGCCTCTGCGCATGCCAACACCTCCAACCAGAAGATCGAAAAATCCACGGATTTGCCATAGATGGTTGAAAGCATACCAGCCATTACTTCCTCCCAGTCGCTCGATAGCAGAGAAGACGGCAAAAGAAGAGGCTTTGGTGAGTTGTTCACGATGATCGATTAAACGATTACCGAAGTGGCTTTTCCCATTATGTGTGGATAGTCCGGTTGAAGCGATGGAGTCTGACCAATGGGTTTCGGCGTAGGCGCGGTCTTCATTGGCCAAGGCAGCTCGAATGGCTTCGGAAGCGCCAGTGGGTTTTATGCTAAAGAGTTCTTTGGCTCTGTTGTTTTCGATGATGGTTGGGCTTTTGATGCTTTCAATCAGTGCTCGACCAATCCTGGCGTAGAGTGGGGTGATCAAACCAAGCCAGAGGCTGCTGATCCGAGGTGTTAAGAAGGGGACTCGGATAAAGAAACGCCTCAGGTTTCGTTGTGTGGCATATTCGCGAATGAGATCACCATAGGTCAGTTGATCAGGGCCCCCAATATCGATGATTTCGTTTTTTTCTGTTTTGATTTCAAGAGTTGCCAGAAGATAGTGAATAACGTCGTTGATGCCGATAGGCTGAGCCATTGTTTGCACCCATTTGGGCATTATCATTACCGGGAGGTGCTCAGTCAGTGATCGAATCATCTCAAATGATAGGCTTCCGGATCCGATAATGATGGAAGCACGGAGTTCAATGACTTGAAGGCCGGAGGCTCTGAGAATATCTCCGACTTTATGGCGACTTCGTAGATGCTGTGATTGCTCACTTTCTCGATTGCCCAATCCTCCGAGATAGATGATGCGCCGGACACCTGCTTCTTTGGCTGCTTGAGCAAAATTGTTGGCGCCCTGAATTTCCTGATCTTCGAAGTTTTTTGCAGATCCGATGGCGTGGATCATATAGTAAGCTGTATCGACATCTTGCAGACTCTTTGCCAGGGATTTCTGATCTAGGATATCTCCCTGGCAGACGATTGTTTCGGGAGAAACCCGTCCTTCAAGGTATTCCGGTTTTCGGGTCAGGCACTTAATCGATGCTCCGGTTGCTTGAAGAGCAGAAAGAAGACGTCCTCCAACGTATCCGGTTGCGCCAGTGAGTAGGATTTGTCTGGTTGCGGTCACGGGAGAAGCCTCATTTGTCAAAAGTATGGTAATTCGCTTGTTCGGGCATAAGGAAATTCATAACGCTTTTGAAAGGTATAGTAGGTGTTTAATCCTGATATACCCACTGTTTCGGATCCTTCCAAATCGATGTATCCGTTTTTCGATACGATTTTATCCGTGGCTACAATATGTTCAACTTGCCCGATCACAATAATGGTGTCGTTTAGTTCAATAGGAATGGTTTGTTGTAGTGACAACCCTATTTTGAGGCTGCTTTCTTTGACAAAAGGGGCTTTAAAATGGAAAAGATACTCCTCTGTCAGTTTACACTGTGCAAATTCGGACTCTTCTTTTTCAAATTTGGCTGAAGTATAGTGGGCTTGTTCGACAAATTTTTGATGAATGTGGTTGATCGTATAGTATTGTGTTTCCAGTATGTTTTCGTACGTATGACGCCGTGCGTCTTTTTGAGGGCGCAGAATAAAGCCCAAAAGCGCTGGGTTGCTGCCGAGATGCATCACGGAACTGAAAACGGCCAAATTAGTTTGGCCGTTTTGTGAGATGGTTCCGATCAGATTGGCGGGCTTAATGCCGGTGATGGCATTTATCAGGTTGAGACGGAAGATGCGTTCCGCAGATTGTATCTTTTGTTTATCGAAATGCATCTTGCGGTATCTTCTAATTTGAAAGCCAGCTACCCTTCATGCTGAAGGATACGTTATTACGTGGAGCTGGAAAATGTTTTCGGGTCCAAATCCTCTTGGCCAGGCTTGGTTTAGGATTACTCAGTCACCGAGGTTTGAATACGGTATCTTTTATCCGGTTTTCGGGTTGGTTATTGTTATTTTCTTGTTTCATGATGTTATTTCTTTTTGTTGATTTTTCTAGGTTGGGTGACGCCGGGCGAAACCGCCCGACGTCTGGTTAGTTTCAAACTTCATACTGAAATGATATTAGTTTGGCAGGATGACAGAATCGATCACATGGATGACGCCATTGCTGGCAGCGACGTCTGTCTGGATGACTTTGGCGTTGTCCACCATCACGTTACCGTCTGAGACCGAAATGGTGCAGGCAGCGCCGTTAACGGTTGCAACCGAACCGGGCTTCACATCCTCGGCCATGACTTTTCCTGGCACGACATGGTAAGTCAGCACGGCCACCAGTTTTTCTTTGTTTTCCGATTTTAATAAGGATTCGACCGTGCCTTCCGGTAATTTGGCAAAGGCTTCATCGGTGGGGGCAAAGACGGTGAAGGGACCGTCACCCTGCAAAACACCCACCAAGTCAGCGGCTTTTAAGGCAGCTACCAGGGTGGTAAAGACCTCGGAGGAACTGGCGACTCCAACGATATCCTGAGCTTTCTTTGCGTGCTCATGATTCCCTGCGAAGGTTGAGGTGATAAGGCCAAGGCTGAGGCTGGCGGCTAAGAGGTATTTTAGGAGGTGTGTTTTCATTGTTTTTGAGTTAGTTGTTAGGTGAGCTAATCAATTTTTTGAGTGATTGAAGACAGGAGGGTTAAGTCTCCATGTCTTTGTGATAGTTGACGTTCTGATCAAACGGCATGGTTTTATCCTTGGCAAGTAATTGAACGGTATTTGGACCTCATAATATTGTTCAAAAACGATTCAATAAAGCAATGTAACCGAATAATTAGGTTATAATTAGCTATTGAAGAGAAATTGAAGGATTTATGGGGAGGTTCCTTCTGAGGCTCTTTCAGGTATAATGGACCTGTGGAGAGAAAGTTTCTTTGGGGAATTTCAGATAGCCCTGAGTAGGTCGGGGTTGAGATTAACTGAGTCTATAGAATGAGTTTGGAGCGGTAGATTTTTTTCTCAAAATTTTTTCCCAAAGAAACCCTCAATTTTGGCCAATTCAGTCATCGTGTCATAAGTGTTTTCCCAATCCTTTCCCACGGCGGAGACATGGGCTCTGCCAAATAGTGCCGCTTGATCGCTTTTCAGTTCAGCTAACTCTGTATTGTGAGATGCAAAAAAGTCTGCGTAGTCGAGGGCACGACTGGCAGACAGCGGTAGCATAAAACGAGTGAGAAACCCTATTTCATCTGGGGTGGTTATATTTTGGCGGATACGATTCGCTTGGTGAAGAATTGCTTCCGAAGCGATTAAGCTTTTTTTGTTCTCTGCTTTATTTCGGCTGGCTTGATAAAGCCCGGCAAAGGATTGCATGGCAGATTGATAGATTTCATCTTCAGAGGGTGATTTTATCCGTTTTGGATTGGCCCAAAATCTATAATGCCCGCGTTTATAAGAAATTTTATCTGCTCGCCATGCTTTCTCAAGTTGCTCAAGTGAAAGCGAAACTTGGGGGAATCCGTAGGGATCGTTGAGGTAAATTCTTTCGGCGTCTATTGAATAGGCGAGGACGAAATGATCTGCCCCGGTTGCGCCATTTGAGCGTGGGTTATAAGCGAGCAGGCCTAAATCAAGAGGGCCTAAAACGACTGGTCCCAGAGTAAGCGCTTCCCTCAATTTATCAAAGGGCGGATTATTTGGATCCTCGCTATTTATTTCATCAAAACTGAATCCGAGAATAGTCAACGCTCTGTTAATGCCTTCATCCGGTTTGGCGCATAAGTTACTAAAAAATAGTGAATTGGAATCTTCGTCTAAAAAGGCTCCCAGTCCAATACCTGAAAGAACTTCGATTTTATGGGGTGAAATATTTTCGCCGATCGAGGCCAGTAGCATGGCAGTGGAGTTGGCATAGCAATACTCTGCCTTGCCGATGTATTTGATCTTTTTCATTTATAGACTGAAGGGTATAGTGGAACAATTATTGTTCCATCTCTCCTGCAGTCTGTCCAGCGAAGTTAATTCAGGCTCCGGTATTCCTTCGGGCTCATGCCTGTTTTGGCCTTAAAGAGTCGGCTGAAGTGCTGGGAATAATCAAAGCCCAGCCCATAGGCCACCTGACTGACCGGACCTTTGGAGTTTAAGAGGTCCGTTTTGGCTTTGTTGATAATAAAGCTGTGAATGTGATCCTGGGCATTGCGGCCCGTTTCTTTCTTGAGCAGGTCACTCAAATAGTTGGCGGACATGCTTAACTGCTCTGCACAATGACCGACTGTGGGGATGCCGTTTTCCAGTTGTTCCTCCGCCTTAAAGTATCCTTTCAAAAAGTCTTCGAAGCGGACAATGACATCACTGTGGTGATTGGAACGGGTATAAAACTGACGGTCGTAATAACGCGTGCAGTAGTTCAGCAGCAACTCCAGGTTTGAGACAATCAATCGCTGGCTGTGCTGATCCATATTCTGTGTAATCTCCGTTTCTATTTTTTGCACGAGTTCGGTCAGATTTTTCTTCTCCTTCTCCGATAGGTGAAGGGCCTCCGTGACTTCGTAGTCAAAAAACGAGTAGTCCTCGATGGTTCGTCCCAGCTCCAAGCTGCGGATCAAATCGGGATGAAACAGAATCGTCCAACCTTGGGCGTCCGCTTCGATGTCCATATCGCCAGGTGTGATGACCTGGTTTGGCGCCATGAATATCATGACGCCTTCCTCGAAGTCATAAGAGTTTCGGCCATATCCGAAAGTGCCGGAGACGCCGTCCTTCATGGAGATGAAGTATAAATCCGAAGTCAGTCGGATATCCCCATAGTCGGTCCGCATTTCCGGACAATGCTTGAAGACGGAGATGAGAGGGTGACTGGGCTTTTCCAGACCCATCAGCTCATGGGCCTGGGTGATGTTTTTGATGGAAATGATTTCGCTCATCGGGTCTTGGAAGATGATTAATAGCTAACACCGGTTAGTCTTTCTGACAACTCCCATAATTGGCGAGCCGCGTGTCGATCGTGGGAACGTTTGTTGGATTCTACCTTGATGGGATAGCCACGCATTTCCAGGAAGCCTTTTGGACCAAAATAATCGCCGGGCTGTGCAGCGGGATCGATGGCGGCTTTCAAAGTGGGCAGGGTTCCCATCTCAGGCCCTTGGGAGAAGAGGGGATTGAGAAATCTGGTCATACCGGAATGGCGTTGCAGGTCAGTGCGGGTCCAGCCCGGGTGGGCTGCGGTTACCATTGGCGCGTTTTCCTCATCCTTCAGCTTGCGAGCCAGTTCATAGGCAAAGTAGAGATTGGCCAGTTTGCTGTCTCCATAAGCTCGTTGGGGGTTGTATTTCCGCTTTTCCCAGTACAGATCCGAAAAGTCGATCTTTCCGAACCGATGCGCGACACTTGCTGTTACCACAATGCGTGAATCTTTTGTCTTTTTCAATAGAGGCATCAGGTGACCCGTCAGGGCAAAGTGCCCCAGATGATTGGTGCCCATCTGGATCTCGAAGCCGTCCTCCGTCTTTGAATACGGACACATCATAATGCCGGCATTGTTGATCAGGATATCGAGTCGATCCTGCTCTTCTGTTATGCGATCGGCGAATTGCCTGATGGAGGCTAGGCTGGTGAGATCCAGCTCGCGAACCGACAGGTCGGCCTTTGGAAATTCTTTGCGAATTTCTTCGGCGACCGTTTTCCCTTTGCGAGTGTTGCGAACCGCCATGATGGTCGTGGCATTTTTTCCGGCCAGAACCCGGGCGGCTTCCTTGCCCAGGCCGCTGGTGGCACCGGTGATGATGATGACTCTGCCCCTTTGATCGGGGATGTTATATGTGTTCCATTCTGAATTTTTCATTTTTGCTTCCTTGGTTGTTTTTAAGTTTATCTATTCCAAGGATAGCAAAAGCCGCGGTCCGGATTTGTATATAATTCCCCGAAGTTTGTATGCCTATTACTGATGAGTATGCGGAGAATCATCGAATGGCAGAGAGCCGGATATCTATTCCGTAATTTTTCCCAACGGCAGCGAGATTAATCGATGCTGGAATTTCAAAGAAACCCTTTTTTCAAGACCCTTAAAGGATATGCATGAAGATGAATTCTTCATGCATGTTTGAGATTTTTTAGACAGGATTAACGGGATCATTTTGTAGTCTGCGGTCATAGATTTGGCTATTTCTAGGGCAATTAGCTCAAAAAGACGCAAGTTTACGAATTGTCTTGTTGCAAAATGTGTATAATGTGTGATTTTATCCTAAATAACTCACACGATGATTACGTCCGATCCCAGCGTCTCCGGTGAAGATTTGTTGCAGCTTCGTCATACGATGCGGTGCACTCAGAAAGACTTTGCTACGGAGCTGGGGATTTCGCGCTCCCACCTATCCAAGTTGGAAAAGGGACACCACAAAGTGTCGCCAAAGATTGCGAGCCGTTACAGGATGTTGTTGCCAAATAATTTTGATCAACAGTTATCCTCTAATGCCCGACCTATTCTAATTCGCTCAATGGCTGAAGCAGGTGCCGGTATCGACTACGAAGAGCTGCCTCTGCTGTGGCAAGAGACCGTTCCAACTGATTGCCCTGATGATGAAGCTTTCGCTGTCGAAATCAACGGTGACTCAATGGAGCCTAAATACTATAAGGGTGATTTGGCTGTTTTGATGCCCAGCCATAAACCATGTAACGGTACATTGGTAGTTGCTCGATTGTCTAATGAAGGGGTGGTTTTTAAAATCTTTTCAAGCAGGGACAATGAAGTCACATTAACCAGCTACAATTCTACTCATCCTCCCATAGTTGTCGATCATACCTCTGTTCATTGGGTATTTCCCGTATGGCAGGTCATACGCAACATCGGCAACCGCTCACTATGACACTTAACCAACCAAACCCTTACTTTACTGGGTATTAATTTACTAAATACACGATGCTTCATCTGAATCAGTTCTATCAAGCGCTGAATGTCGTGCCGACGGATGATTTTAGGTGCATATCTAGTGCTGAAGAGATCACTAAATACTCATGGACTTTACCATACGCTCATATTCTTCGCGAAGCATTTGAAGATCTAGGAGTTAAGAAAATCTTATGCATTGATCATCGTCCGACTATTTACATTCGCGAGGATAAGCGGCGACTTGGCGCAATCGAGCAGATCAAATTTCACAAAAAGCTTTGGAACCAGGGGGCAGCCACTGTATGCATCCTTTTCAGTCCTGGAAACATTGATGTCATCTCCGGGATGGTGCAGCCTAATCCATCATCAAAGGATCAAGGTTTTAGACTTCCAGTGGAGCAATTACAGACGGTTGCTGATGTTTTGGAATTACTAAATAAAATTCGTACAGGAAGACTTTATCAGGAGTTTCCCGACGCGTTTTTACCAGATAACACCGTTGATCGGACATTGGTGAAGAACATCGTTTTTGCCAGAGCGAAGCTAATCGAATCTGGTCTAAGTGTTGGCGATGCCCATGCAATGCTTGGTCGTTTGATCTTCTTATATTTTTTGACCGAGCGCGGATTCATTCCGAATAAAGATGATCCAGCAAAAGGAAAATATTCATATTATCCTGAGGGGATAAGTAATCCTAAAGAATTGTTTAATCGGTTAAAAACCTCCGAGCTTCGTAAATACCTTTATCAGGACTTATACCCGAAGCTAAAAAGGGATTATAACGGGAGCATGTTTGATGCGACCTTAGCTAGTGAGGAACGTTTGCTTACAAATAAGCGTATAGATATTATTAAAAGTTTCTTTAGGGGAGATACTCTTGACACAGGCCAGATGGCTTTGCCGTTCGACATCTACGATTTTAAATACATTCCTGTAGAAACGATCAGTTCGCTTTATGAAGAGTTCCTAAAGCTGGAAAGCCCCAGTAATAAGAGAAAGCAAGGGGCATACTATACGCCTAAGAATTTGGCTGAGATGGTTGCAGAGGTTGCGTTAGGGGGAGAAGTGCCGCGATCAGACATTAGAGTTCTCGATCCGGCATGTGGTAGTGGGATCTTTCTTGTCATTATTTTCAATATCCTTGCGGAGATCGCTATCAAGCGTTCGCCCAATGCTCCGAAGCAGAAGCGTTCAAAAGCCAGGTGCTTGATGGAGCTTCTTGAGCAACAAATACGTGGTGTAGATGTTAATGAAACTGCCTGTCGAGTTACCGTCTTTAGCTTATATTTGGCTTATTTTGAGAAGTTAGCTCCCGCAGACGTTGACGATTATCGGAGTTACACAAACGAGCCAGTTTTGAGATCATTGATGCCCACGCAAAATGATGCCTCATCAAAGACTGATAGTGTAATTCGAAAGCAGAATTTTTTTGCACCTGATTTGTGCTTTGAAGAAAAATTTGATCTCATTATCGGCAATCCGCCTTGGATTGGTCGCAATGACCTGACAAAAGATCAGAAAGAAATTGTGATTTCATGGGCTACGCGTGCGCAAAAAACAGACTTAAGTGATTGCCTTCCAAAATCTAAAAAAAATCTTTTGGATGTAACCCTGAGACAATCGCAGATTGCTCATGCTTTTATGTGGAAAGCACCTTTGCATCTCAAGACGAAGGGCAAAGTGTGTTTGCTGATCCCATCTAAGTTGTTTCTGAATGATACGGATGCTTTCCAATCTCATTGGCTTAGCCGCTTCAAGGTCGAAAAAGCTGTGATGCTTTCAGATTATCGCCGCATTCTGTTCGATCAGGCGATATGCCCTGCATTTGTAATTCTTTATACAAATGAGAAACCTAACATAGAGGAGGATCGCCTTATTTATGAAGTTCCTAAAGTGAGCAGATTGGAAGTTCGACCGGGTGCAGTAACTGTTGAAGGTGATGATATCAAGTCAATCAAAGTGAAAGGGTTACTTGCCGCCTGTAATAACAATCGTGCCGCAGCTCATTGGAAACAGAGATTTTGGGGAACCCCTCGTGATTATAAGCTAATATCTCGTTTGTCATCATTACCGAAGCTAGAAGAAATAACAGATACGCGTGGTAGGTGGAATAAGCGCTGGTCTTCGGGTTGTGGTTTTCAACCGTGCACAGATGAGTCGAAATATGATGGTGAGCCGCCATACAAGTTGGAGTGGTCTTTAGAAGATAAATTTTTAAATGCTGATTCACCAAAGATAGATATGATTTTGTGTGAGGGTGACTTTATCACGCTAGGGAAGAGGCTAAGAGATAAAGGGTACTCAACAAAGTATCTACATCGAAAAAAAAGTGAAGGACATATATTTAAACAGCCAATGGTTCTTGTTAATAATGGCTTTACGCGCTGTGCTTTCTGTGAATTTGACGTAAGGTTTCAAAATTCGATACATTCAATAAAAGGCCGACTCAAAGACGCCAAATATCTCAAGTTTTTGGCGGCATACTTAAATTCTCCTATAGCTTACTATTACCAGTTTCATACCTCATCCAGCTGGGGTATTGAGCGTGACAAGGTGAGCTTGGATGAAGTCTTGCAGTCCCCATTCTTTTTACCGGATTCATCAAGCGCTGTAGATGATGCAGAGCTAATAATCGAAGAAATTGCGTCTATAATCGACCAATTAAAATCTGACATACAAAAATCGGATCTTTTGTTTGATAGAGAGCAAGCCGTTGCAGAGGTTAGATGCAGGACTAATGAATTGGTTTACCGTTACTTTGACATTATCCCAGAAGAGCGAGTGCTAATTGAAGATACTGTGTCAATTTTTGAACCATCTTCGACGCCGACGAGTCTTGATGGTGATGTAGCCACACTGAATCCTCCAACTTTTGATGAACGTAAAAATTATGTAGCATGGCTTACTAAGACTCTGAATCAGTTTTCTCTACCGAAGTCGCCACGTATATCGGCTAAGGGGTATTATTCTGATAGGCTGGGATTATTCGTGGTTACACTGTCCCAAACAAAAAAGGTTGAGACATACGCTGAATTTACCGATTCAGGTGACTTAGATAATCAACTTAGCAGGATTGAGGCGTATTGCCGCGATGAAGGTCGGCGCATTAGTTATCGCCGTGGGACGTGCCTTTTTGAAGGAGATAGGCTGCACATGATAAAACCTGCAACATTAAGAAATTGGTGCACAACTGCCGCCCTCAATGATGCCGACTCATTGATTGGATATCTACAACGCAATAGGTAATGATTGGTTTTTCAGGCTCAACAATTGGTTGGGAAAGCATCTTTCCTGAGAGCATGGTTCCAGAAATTTTGGAGCTTATGATAGAAGCATGGCCTAAGCGTGTAAAAACTGATGCTAAAGAGGTGCCAATCACATTGGGTTATTGCCAAGCCATGCGAACGTTGAAGCGTTATCGTCAAGCTCCTAATGTGTTACTTGTTGTTGAGGAATCAGAGCTAACTGTTGATGCTGAAATTAAAGGACGTATCGATTTCAAGTTTGTGAGTGGTTTTGATGAAGACGTCTACTTCGCTTGGGAGGCGAAACGTCTACATATTGATCATGGAAGACCGAATTATTCAGAATATGCGGGAACCGAAGGAATGGGTTGTTTTATTTCAGGCAAGTATTCGCATACTCAAAAACAAGGCGGGATGCTTGGGTATGTGCTAGATGCTCAAGTGAAAAAGGCGTGGTCTGGAGTATGTAGAAATATCACTAGCAAATCCTCTGAACTGAAACTTATTGCTGGTCCGAGTAAAACCAATCATAGGAGAATCCGAAATGACTACCATCTTGGTGAATCCGAGCATTGTTTAACTGATAAAGATTTCACCATGGTCCATTTCTTATTACCGATGAATTGACCAAGTTGCTTTAATGAACTGGAAAGAATTGCGAGGTTAGCAGTTGAACAGATTAGAAGAGCCAGATAAGAACCGGGTGGGCCCGCTGCGCTTCAATGTAGTCTGCACTAGGCAAAAGTATTGATGCGCTTGGCGGACCTAAAACGCTACTCAAGTTATCGGTTCTACTTCGAGGCTGTGGCACTTGCGCGACGAAAGAGTAAAGATGATCCGATGAACAGTATGACGAAAAAGGCGTTCAAAACGAATACACCCTCCACATCCGCCGCACCCCAGGAGGTAACTTGGGGTGGCCAGATGATCAGCGCAATCACGGGGATCAACAGTTGAACAAGTGCCGTTGTCAACAGGGTACGCGTCATGCCACGTGGCCGGAAGCGGGCAATGAGGGCGCCGATGATTAAAACGGCGATTACCCCGAAATACATCAGATTGGCGGAGTTCCCCTCGTTTCCGATGATGCCAACGGCGCCATTCACCCAGACGAGGAGGAGCGCTGCTCCCACGGCAAGGCCGACGGCGTATCGGTAGGCCATCGTGCCTGCCTTTTTCGCTATCAGCTCATAGGTGAGGCCGGCACCGAAGAGAAGGGCGCCAGCGACAACGAAATCGGCCAGATCCCAGACCACTTTATCGGTGAACTGCATCGCTACCAAGGGCACCAGCAATAGGAACGCTGTGATGAGCGCAATGCGGCGAATGCTTTTGTTGTGTACCATGAAATACATTACGTTTTCTTTCATGATTCCTGTGAATGTTTCGACGAAGATCCAAAGAACGAAAGTGAAGAGTCCTCTGCCCGAATCTCTGCGTTCGTGGAGGAGGTCCTTGAAGGTCTGCGCCATCGGTTCTGCAAAGCGTTTTCGGTAAGGCTTGGGGTAGAGGCGGAGCAGTTTGGCGTACCTATTTCGGTATCGTTGGATGGAGTGTTTAGATGCCATGGGAATACGTGTTGGGCGAAAGCTGTTTCTGTTGGGCGACTGTCACGACTTCGCGGTATCGCTCCAATTCTGCCGCGAGCGTTTTTTGGCCGAGGGCTGAGATCTTGTAATACACGCGGCGTTCGTCATCCATCGATGGGTCTATCTTTTTGTCACTTTCGCGGATTAATCCGGCATCGATCATGCGACCGATGGAACCGTAGAGTGTGCCGGGGCCCATCTTCACTTTTCCCTGCGAGTCGGCCTGGACTTCTTTCATAATGCCATAGCCGTGCCGCTCCTGGGTGGAGAGCGCGAGGAGGATATGGAGCACCGCAGGCGTGAGGGGTGCATGGCTTGTTTTATTTTTAGCGATAAGGCATCAATATATCCGTAACGGATATATGGCAAGCTATAAGGTGGTCAGTGTGGTTTTTTGTTGGAAGTGGAGGTTGCTAATGGCTGGAAAGGGGATGGATTGCTGGCTCCATCTTCACTACGTTTCGTTTATCATTTAATAACTCTCAAATTTCTCTTGTATATTCGTAATTCGCGAATAGCGTATATTAATGGTTATCAAGGCACAAGATATTTTAGTTGCGCTGAAATTGTCTTTAAGAGAGCCCAAATCGAGCTATTCAGAAAAAGCAGCTGATTTGGGTATGAGTGCCTCTGAAGTACATGCTGCGGAGCGTCGTTTATTGGAAGCTCGATTGCTCGATCCCCACACTAAGGAAATCAAGCATGAGGCATTACTTCGGTTTCTTGTCAATGGAGTGCCCTACGCTTTTGCCGCCTCTCCAAAGGAAATGACAAGAGGTATCGCTACAGCGTGGGCAGCTCCGGTGCTGGCAGATAAGTTTGCTGTTTCCACTCAAAGTCCACCTGTCTGGCCTGATCCGAATGGAACCGTTCAAGGTGTAGCGGTGAAACCGCTTTATCGGAGTGTGCCTACAGCGATTAAATCGAGTCCTGCTCTTTATGAATTACTGGCACTCGTCGATGCCTTGCGCATTGGTCGAGCAAGGGAACGCAAACTAGCTGAAGAAGAATTAAAAGAATGCTTTAAGCATTATGCCAGAGCTTAATATTGGAGCTCTTCGTGCAGTTGCCGCTGTATTAGATAAAACCCGATTGGTTTATGCCTTTACGGGGGGATCTATTGTGAATCTGCTCTTAGATGATCCGGAGTTCTCACCTGTTCGTCCTACTGATGATGTAGATGTTATTATTGAGGCCGTTGCTTCAAGCCGGTACTCCGACGTTGAAGAAATGCTTCGAGGGTATGGGTTCAATCATGATGTGTCTGTTGGGGCACCTCGTTGTCGTTGGATTTTAGGTAAGTTTACGGTTGATATAATGCCGACGCAAGGTGATCAACTCGGACTAAATACAACTTGGTTTAAGGAAGTTTTAGCTTGTTCGATAGTGAAAGAGTATGCGCATACTTCATTTAGGATCGTATCCCCAATAGGTTTCCTTGTAACGAAATATATCGCATTCATTGATCGTGGTAATGAAGATTATTATGCAAGTCACGATATCGAAGATTTCGTTACAATCATAGATGGGCGAAAGAATATTGTTGCCGAAGTGAATGCAGCACCTGTTGATTTGAAAAGATATTTAGTGACTGCAATTAGTCATTTATGTTCTGAACCAAAGTTTATCGAAGCACTTCCTGGGTATCTTCAGGCTGATCCTGCTAGCCAACAAAGACTTCCTTTACTTCGATTGAAGCTTAGAAGGATTTCTGAACTCGCAAGGGAGTGACGCCAAAAGCTATCAGGAGCGAGCCGTAGAGGAAGCAATCAGGAGAGTGAGAGATGAAAAAAAGAAGTGATGCTTACCTTAAGGTAGTTGAATGGAGCGAAGAAGACCAATGCTATATCGGAACTTCTCCGCGACTTATGCTTGGCGGAGTGCACGGCTCTACAGAAAAGAAAGTATATGAAGAACTGTGCCAGGTGATTGATGAGTGGGTTAAACGATCGGAGGTCGATGATCTGCCACTGCCTCCTGTTACTGCCGATAAAAAATACAGTGGTAAATTTGTTCTTCGAGTTGGAGAGGATGTTCATAAGGCTCTGTCCATTCGGGCCATGCAGAAAGGAGAGAGCCTGAACTCTTACTGTAAACGGGTGCTTGAAAAGACCGGAGTGTGAATGCTGAAAAAAGAAGAGGAATTGGTGAGGCGATGCTCCATCGCTGAGCGATTATCCTACAAATCCCGCTTCTTATCTTTTTCCGCTATTGGCGCGCTTTGATGGCATCGACCAGAAGCGTATTGGCTCTGGTCAATACATCGACCGCGTCCTTGTAGTACTTGTCGGTGTCAATCGTCAGCAGTAGGCCTACGTTTGATTGCGAATTTTTGAAGCCCTGGAAGCTGCTTTGACTGACCGTCTCGAGAGTGCCGACCGGCTCGTCGACATACACGTGCTCGTTGATGCGGATGAAGCCTTGCTTGTTGTGCTTTGGCCAGATATCGACTCCCGAGTTCCAGTAAATGGATACGCCCTCGAGGAATTTGACACCCGACTTCAGGTACATCTCATTCATGAAGTTGTTTTTTGCTTTTCCCTTGCTCGGATCGAGGTAGCCAAAGTGGACCAGGTAGTTCACGTTTAATGCAGGGAAGCCGAGCTCCTTGCCAGCCAAGCCGAAATGGTTCTGGCGGGCCGGTTCCACTACCGAAAATCCTTCTGCGGGGACGGTTCGGCTCGTTACGTTGCCGAAGACCTCATAGGGAGATTGATTGTCCTGGATGCCTGACTGCTGGAGTTTGGACAGCACTTTCTGGGTGTACTTCGAAACGCCCTGGGTGAAGTCGGGCGTTTTTACCTCGATTCCGGCGGCTTCGAGCTTCGACCTGAAATCCTCCCAGGCCAGGTTTGTGATCTTTTGCATTAGCTCGTCCGTCAGACCCTCGGTTTTCACTGCCATGGTCGACTTCGAGGCGCCATCAAGCTTTTTCCACTTGTCCTTGTAGGAAGCTGCGGTCTTCCAGTCGGCGGTGGCGAAGCTCACATTGAACTGAGCAATATGCGCGGTGCCTTTCATCGACTTGAAGAGTTTGTCTTTTTCCATCCGGAGAGCCTCGCCTGCGTAGGAAGCGATGGCCGAAAATGCGAGATAGGCTAGGAAGAGGAGGAGGTAAGGTTTTGTTTTAGGCATGGTAGGTAATTTGTGAGAGACGTGGTAATAAATTCGCTGGAAGCAACCCAACAACTCAAGAGGAGTCAATTTCTTAAAGGGGGTAGAAGCAGGCTTTTTTTCATTCGCTTTGCTGGCGCCAGTTTAGCACGATAAAGGAAAACATTATGCCCACAGAGGAAGTTACAGCCAAAGCACAGATTCTGGTCCTTAGGCCGCGAGATGAAGTGTTTAATGCATTTATTGATCCGGCGATCATGAGCAAGTTTTGGTTCAAGCGAACTGATCAGGGGCTGCGGGAAGGCGACACTATAACTTGGTTCGTTGGTGATGCATCGGATGCTCTCGAAATTGAGGTTCGTGTAAAGTCGATTAAGCGACCTTCTCAAATCATAATTGAGTGGGGTCAGGGTGACGAGTTTACCACTGTATCTTGGACTTTGGATGAGCAAAATTCAGATGTGACCCGACTAGTGATCGAGGAGCGTGGCTTCATCGGATCGCGCGATGAGGTCGTTTCTCAAGCGCTTGATTCTACCAGCGGATTCAACCAAGTGATCGTTGCATTAAAGGCGCTGCTCGAACATAATTCGACAATAAATGTTGTCGCAGATCACGTTTAAGCGGATTCTCTTAGTTGTTCCACAGTTGAAAAGGGGAGGGATTGGTGAGGCGATGCCTCATCATCCTGCGGATGCCCCATCTACAGTCGCTACGCTCCTTTCGTCAAACCCTCTCCTCGGGTTCTCATCGCTACCCCACCGCATCCATTAAGGCTACGCCTTATGAATGGCGGAGAGGGAGGGATTCGAACCCTCGGTACGGTTTCCCGTACACATGATTTCCAATCATGCACAATCGGCCACTCTGTCACCTCTCCGTTTGCTGAAATTGCTAGAAACAAATGGCCTCCATAATGGAGGTGGTCACTAAAAGTCACTGTATGGCAGGCGGTCAATGGAAAAGAACGATCAGGGTTTCGGGAATGTTTTTCTGAAAAATGGAAATATTTCTTCTTTTCAGAAAATAAGGTGACAGAGGCCTATTAGGTGAGATGATTGTTCGGTGGAATAGAAGCTGCTATTTTGCGAAAACGAGAGTTCGCCAGATCCTTAGAAAGACTTATTTGCAAATATTTTAAAAGCCACTTGCCTGCCATGAGGCGGATTGCTAGGGTGCCCCGTTTTTCACGCTTTTATAACCAAATTTTCACCTTAAATTTCGTATCATCCAATGGTCTCACCCAACCAGGAATTCACCTACAATAGCAAGATTGAGGGCGAGGTTATTGTTACCAAGGCAGATGCGGTCATTAACTGGATTCGTTCGTCTTCCATGTGGCCGATGCCGATGGGATTGGCCTGTTGCGCCATTGAATTGATGGCCACGGGAGCGGCCCGTTTTGATATCAGTCGTTTCGGTGCGGAGGTGATGCGGTTTTCTCCCCGGCAGTCGGATGTGATGATTGTGGCGGGGACGGTTACCTATAAGATGGCCACGGCGGTTCGTCGAATTTATGACCAGATGGCAGAGCCGAAGTGGGTGATTGCGATGGGGGCGTGTGCGTCGTCGGGAGGTATGTATCGCTCCTACGCAACGTTGCAGGGGGTGGATCGAATTTTGCCAGTAGATGTTTACATTAGCGGTTGCCCGCCGAGGCCTGAGGCTTTGTTGGATGCCCTGTTAAAGTTGCAAGCAAAGATTAAAACCGAGAATTCGGTTAAGAATCTGCTGAAGGCCTGATTCGATGACAGCAAACAATACTTCTCTTTCCACCATAACAGAGAAATTTGCGGGAGTAACCGAACGCCCCAGCCTTGACTATAAGGCTTTTAATGTTCCCCGGAGTGAGCTTTTAGCTGCGTTGCAGTATTTGCGGGATGCGCTGGGTTTTGACATGCTGGTTGATGTGAGTGGCATCGACTGGGATAAGGAGTCACCGCGTTTTTCGGTGGCCTATCACCTTTATGGGACGGATCGCCATGAGTATGTGCGGATTGTGACAGATTGTTCTGAGGGGGAAGAACCTTCCGTGCCGAGTGTGGTAGATCTCTGGCCGGGAGCGAACTGGCATGAGCGCGAGACGTTCGATATGTTCGGGATTCGCTTTGAGGGGCATCCGGACCTGCGCCGTATTTTAATGTGGGATGAATATCCCTATCATCCATTGCGGAAGGATTTTCCCTTGGCAGGTATTGAGGCCGATCTCTCCGATGCTGAGATTCAGGCAGAGACGGGAACCAAGGTGCAGGCAGCTCCGATGGCGGGTGGTCCGTTTGTCGCGCCACAGGAAAGCCACATGGTCACTCGGGAGCCGAGGGCGAAGGACCAGAGCTGGAATGAAGGAAAGGAGAAACCGACCGAATAGGCCCGGACGGCGAGAGGATTTTACTTATGGCAAACGACTTTGCATTTCCGGATACAGTCAGTAGAGCGGCACAGGCGACGACCGATCTCGAAACAGAGAAAATGGAGATCAATATGGGGCCTTCTCACCCCAGTACGCACGGGGTTCTCCGTCTCGAACTGGAACTCGATGGGGAGACGGTGACCAAATGTGATCCGGTAATCGGTTATCTGCATCGCGGCGATGAGAAGATCGCCGAGAACATGACCTACAACCAGTTTGTGCCGTATACGGATCGGCTCGATTACCTGGCGCCTTTGGCCAATAACGTGGCCTATGCGATTGCGGTGGAGAAGCTGGCAGATCTGCAGTTGCCGGAGCGTTGTCAATCGATCCGGGCGTTGATTTGTGAGATGGCTCGTATTTCGTCTCATTTGTTGGGGATGGGTGTGTATGCCATGGATACGGGAGCGATGTCGGTTTTTCTCTACACGTTTGAAGAAAGAGAAAAGCTCTATAAACTTTTTGAGGAGCTGACGGGGGCCCGGTTTACTACCAGCTATACCCGGATCGGTGGGCTGGCCCGCGATATGCCGGAGGGTTGGACGGACCGGGTGCTCAAGTTTTGTG
This sequence comes from Opitutaceae bacterium, assembly GCA_028280955.1. GTDB lineage: Bacteria > Verrucomicrobiota > Verrucomicrobiia > Opitutales > Opitutaceae > NORP342. The sequence goes on from JANQKU010000155.1 coordinate 22,082, forward strand.
AAGGGGTTTTGCCGGTAGTGGATGAGACGGATAAGCTGCTGACGCGGAACCGGATCTTTATCGATCGGACGGATGGCATCGGTGTGATTTCAAAGGAGGACGCGATTGCCTATGGTCTGACGGGCCCGAACTTGCGGGCAAGTGGGGCAACGATGGATTTGCGGAAGGACGCGCCTTATCTGGGTTATGAGAAATATGATTTTGAGGTGCCGGTAGGCACGAAGGGCGATTCGTATGATCGGTACCTGGTGAGGCTGGAAGAAATTCGCCAGAGCGTGAAGATTATCCGCCAGATCATTGCGCAGATGC
>JANQKU010000183.1 GCA_028280955.1 Opitutaceae bacterium
TGCCGTAAATCCTGCCTCCATAACGCTAGAGAGGGATAATCCATGCCCTGTCAACGCTTTGGTACTACTTATCTGCGGCCTCTCTCCAGAAGTCCCAAAAACCTTTTTCAAAGCTCGTAATTCACTTCTATCCCCAATCGTAGTGGACGTCGCATGTGCATTTACGTAATCAATTTCGCCTGCTTTCATCCCACCAGCTTGCAGAGCATACTCCATCGAAACCTGTAATCCTTCACCATCCGGGTGAGAAATTGCCACATTATGACCATCTGAAGCCTGCCCCCAACTTACAAGTTCAGCATAGGGAACAACACCTCTTCGCTCGACCTCCTCTTCACTCTCAAGAATCATCACGCAACCACCACCAGTCCCGACGAACCCCGAACGATCACGATCAAAAGGTCTGGAAGCCTTCCTGGGATCTTTTTCCAACGATAAAGCCCTCATTCCTGCAAATGGAAGAACACTCTCCCTGTTACAATCTTCAGCCCCAACAACGAACATTCTTTTTTGACGTCCAAAATGGATTTCATCATAAGCAAACCCCATCGCATGCCCAGAAGAGGCACAGGCAGATGAAAACCCACATGAGACACCCAAAATCTTAAAAGCGGCAACCAGATTAAAATTTAACGTTCCCGAAATCGACGAGACAATTCCCGTCGGAGAACAACGCATTACTCCGAGGCTATTCATCCGACTGATATTGTAATGATGCAAAAACGGGGATCCGCCTGATGCAGCGTATAATCCGGTTTGGCGACTGGAAATATCGTCATCTGAGAGCCCAGCATCTGCAATCGATTGTAACATGGCGCAATATGCATAAACCCCATGCGGCGCCAAACCCCGCATTATTTCTCTTCTAATCTTGTAGGTATCGGGATAAGACCAGTCCTCAAAATCCCAGGAATCCACCTTAAACCCCTTTATGGTACCCATAACACTTATGGGCACATTTTCGCCATCGAAAACCGGATTTACCTCTATTCCATGTTTCAGTGAAATCAGGCTACTAGATACCTCTTTGGTATCATTCCCTATGCTGGTAACAAAACCTAATCCCGTAATATAAACTTTCTGTGCAGCCATTCTATATTCCTACAATTCTAATCGAATAGAACAGAGCAAGTATGTCCTTCAAAAGGCCAAATTAATCAAGCTTTAGAAAATAAGAAAAAAACAAAGAGAAAACTCAAAAAAACTGTAAAACCATTGATAAACAAAGGGTTACAATAAAAAGTCGATAATCGACCTTAGGGAACTTCCCTTAGTCTTATTATCGATTTACACCTGTTTCGACAGTTTTTGGTTCTTCTTCCTTCTGAACCGGAGAAGTCTCTGCATCCCATCCAGGCAAATAATTATAAGTCAAACTAATCTCCTCTACAAAAGCTGTTTTTTCCTGGCCTACCTGAATAGAACCTTCGAACGAAGCTAATGGCATTCTGAAACGTTTCGGTTTAACCGAAAGTTTGAGAATATCGCCAGGCTTGCAAACACGATGGCATCGCACACTTTCACACCCTGTGAAATAGATTGAAGCAGGATCGACAGGTTTCTCTAAATCAGCTCCTGAAGCTTTCAATAAATATAAGACCGCCAATTGCCCCAATGCTTCCAATAAAATTGAGGCAGGAAAAACGGGATTATCCTTAAAATGACCTTCCAAAAAAAATTCACTTCCACTGATCTTATACTTACCTGAGGCCCAACCGCTTGAAATTGTTGCCTCTTGTAAAAAAAGAAAAGGTGGTTGATGAGGCATTATTTCAGCAATCTGTTCAACTGGAAAAAAGACAGATGCTTGCGGTGGCGGAAGCCCCTTTACCTTATGATCAATAAAGACCTTTATATCGCCAACCGTTCGCAAAGTAAGTAATTCATCATTGTTAATTGAGATGCTCAAAACCTCTTCAACAAGAATCACCACCTCCATCATCGTTAAAGAATCAACGCCAAGATCTTCGATTATTCGAAGATCATCGCTCGCGTCATGAAGCTTTGGTTGCACATCAGGCTCAAGAAAGCGTTCGATAATGCCCATAATGACAACTGGAAGAAGCTCAGTATCTCCAGTTTTACGAAACTCCAAAGCTGCCTCCAAAGTTGCCTTCGAACAACGCTTCAGCGATTCCCTCAAGGCCGCTTCACTCTGCTCCCTGTTTTGATCAGACTGTTGCTCAGATCCAGATGACATATTGCTGTTAGTAAGGAACCACGGGGAAAATTGTAAATGTTATTTTTCGGTTAAATCCCCTATTCGGTAAATCTTATATTTTAAACTATTTTTTAACCACTTGACGCTTATCTGTTAGAAGACTGATGATTCAAGCAGAAAACATGCCTCAAAACCTATTTTCGCCCGTAAATGGTAAACCATTCTGAAAAACTACCTCTTTTCATCTTAACACACGAGTTTTTTCCTAAACGTGGGGGCATCGCCACTTTCACTGAAGAAATGGCCATAGCAGCCCATAAACTCGGTTATAAGGTAGAAATATGGGCTCCTGTTGTCAAACTAGGTGATGCCAAACTTGAACAAAACTGGCCATTCAAGGTTCGTTGGATTCCCTTAAAAGGAACTCATGATTTAAGCTGCCAATTCAAAATGGCCCGCCATATGATAAAAGAAAGACGGCGACTTCGTCATAGTATTGTCTATTTGCCAGAACCGGGGCCCGTTTTGGCAATGAGTTATTTACATTTTTTTAAAGCATTCAAACCCGCACAACTTCTTATCACTTTTCATGGTACAGAAATTTTGCGCTTCGCTTCTCGCCCTATTGCTCGGTTTCTGGTCTCAAAGTTAATCAAAAAAGCAGACACGATAACAACGCCTTCTCGTTTCTCCAACAAATTATTGTACCAGTATTTTCCCTTTTCTCAACACAAAACCCGTATCACACCCTGTGCGTTGCGTACTAATATCCAAAATCCTCCCACAAAAGAAAAATCGTTACCTGATAAAATCGTCATCCTTACTGTAGGACGTCTACATCCAAGAAAAGGTCACACATACGTTATTGAAGCCCTCAAACAACTTCCCCATAATCTTCTAAACCAAATCGAATACTGGATTGTTGGCCCCGAACGCAGAGGAAAGTATGGCAAGCACCTTCAGCAATCCGCTAATCAGGTCGACTTTGGCATCCGGTTTTTCGGAAAAATCAGCGATGAAGAATTATCCAATTGCTACAGAAAAGCGGATATTTTTGCTATGACCAGCATTAATCATGGCAAAAGTGTCGAAGGATTTGGTCTTGTCTACCTGGAAGCCTCTGCTTTTGCTTTACCAATCATCGCTCACGATGTTGGTGGTGCCCCGGAAGCAGTCCTACATGAAAAGACAGGTCTTTTAGTTCCACCAGAAAATTCTCAAGCCCTCACTAAGGCTTTTTATCGACTTATTACGGATAAGCAACTGAGAAACCAACTCGGCACAAATGGGCTTGCTTGGGCTAAGCATCACTCCTGGCAAGATTCCGCAAACATCTTACTTAGTCCTCCCCCATCAAAAGACTGAAGCTGATTAGAACACCTCCAAAGCTAACAATACTTAGTTTTGCAAAGTTAACTCATTTTTTTCATATGAAGTTATACCTGAATCTGTAAAAAAAGATCCGGTATAAAGTAATAAAGTAACCATCAAAATAGAGAGTAAGACTCCACACATAATGGGTAAAAAACGATTTTTTATATCTGCTTCCCTTTTCATAAAAGTATGCCTCACAGAATATCTGTATGTTCCTCACAGCAATTCAAATTGCCTACACTTCCACCATTTAATGGTTTCTCTCATAGCTCCCTTGAGGGTATTTACTAAGAAAGTAATAACAGAGTCTAAATGATACCTGTATAAAGTAGTATTTTTCCGTTCAACTGTTTCCCTGCAGCCAGGTTGAAAACTTAACCAACCCCTTTTCAAGAGAAACTGAAGGACAATACCCAAGTAAATTCTGAGCCTTTTCAATATTTGCCCATGTCAAAGGAAGATCGCCTGGTTGAGGTGGCAAACGATCAATCACTGCCTTGCGGCCTAAAACGTTTTCAAGTCGCTCAATCAATTCATTCAACATGACCGGATGATTATTACCTAAATTGATAATTTCATACCGGCTACCTTCATACTCAACTGCCGCTCGAATCCCTTTTATGATATCGCCAACATAAGTATAGTCTCTTCCCGTGCTTCCATCTCCAAAAACAGGAATTGACTCACCTTTCAAAATTTTCTTGGCAAACTTATGAATAGCTAAATCCGGGCGTTGCCTCGGACCTATCGCATTGAAGAATCGAAGGGCGATAAATCGAATACCATAAAGATGTGAATACACATGCCCAATTAACTCTCCGCCCATTTTCGAACTCGAATATGGGCTGATAGGTCGTGAAACACCTATTTCTTCATTCCATGGCAACTCTGAATTAACTCCATATACACTTGATGAACTCGCAAAAACAAATTGTTCGATGCCAAATGATCGCGCAAACTCTAGTAAGTTTTGTGTTCCCCTGGCATTGACTTCATGATAGCCTACTGGGTCTTCCACAGAAGGACGCACGCCAGCCTTAGCAGCTAAATGAATAATTGCAGCAAAGGGCTTACGTTCTGCTTCTTTTCCCAATCGATCTTTCAGACCATCCCTATCACAGATATCCATTTCAAAAAAACGAAAAGTTGATTTATCCAAATGTGCTTGGATATTTGCACGTTTTATTTCTGCCGGATAAAAAGGATCTAAATTGTCAAGGACTGTTACCTCATGGCCTTCCTCCATCAATAAATCAACTAAGTGTGAACCAATGAATCCGGCACCACCTGTTACAAGAAAATGAGACATATCGACAAAAGAGTTTTTAAAATCTGAACAATGGGACATCCCTAACTTTGCCAAATCGCAAAGCATAAACAACGAACCCAACAAGAATTCCTAGCTCTGTCGATGAAACAAACGTCTCTGTGACCGAAGAATAGATTAAAAATCTACTCGACGGTAACCGATTTCGCTAGATTTCTAGGCTTATCAACATCACAACCTCTCGCAACTGCGATATAGTAGCTAAGCAACTGCAAGGGAACTGTCGCCAGAATAGGCATAATTGAATCCGCAGCATCGGGGATAACGATCGCGTCATCCACCAATTCTCTCGGTACTTCACAGGATTTCGAATGAATCAATATCACCTTACCCTTCCGGGCTTTCACCTCTTGTATGTTGGAAAGAACCTTCTGGAAAATTTCACCGTCTGTTGCGATAAACACTGATGGGCATTCTTCACTGATCAAGGCAATAGGTCCATGTTTCATTTCAGCAGCCGGATACCCTTCCGCATGAATATAGGAAATTTCCTTCAATTTGAGAGCTCCTTCCAAGGCTACTGGAAACATGGCTTGTCTGCCCAGAAAAAGAAAATCGGCATATTCGGCATATTTGACAGCAATTTCTTTTATTTGGGCATCCTGCTTCAGCGTCTCTGTCACCAACTCAGGGACACTGCGCAAAGCCTTCACCATTTCAACACCATCCGTATAACTCATATCTCGGAGACGCCCTAGATAAAGAGCCAACATTGCTGCAATCATTAGCTGCGAGGTAAAAGCTTTGGTGGAAGCGACTCCTATCTCAGGTCCCGCATGCTGATAAATGCCTCCATCTGCTTCACGGGCAATTGTTGAGCCCACTCCATTGGTAATAGCCAAAGCCCGATATCCTTTTCGTTTCGCCTCACGTAAAGCACCTAGCGTATCGATGGTTTCACCTGATTGCGTGATAACAAAAACCAATGTATTTTTATCGAGAGGTGCATTTCGGTAGCGAAGCTCCGAAGCATATTCAACTTCAACCGGGATACGCGCATAACGCTCAATCAAATACTCTGCTACGAGACAAGCATGCCAGGCTGTCCCACAAGATGTGAATAGAATTCGATCTACTTGACGTAGTTCGCGTGGTGTCAGGTTCAATCCTCCGAAAATTGCCGTACTGCTATCATCGGAAAAACGACCTCTCATGGCATTTTCGAGAGCAGCCGGTTGCTCAAAAATCTCTTTGAGCATGTAATGCGCAAATTCTCCTTTTTCGGCATCCTCAACATCCCAATCAATGGTATCGATGATTGGATCCACTCCCTCATCCGCTGCCGAAACCACACGAAAATCATCCCGACTCATCGAGACCATCTCATCATCATTGAGGTAAACGACATTACTCGTATGTGTGATAATTGCCGATACATCACTGGCCAAAATATATTCTCCCTGACCGACACCCACAATCAGCGGTGAACCCTTTCGAGCACCGATCAGCTCATCAGGATAATCGACACAGGTTACCGCTATACCATACGTTCCCTCCACATGACTAAGGGCTTTTTTTACTGCAATAAAAAACCGTGAAGCATCCTTTGCATCTGTTTGCTCCTTAGCATAATGATAAGCGATCAAGTTGGAAAGAGCTTCGGTATCTGTCTCCGAAGAAAAAGTGAATCCTTTCGTCTCCAAAAACTTCCTCATTTCAACGTAGTTTTCAATCACTCCATTGTGAACCAATGCGATCTTTCCATCACTGCTCACATGAGGGTGTGTATTCGATTCCGTCACCCCACCATGAGTCGCCCATCGGGTATGGCTAATTCCTAATGTACCTTCTTCTGAATTCTTAGCCGTAGCTTCAACTAAATTAGAAACTCTTCCAGTGCAACGGACCACACTAAATCCATCCTGAGCAAAAACAGCTAAGCCCGAAGAATCATATCCTCGATATTCTAATCTTTTCAGACCCTCTAGTAAAAGGTTCCGGACATCCTGTTTTCCAATATAGCCTACGATACCACACATAATATTTATAATAGAAGAGATAATCGCTTCAGGGTGTTTTCCCAAGCGAAATCTTTAGTGCCTTTTCTATCGGAGAAAAAGCAGTAAAATTGAGCCTTATAGAGTGAATCACCTCTTGCGATTTTTTATAAATTTTTCCACCTTCTTCAGTGGCCAGGTATTGATAATCGACTCGGGGCTCAACCATCCCTTTCTCGCAATTCTCACACCTGCATCGACAAACTCTAGATGGTCCGTGGAATGGGCATCTGGATTAATACTCGTCAAAAGTCCTTTTGCAGCCGCTTTACGCCAATGTCTCCAATCCATATCCAACCGATGGGGATTGGCATTAATTTCAATGACAACATCATTGGCAATAGCGGCATCAACCACCTTTTCAACGTCTACTTCATAAGCTTCCCTAGCCAACAACAATCGGCCTGTCAAATGACCTAACATTGTCGTCGATGGATGTTCTATTGCCCTGATGATTCGAGCCGTCATTTTGTCCTTCGGTTGGGTAAACGAAGCATGTATGGACACGACCACATAATCTAACTTTCCCAAGACATCATCACTCAAATCCAAAGAACCGTCTGTCAGGATATCACATTCGATTCCTGAAAAAAGCTTGGCTGTATATTTTCCGGTTTCATTCAACTTTCGAATATCGTCGATCTGTTGAATCACCCGCTCTTCATTCAATCCATTGGCTTGAAAGCTCGCTTTAGAATGATCTGCTAACCCAAGGTATTCCCACCCTAGACTCTGAGCTGCCTGCGCCATTTCTTCCAGCGTATTGATACCATCAGACGCATTGGTATGATTATGAAAGCAACCCCTTAAATTCTCTGTTTTCACTAAATCCGGAAAATCCCCGTTTTCCGCCACCTCTATCTCACCCAGACCTTCTCTCAATTCTGGAGGAATAAAGGACAAATCCAAATATCGAAAGAGAGCTTCCTCTGAATCAATTCCTTCACTGTTCTTGGCAGGAGATCCATCTTGTTCATCGCTAAGACCCCATTCACTCAAACTCAGCCCGCGGGACAATGCTCTCTGTCTCATCTGCACATTGTGTTCCTTCGAGCCTGTAAAATGATGCAGAGCAAAGGCAAATTGCTTTAGAGGAACAATCCTCAAATCTGCCTGAAGGCCACTATCGAGTCGGATACTCGACTTGGTTTCCCCCTTGGCTGTCACTTCAGCCACATCCCTTTGTTCTGTGAACCAATTCATGATAGGTTCCGGAGTATCCGAAGCAGCAATAAAGTCCAAATCACCCACCGTTTCTCGATTTCGTCGCAGGCTTCCAGCATGCTCAGCCCTCGCAACCTCTGGAAGCTTACGCAATCCATCCAAAATCGGTTCTGCCACCTCATGAGCATTCCACCATAAATGCCGTTTGCTATAGGCCTCTCTATTTTTGATCCCTTTAAGGATTTTTTCTGCCGACTTCGTCCCAAACCCTGCTAATTCTGCCACCTTTCCTGCTCGACAGACTTGCTCCAGTGATTCGATCGAATCCACTCCTAACTTGTCGTGTAGAACCTTTATCTTCTTACCTCCTAACCCCGGAATATCCAACATTTCCATCAGACCTTCCGGGACCGATGCCTTCAACTTTTCATAAAACGCCAATTGCCCCGTTTCGTACAACTCAATAATCTTCTTTGCCAGAGCATCACCCACCCCTTTAATCTGGTTTAAACGTCCTTCGGCAATCACTTCCTCGAGCTTTTCTGTCAACGTTTCCAAAGCCCGAGCTCCGTTCTGATAAGCCCTCACCTTAAAAGGATTTTCCCCTTTCAATTCGAGTAACGTACCAATTTCGCCAAGAACCTCTGCTATCTCTTTTTTATTCATTCAAGTTATACTAAAACCCGCAAAGAGAAGAAGTTCAATCCTTCGTCCCAAGCGATCACCCCATTCTGAAAATCTATTAAACCGACAAATGAAAATCGTTCGACCCATACGACCTTCCATTGATCAACACCTCAACCTGATGTCTTCCCTTATAATACTTGCGAGTCGTAATCTTTGTAAAGAGGTGCGCCTTCGAGATCTCAATTGATTCTCCCTTCCCCAATGTCAGCACTTTCCATTTGAACACTTTCGCACTCAACTTTCCATTGGCTTTCGTATGATGGATGGCATAGTCTATCGCTAGACGTTGGGCTCTTTTTGCTTTCGAATTCAGTTTGATTGAAAAATTAAGTTTATCTCCCATCTTAAGCCGACTCTTGGCCAACTTGATTGTCCCAAGCGATAATTTAGGGGAGGCACTGAACCCCAAAAGCCGAAAGACTCCCTGGTGCCCGGCTTTGACTAAACTACGCGTCGCGTGTCGGACAATCCATTGCGTCTCCTTCGTTCCTTCTTTCAGCCAATCTCGACAGATTTTTAAAACTAAATCCGGGTGATCTTTAGAAATATCATTAAGATTATTGGCCACAGAACGCCTCACATACTCACTCTTATCCGATTTTAAACGCTCCAGAAGCTTTAAAACAGGAGAAGGATCCTCACAATATTTCTGCAATCGAATACCCCATGGCAATCGAGGTCGAGAGCCTTCGGAAACGAGACGGCGAACATGATTATCCTTATCCCTGCACCATTTCAGGAGAATTTTTTCAGAAAGTTTTCCATGGTGCACAATAAAAGGGCGAATGGAAAATTCTGCTGAAAACAAAGGTGTCAGATGCCTCAGAACATCCAAAGATTTTTCTGGATACTCCAGACCATAAACACCCACGTAGTCAATCAAAGGCCATGCCGCAAATCCACTGAGCGCATCCTTTTCATCTCCCCAATCCCATTTTTCCCGAATACTATAAAGAACATCAGCCGCTTCAACAAAATCCACCGGAAGATAATTATGTAAAACATCTATTAAATGGAGAACTCTCTCTTTTAGCTCCAGCTTACCGAGCCCATTCATTGCATCTTCAACAAACTCTTCTGCGGAAAATTCGCCCATCACCTCAGATAAAACTTTTGCAATCCGTTCAACTGCGCTTTTGCCGAGCCCATCCTTCATTAAGAGTTTTTCTGCCATAATACTATTTTTTGTTTACCAAGTAATCATTTTATAAATACACTACTTAAAACTATCCGGATAAACTTCCGTAAAAGACAACCAAGTATCTCTTTCCAATCCTGGTTCATTAGAACGAACAATATTCAGAGTAATTTGCAGTTCTTTTAAAGCTCCATCAAACTGACTTTTCGTACATCCAAAGCGTTCAAGACATTCCCTTCGCAAAACACCCGTCTCATAAGGTTCAAGCCTTACCAGATCAAAAATATTTTGGCTTAATTCTCTGCACTCTTCCATTCGTTTATGGTATTTTTCATAGTGCACTTCTTTGAGATAGTCCATGCTCATCAACACAGCAGCGCCACCTCTTAGCTTTCCATAAAAAATCTCATCTGGAAACTGCTCCGGTAAAGCGTTTTTCCAATGCCATATAGCTCCAATTTTTTCTCCCCATCCTCCTTCACCTTTTTGTCTATCAGGCAAATCGACAACATCCCAAAGTGATTTGACCCCCTTTAGATTCGACTTAAAAAGTGTGCAGATTTTTTCCGCTAAGATAAACTTTCGTGCCTGGCCAATTGTCTTAATCATGGAATCCAGGCAGCAAGATAATCTAAAGAATCA
>JANQKU010000270.1 GCA_028280955.1 Opitutaceae bacterium
CCTTATTTTACCTGGAGGGGTTTCACTTGCTCAGGATAGTCATGATGATACCGTTGTGCTGTTTCCAAATGAATGGTTAGTTCGTTTTTTTGAAGAAAAAAATGAAAATGTTCTCCTGAGAAAAATGCCACCATCTCAATAAAGAAGTGGTGGCATTAGCAGCGAGTTTTCTTAAACTTTTTTATGAATTTAAGAAATGTGCCATCAGTTTTTCAACAGCTTTACGGGCTGCTTTCACAAAATCGATTTCGGCTTGATTACTTCCTTGAAGGGTTAACGATTTTTCTTTCCCGATAAAAGAACCAAGGTCTTTTTTCTGTTCATTATCGCTGATGGAGGCAAAGAACTGGCATTCATACTCACCCAGAGTATTTATTTCCCAATTTGTGATAGTGATGTTTAGAATATAATCAGCCTCAATCGTTTTATCAAAACCTAGTTGAGTGAATTCAACTTGGGCCAATAAATTTGCTTTTTTAAATTCCTCGGTAATTGCTTGCTGAAAATATCCAAAACGGGAACTATTTATCTGTTGGTCCATTCCTTCTTGTATCATGTTCTCCCCGTATATGATGAGGAGGGTATCGCTTGGATGCAAAGGAATCAGGATATCTTTTTCGCCAGGAACTTCTTGAGCTTGGATCGTTAAGAATCCAATAAGAAATGTGATGACGGAGAGAAAACTATAAAGGGATTTTTTATTGATATGCATGATTTTAAAAGGTTGAGGAATATGACATCGCTGTATCGATAGAGTTCCTTGTTTTTCAGAAAAATTGTTTATCTGTAAGGGAACAAAGTGAAATCGAGCCTTTCCCAGATTATCACAGAAAAGATCCGAATTTTACTCAAAAACCCGATGTTTTTACTGTGGGTATTTTTCTGTTATGTGAAAAGAGGCTTGGAATCTTATCGTTTTTTTTGGCAAAGTATGGGAATGCCGAAGAAAAATGAACCAGAGTGTATTTCCATTGATGATACCTATGCTGTAACGGTGAGGCTTCCGGGTCGAAACCTAAAAGAAATACTCAAAGGTGTTCCCTCGGGTTTTACGCCCGAACAAGCACTGCTCTTTCGTGCTTTCAAGAATGCCATGTTATTAGGCTTTTCGGTGAAACATTTTAAAGAGTGGCATGCAGATTTTTTAGAAGCTGCCGCTGAAAGAGGAGCACCAGTGAGGCTGCGTTCAGGGAAAGAATATTCTGTCGTTGAAAAGTTGGCTCCTACTGTCAAAAAAAAGCCCGCTGCTAAAAAATCTCGAACGACCGGAAAAAGAAAATAACGTAAACGCTGAATATATTTTCTACCAGCGTTTTGTTTTTATAGGATTGGCAGGAGGGGGAGGTTTTCTTTCCTTTTCAGGTGGTAAAATAGGTTTTTTGTAAGAGTCGTTGTTTTGCCGAGGAGGAATAGCGAAAGCAGATTTTGGCGGCGTTGGATGATCTTCAGTGATTTTTTTTTCGAGTTCTGTAAATAACTCTTTAACTGATTGAATATCTTGGGAGAAGCTACGCTTTAAGTATTTGACTTGAATGAATGGGATCACAATGAATCCAATTCCCATAAGAATGATTAACGCGCCGATGATTACCATGAGGTCCATAACCGTATAATCGGTTTTTTAGATTGGATCTTGATGGCGTAAAATACCTATTCGGAATAGAGGAAATCTGCCTTAAGGTTGCGTAATTTTCTCTACAAAAGCCTTTTTATTTTCTGCTTTAAAAAAAGATGTTCCCGCAACAAATGTGTCGACTCCATTTGCTTTGCATAAAGAGGCTGTTTCAAGATCTATCCCTCCATCCACTTCCAGTCTGAAATTGAGATTTTGTTGCTTCCGCCAAGTGTGGATGGTTTTCATTTTGGAAAGCATTTGGTGCTGAAATTTTTGTCCGCCAAAACCTGGTTGAACAGTCATGATTAAAACAAGATCAACCTGAGTGAGATATTTTTCGACTGCTTGGGCGGGCGTATTAGGATTTAGGACGATACCTGTTTGGCAGTCGTATGAACGGATTTTGCTAAGAGTGGCTTGAATATCATAATTTGGTTCTACGTGGATACTGATGAGGTCAGCACCTGCTTGCGCGAATACTTCGACATAGAGGTGAGGATTATCTAGCATCAGATGAGTATCAAAAAATAGATTGGATGTTTTTCGTAGGGCTGCAATTGTTTGAGGCCCAAAGCTCAAGTTTGGGACAAAATGCCCATCCATTATATCGAGGTGGATCCACTTTAGACCGCTTTCTTCTACAATTTTTGCACTACCGGAAAGAGCGGCATGATCACCTGCCAAGATGGATGGTGCAAGAATCAGATCTAAAGCGGAGGGCATGGATGTATGTAAACGAGGTAGTAATCCCAGTATTGGATGGAAGTGTTGTTTACCAGATGTCGAGGACTAGGTGACTTATATTTGAAGCGAGCCTTTGGGAGAGAACGGGGATAGCTTGATACTCTGCTTGAATGTGTCCGCTATCGGTATAGGTGTCTGTTGTGGCTGAAACCTTTCGATTAGAAAAGTAGGGTTGGCCAGTAGATGTATCGATAAGAGTACAATCCGCTATGAGAGTAATCACTATTTTGCGGGCAAATCGAGTATCATCTTCGGTACTGGCGTCAAATGTCCGATTGATTTCAAGAAGATTTGTGATGAGAGTAACCTCAGATGTTTCTTTGGATGCAATTACAAGGCGGCCGTCTCTTTCAAATTCTCGGGTGATAAGTCGACTAATAATTGCTTGTGATTGAGGGGCAAATGATTTGTTTGAAACGGGTTGTATGTAGATTGTTTTGAAAGGAAAATCCGTGTGGCTTCCCAATTGGTAGCGGGTGCATCCCGAAAATAGAGAAATCAAAAAAGCGAATAAAGAGATGTGGATCAGATAGGACTTTCTCATTATCACATTGGATTTTCTCAAATCTGTTAACAAAGGGAATCAGTGCCAATCAAAACAACCCAAGAAAACGTTTTTTCTTCTCTATGGGTCTACTGAGTTGTTCTCTTCTTTGCTCCAGTTTTTTGGCTCTTACGATTTCCTCTTCGGCTGCTTTTTGATCTACGATCTCGAGTCGTTCACGTGCTTCTTCAGCTGTTTTTGAATTAGGAGAGATGGTTATAGCTTCGTTGTAAAAAACTTGGGAGGCCACATAGTTACGTTTTTTTTGATAGAAACGAGCTATTTTGAATTTACTCATGGCAAGTAGCTCTTTGCTGTTATCGCGGCCATCTTCAGCTTTTTTTACATTCGTATCATTTGGAAATAGAGCTAGAAAATCTTCAAAGTAGCTAATGGCTTCTTTGGTGGAGCCTTGGTCATATAAAGGTCCATCAACAAGCCTTAAATAAGAGGCAGCTAGCTCAAGGTATGCATCGCTTGTCACAAGACTATCTGGATACGAATTGATAAGCCGATCAAGAGCGTCGATTGCAGGAACGAAACGTCTTTTATCGACATGACATTTGGCGATTTTCATCAAGGCCAAAGCTGAGTAATCACTATAGGGGGCTGCTTGAATAAACAGCTCAAATGAGTTGATGCCTTTATTCTTATTTGGGAACCCTGGGATGCCCCAAAAGAGAGGTTGTCGTTTGCCATTGATTAGGTTGTTGGCAATTTCGAAAGCATCTCCGAGATGTGTGTCAAAATCTCCATATTTTGGATAGGCTCGTAAAATAATGTAGTATGATTCGAAAGCTTCTATATCTTTACCTTGAGAAAGCTTTACTTGAGCTGTGCGATAATGAGCTTCTGGAGCAAAGACACTTTGTGGGTATTTTTTAAATACTTTTTTATACCTTTTAAGTGCTGCCCGTCGCTTTCCCCTTTCTTCAGCATAACGCCCTTTGTTGAGGAGCTGTAGAGCGTCTCGGGCGTCTTCCGGAAGTAAGTTTGCCTGTTCTCCGTCAGATAAAATGTAACCTCTTAGAGAGTTCCATGAAAGAGTGAAATCTTCTGTTTGATAGGTTTGGGCACCTTCTCTTTTGTTATCATTCGAAATAATTCTTTCCCTGCTTCCTTTATTCCTGCCTTCGCCACGTTGTGCGTCGAGTGATTGAGGAAAGAAAAGTAAAATGATACCTACCAGAGTGAATGATAAAATAAATTTTTTGAAAAGGGTAGAGTTGCTTAGGGAGGTATTCATCAGGGTTCTCAGTTGATTAGCCGCGAGCTATGGTTCAGGATTTACCATGTTTAAGGCCAGCGAATCAAGGATGATCCCCAAGTCAGCCCTCCTCCAAAAGCTAGCATAAGAATCATATCTTTTGATTTTATTCGTTTAGAGCGGACGGCTTCATCAAGAGCAAGAGGAATGGAAGCGGCGGAGGTGTTCCCGTAGCGATCCAAATTGATGAAGAACTTATCCATGGGCAAATCTAACTTTGAAGAGAGCAGTTCAATGATTCGTAAGTTAGCTTGATGTGGGATAATGCAATCAATCTCTTTTGTTGTAAGGTTATGTTGTTGGAGTATATCTACTGCCGATTGTTCCATGGCACGGACAGCAAATTTGAAAACTTCTCTCCCTTTCATTTTCAGAAAATGTTGACGGGTCGCAACAGAGTTTTCTGACGCTGGAATAAGACTCCCACCTCCAGGCATGTGTAAAATATCGGAAGAAGCTCCATCGGATGAAAGATTTGCTCCAAGGAATCCGGTTCCTTGGATGGTTCCCTTTTCGAGAACAACTGCTCCGGCACTGTCTCCAAATAAAACACAAGTCGTTCGATCGGTCCAATCGGTGATACTGGACATTTTTTCAGAACCGATAACCAGAGCTCGCTTATAATTTCCACTGCGGAGTAATGCGGCTCCAGTTTCCAGGGCAAAGAGAAAGCCAGAACAGGCTGCTTCGATATCAAAGGAAACGGCTTTGGGTAGGCCCAGTTTATGTTGAGTTAAGCAGGCGGTGGAGGGAAAGGGTTTATCTGGAGTAATTGTTGCGACAATGACTAAGTCAATATCTTCAGGGGATAGGCTGGCTGCTTTCATGGCTGCTTCCCCAGCTTTTTTCGCCATATCGGAGGTGGTTTCATCTTCGGCTGCGACACGGCGTTCTTTTATGCCACTGCGTGAATGAATCCACTCATCGGAGGTATCGACGAATGTTGAGATTTCATCGTTTGTCAGAACTTTCTGGGGAGCATACGATCCGGTGCCTTTTATCGTGATAGAGGGGAGTTCTGAAGTCATCTGGGTAAATTTAAATGGTAGCAAGTTGCTACTTACTTTGCTATTTAACTGGGTTCTCTCAGTAAGGCATTTGCCTGAGCAATGTCTTCTATGATGTGCTCATTGAGGTGACTGGCGATCATTTCATGTGCTATGCGAACTGCACTCATGACAGCATGCCGATTGCTGGATCCGTGTGCTTTTAAAATATTTCCCCGAAGTCCTAGCAGGGGAGCTCCTCCATAACGCTCTGGATTGAGTTGATCTTTAATCGCGATGAAAGCACCTTTGGAAAGAAAAGCTCCCAATTTCCGCATTGGACTCTGCATGATTTCATCCTTTAGGTAACTGGAAAGAACTTTGAAAAGCGATTCACAAGATTTAAGCAAAATATTACCTGTGAAACCATCGCATACGATGACATCAACAGAATTGTCGAACACTTGAAATCCTTCGATGGGCCCTACATAGTTAATTAGATGATCCAGTTTTTTGAGTAATTGATGTGTTTCGGCTGTTCGCACATTGCCTTTACCTTCCTCTGTTCCAATCGTTAACAATCCAATTTTTGGTGATTCTTTTCTAAGGACACGTTGGCAGAAATGACTACCTAAGATAGCATTGTGCACCAGATTCTCTGGTTTGCTATCTGGATTGGCACCTGCATCTATAAGAATAGAATGACCGTTTTGATTTGGAATAAATGAGGCCAAGGCGGGTCTCTCAATACCCTCCATTGGACGAAGACGTATAGTTCCGCCAGCCATAAGGCTTCCTGTGTTTCCACAACTGACGACGACCCTGGCTTGACCTTCTTTTACGAGGTTAATCGCTTTAACCATACTGGAGTCTCTTTTGCTCTTAAAGGCCTGCAGGGGTTTTTCGTGCATCTCAATGATTTCGGATGCATGTATGATAGACACTTTAGGGTTGCCAGAAATACCCGCTTCTCGAACGAGAGGCTGCAAAATTCCCTCGTTACCCACAAGCATGATAGGATCCAGATCTGTTAGATTTTCAATGGCCAAGGCAATGGCCGCTACCATTTCAGATGGGCCCATATCAGAACCCATGGCGTCGACCGCGATCCCGGAAAGGTTAGCCATTAAAAAGGAAATCGAAAGATCTAAAAGTTGTGCAAACCGCTCTGCCTGAAATGGTTTGGTTCAAGCCTCGACATCGAGAACCTGTCTCCCACGGTACATCCCATTATTTGGGTTAACACGGTGAGGACGGAAAGCGGAACCGTCTACTGGGTCTTTAGCAAGCTCTGGTGCTTCGAAGCGATTCGCTGCACGGCGATTGGCACTGCGGCGTTTGGATTGTTTACGTTTTGGATTAGCCATGGTGTTAAAATGGATTGAGAAGAGCAGCAGAGCTACCGTATCTCGAATTTGGAATTCGGGTTAGTTAAGGAGGGCAGGATTCGGCGTCAAGTGTTATGTCTCAGGTAAAAATATGTTAAATCACCGTAAAAAAGCGATTACGGCAACTGCCAAAAGAACTCGATACACTGCAAATAAGGCCAATCCATGCTTATTTAGATAGGAAACCAGCCATCGGACAGCTAAACCAGCAGAAATAGCTGCTACCAGGCATCCCCATGTAATCTGAGGCCAACCGTATACTTCGATCATTGCACCACCGTTTTGGTATCCTTTGTAAAGAGCGGCGCCAGTTAATGTAGGCAATCCCAATATAAAGCTAAATTCAGCCGCTTTCGCAGGGCTTAAACCAGCTAAATTACCTCCAACAATGGTCATCATAGATCGGCTAGTTCCAGGACAAAGGGCAAAACATTGCATCAATCCGATAAAAAGAGATTGCGGTACTGTCATTTGGGCCGGATCTAGTTCTTTTTTTAAGCCAGAACTTGATGCATCAGATGAGCGTTGTTTCCACCACCAATCAACCCATAACATAAGAATAGCACCGGCAATGAGGGCAATAACGACGGTTGAGACTGAAAAAAGGTATTTATCAATCCAATCTTCGAGAAGCAATCCAGCTATAACGGCTGGAAAGAATGCTACAATAAGGTTTCTGAAAAGTCGTATGCCTTCTGGGTTTTTGCCTAGTAATCCAGAGAAGATGGTCATGA
This sequence comes from Opitutaceae bacterium, assembly GCA_028280955.1. Classification (GTDB taxonomy): domain Bacteria; phylum Verrucomicrobiota; class Verrucomicrobiia; order Opitutales; family Opitutaceae; genus NORP342. Next base: position 7,279 of record JANQKU010000270.1, read on the forward strand.
TTGTTGACCAGTAAAGAATAGTTACGGCCCCGATTGCACCTGCCTGGATGACGATTGCATAAGTGTCGGCTGCCAGTTTTGAGGTTAAGGGGACACCTTCTGGGTTTGAAGGATTTGGCGGAATGACCCATAAGGGCTCTCCTGAGGGGGAAAAGAGGGGTGTTTCGTTATCTAAATCCAGGAGGTGATTTGTAAGGATAAGGTGTCCTGTTGAGGAAATCGGAAGGAATTCTGTAATGCCTTCGACTATTCCGAGAATAGTCGCATCGAGAAAGGTTAATCCTTGGGCTGACTGAACGGATTCGTTTTCTGATGTTACCCTATCTGGAGAAGGAGTATTCCCACAAAGTATCGAGGCAATTGCGAAAGTTGACAAAAGAAGGATATATCGCATCACGTTTTGTGGTTAGCATTTCGGTGTTCTGTGTCGAGTTCTAATGTGATGTAGATTCATGCGTTGCCTTTCTCTTACAAGATCGTTTAAGATGCTTTTTTTATCCTAAAAAGATGGGCGATTTAAATACTCTCTCAAAAAAACTAGCCGTAGAGAAATCGGAATTGAATCTGGAAGAGGTTCAAGGAGCCGCTGTGTTATTAGCGTCTTCCGAGGTGACTCAAAAAGACAAAGAAGAATTTTTGACACAACTGGCGCTGAAGGGAGAAACAGGTGCTGAGATAGCCGGTTTTGCGTCTGCTTTTCGAAGTATGGCCAGGAATCCGAGTTTGGAAAAATGGGCTCCTGATGCGATTGATGTTTGCGGAACCGGGGGAGACCATGGTGGCACTTTTAATATTTCGACAACCGTTGGCTTTATCATGGCGGCGGCGGGGATTCCTGTTTTAAAACACGGAAATCGATCGATTACATCGAAGTGCGGTAGTTCTGATCTCCTTGAATATTTAGGTGTAGGAACTAATTTAGACGAAAATACTATGCGACGTTCGGTTGAAGAGTTGAACTTTGTTTTTCTTTTTGCGCCGGCCTTTCATCCTGCTTTTAAGGAAATTGTTCCGGTGCGCAAATCATTAGCTGAAAAGGGACAAAGAACGGTTTTTAATATTTTGGGACCTTTAATCAATCCGGCTAGACCCGCCCATCAGTTGGTCGGTGTTTTTTCGGAAAATCTTGTTCCTATTTTAGCGACTGCCTTACATAACCTGGGGCTTTCCGCTGGATTGGTTGTGCATGGGGCCTATGCCGATGGCCAAGGTTTGGATGAACTTACAACAGCGACCCAAAATCGAATAGTTGGCTTTGGGCGTTTGATGGATATAGATGAGCGCAAGGTTGCGTCTGACTTTGGGCTGACACAGGCTCGATCCGAAGATCTTGTTGGAGGGGATCTGGAAGAAAATATGAAAATTCTTGATGAAGTTCTTGAAGGAAAAGCTTCTGAGGGCCTCATTGATACGATTTTGCTGAATGCGGCTGCAGGTTTGTTTGTGGTCGAAAAAGCTTCTTCCATTTCAGATGGAATAGAGTGGGCGCGTGAGTTACTTTTAGGTGGGGCTGTCCGAAAGAAAATAGCTGAGATAAAAGATTTTTATACTCCTTAATGAAACGTTCTTATTTTGGTACGGATGGGGTCCGAGGCCTTTACGGTGGGCCTATTATCAATTCTCAATTTGCCTATAAGCTTGGTGTTGCCACGGGTATCTATGCGAAAGCAAAAAGCAATGATGGTGAAATGTGCAAAGTTGTTATTGGTCGAGATACACGTGATTCCGGGATTATCTTAGAGAAGGCTTTAGCGATTGGATTGTCTGATGCGGGATGTGATGTTTTTACGTTGGGAGTGTTGCCGACGCCGGCTGTATCATTAGCAGTTATTGATCATGGAGCCTGTATTGGAATTGTTATTACAGCATCGCATAATCCAGCTGAAGATAATGGAATTAAGTTTTTTGGGGAATCTGGAGGAAAACTTCGAGATAGTGATGAGTTGCTTATAGAGGAAAATCTATCGGAGGTTTCTACCGATAAGTATGACGAGAGCAGGGAGAGCCATCTGGCAAGTTTGTCGGGTGAGGATGGTTATGTTAAAAAAGCTTTGTCTATTTTGCCTGGACGTTCACTTTCTGGATGGTCTGTTGTTTTGGATACAGCAAATGGATCTTCCTATAGAACCAGTCCCAGGGTAATGAAAGAATTAGGAGCAGAGGTCATTCATCTAGGAGATTCTCCTGATGGGGCAAATATCAATGATGGGGTCGGTAGTGAATATCCTGGAAAATTGGCTGAAAAAGTCAGGCAGGCAAAGGCTAAGGCGGGTGTAGCGCATGATGGTGATGCGGATCGAGTTGTTCTTTGTGATGAAAAGGGAGAAATCCTTGATGGAGACGAGATTATGACGATTTTGGCTTTATATGCCTTGAAAAAAGGAAAACTCAACCAGGACACGCTAGTGATAACGGTGATGAGCAATTTAGGTGTTCGATCCGCAATCGAAAAACATGGAGGACGTGTTATCGAAACATCTGTGGGAGATCGTTATGTTAGTGAGGCGATGTTTCGTGACGGCTACAATTTAGGGGGTGAATCTTCCGGACATATCATCATTGGAGACCTATCCCCTTCAGGAGATGGTTTAGCTGGTGCATTAAAAGTCTTTGAGGTAATGTTGGATACGGGTGAACCACTTTCTGCGTTGCGAAAATGGTTACAACGATTTCCTCAATGTAACCGAGCTTTGCGGGTCAAAGAGAAGCTACCCATCACTGAGCAGAAAAATTTGTCCCGGGCTATAGCAGATGCTGAAAAACAATTGAGTGATAGAGGTCGGGTTTTAGTGCGTTATTCCGGAACAGAGTCGAAAATTCGTTTGTTGGTTGAAGGACCGGAAGAAGAAGAAATGATGACAATTATGAAAAATTTGACAGAGTCTGTTTATAAAGACCTTGCGGTAATAGATGATTGATCGCTTATGAAGTTACCTCTACCTTATTAACAATGTCCGAAGTACCCGTTACAGCTCTTGATCTCCGTTTGCAACAGAGGCTGGAGAATGCCCGTGTTGCTTTGGATAGAGGTAATCCTGACTACACGATAAATATTTGCTTAGAGTTATTGCAGGTGGCGCCTGGTTGTTTGGTTGTCCGCAAATTGCTGAGGGCAGCTCAATTTCGATTGTACCGAGGCAAGAATAAGTATGTGGCTAAGTGCTTAAATGCAGTGCTCACCGTTCCGTTTTTGATTGAAGGTTTTCTAGTGATTAAGAACAATCCTAAAAAAGCGATGACTGCGGCGGAAAAGGTTTTATCCGGTGATCCGACGCATATTCCAGCCTTGAAACTGCTTTGCAAAGCAGCCAGTGCTTTGGATTTTGGGGAAACAGCGGTTTTTGCTATGGCAGGTGTCTATGAACGACGGAAGGATGATGAAACTGCCTTGTTATTAGGAAACGCTTACGTTCAGGCTGGATCTTCATCAGAAGCTATGGCATTAGCTGAATCTTTAATCAGACGTCGACCGCATGATGGGAGGGTAAGAGAATTAATGAAAAATGCTTCGGTAATTGAATCTATCAATGCGGGAAATTGGGATGCAGATGGAGTTTCCTACAGAGGTAAACTCAAAGATGAGGCTACGGCTGTGAGTTTAGAGCAATCCGCAAAAACAGTGGCATCTAGGGAAATGACAGAGCGCCTAGTTCAAGAAGCGATAGAGCGGGTTGGTGGCGAACCGAACAATTTAAATCACTATAGAGAGATTATAAGGGGGTATGAATCATTGAATAATTTTGATCTTGCTCTGGAATGGATTGGAAAAGCACGGCAGTTGCCAGTCGGACAAAATGACGCCGAATTGTTACGACAAGAATCGGTTTTTAAGATGGCAAAGTTGGAAGAGATAGTTTCTGAGCGACGGAAAAACGGTGGTTCAAAAGAAGAGTTGGGTGCGTTGGAAGCAGAGTTGATTTCTCTTCGTATAAAGGAGGCAAAAATTCTGGTCGAAAAATATCCTACAGAGGGAGGGTATCGGTTTGATTTGGGGAAATTGTACTTTGCGGAAAACAGTATCGATGCAGCTATTCAACAGTTTCAGTCTTCTCAGAAAAACCCAAGTTTGCGTATTGCTTCATTAGTATTCCTCGGAGCCTGTTTTAAGCAAAAAGAACTTTATGACTTGGCTGTGCAACAATTCGAAACGGCAAAATCTGAACTTTCGGTGATGGATGAGCAGAAAAAAGAAGTCATTTATGAATTGGCACTTTGCTATGAAAGTATGAGCAATGCCAAAGCTGCCGGGGAAGAGTATAAACTTATTTATGCTGCGGATATTGGGTTTCGGGATGTGGCGGAAAAAGTTAACCAGCTTTATTCTAAACCCTGAGTTACTTGGTTGCTTCACAAATGAAGGCTGAGACGAGTTCCTCTTTAAGAGTTTATTGGACAGCCTTCATCGGGTTGTTTTTTGATTACTACGACCTGTATTTATTTATTTATTTAGATCAGACACTGGTTTTATTTTTTAAGTTGAGTGAATTTCAGTCCGATTGGGCTCAATTCACTGGTCTGGCAGGAGTTGGAGTGGGGGCACTGGGTTTTGGCTATCTCGCGGATCGGTTTGGTCGTCGGCGCATGATGTTGGTTGTTTTTGCGGTGTATTTGATTGGTATCGCTGGATTGAGTTTAGCTTGGAACTTTGAAAGTTTGCTTGGCTTTCGTTTGCTAGCTTCGTTGGCTTTGGGAGCAGAATGGGGTATTAGCCACACTTACCTCTATGAAAATGTGGATGGAAAAAAACGCTACTGGTGGGCGGCACTACTACAGTTTTCCATTCTCGGTGGATTGTTGGCGATGCTCATGCAAACACTAGTTCTGGAAACGTTGGGGTGGCGTGCCTTGTTTGCCCTTTCTCTTATTCCCATCGTTATTTTATCTATTTGGCGTTTTAAGGCACTGTCCATTAGTGATTCTGAGGAGGTTCGAACTAAATCTTCGCTGTTTAGTGCTGTCCGAAAAGAATGGGGGCGATTTTTATTATGTTTGCTTTTGGCAAGTTGTGCCATCGCCAGTGGAACCGTAAATATTTTTGTCATTAAAGAGCTGCCTCAGAGTCTGCTCTATAGCACTTTGTTTTGGGTGAACATTGTTCCGGGGATGTTGTTTGGTGCCTGGGTAGTCGGAAGGATGGGAGTTCGACGTTCTATCGTCTGCTATGCTATGATGCTGTCTTTGCTTTCTTGTTTGGCCTATGGAGCTGACTGGAAACATCGGCAATACGCTTTTGCCTTAGGATTGCCGTTGTTAAACGGGATTCCATTTGGTTTAATGGGAGCTTATTTTAATGAAATCTTTGAAGATTTTCGTACGATGCTCTCTGGGGCCGCTTATAATTTGGGTCGGATTCTGGCGGGGTTTTCACCTTTATTGATAACCGGTCTGAATCTGGATTCAGAAGGGAATTACTATCTTTTTTCACTCGGGTTGGGTATAGCGATGGTTATTATCGCATTTTGGATTCAAAAACCGAATACGGTTTAGAGGTAGGATAATAATGAGGGATCTTCTTATATCCTAAAAATTGCACCCAGTTTCTTTCCCAGGATAATGGAAAGGATGCCAATGGTTGCGCCAAGAAATACCATTGCCCAGACCCCAAGGGCAGAGGCGATAAAGCGACCATCACCCATAAGCTGAAAGAGTTCAAAAATTGCTTTGGTGATAGGATAAAATGCTTGTTTCTGTGCCAGAATCAAGGAGTCGGATACTTCGAGCATGGCGAAAGAGAAAACAAGTAACGCTCCAGCGACAATATTGGCTGTCATTAAAGGAAGTGTGATTTTGATGGTCGAACGAAGCGGAGGGGATCCCAGGTTTTGGGCGGATTCTTCCAAGGTCACACTAGTCTGTTGAAGCCCTGCGACCGATGCCCGTACCATATAGGGGAGCCTCCTGACAGCATAGGCAATAATAAGAAGGGCGGTGGGGTTTTCGATTGGATTGAGAAAAGATAGAAATTTCCCTTCCTGGCTCATTGCTATGTAACCGAAGGCGAGGACTAACCCAGGAATGGCTAATGGAGCCATGGAAATCGCATCGAGAAATTGTCTGCCGGGTAGCTTGGTTCGGACGATTACGTAGGCAATAGAAAGGCCCAGGATGACATCAACGAGTGATGAAAGACTTGCATATTTAAGACTGTTGGCAATTGAGGGAACGGTGAGAGGGTGCCCCAGTGCCATGGAGTAATTTTGAAGGGTGAAACGATGAGGGACGATAGAGGCATACCAATCGCTTGAAAAAGAGACGAGAATAACCCCTATATGGGGTAAAACAGCCACCAGGGTAACACTTGCGAAGAAGAAGGTGCATAAAATGGAAGGGAGAGGAGATAACTTTTTTGTCCCGCCACTACTGGTGGCCTTTGCCATCATAGCGTAGGTATTTCTGCCAAAGAATCCTTTGCCAATGGCGTAAAAGAGAATTGAAGCGCTTAGCATGACTCCCACCAACGCAAATGGGAATGGATTTCCTCCGATATCTTTGAGTCCATAAAAAATCTGAACAGGGGTGACTTTTAAATAATCAAAAATCAAAGGAACCCCGAGTTCCGTAAAAGACCAAATGAAGACGATGGTTCCTCCTGCAAAGATACCGGGTTTGACTAGAGGTAGGGTTATTTTAAAAAAACGTCGCAATCCGGTGCACCCCATATTGGAGGCGGCTTCTTCCATTGCCGGATCAACATTTGCCAGAGCAGCAACGGCATTAAGGTATAA
>JANQKU010000072.1 GCA_028280955.1 Opitutaceae bacterium
GGAGTAATGCCGAGGTATGGCCTGTCCATCGGGAAGAGACTTTTTGGCTTCCAGACAGGATTCGAGGGAATTTGAATAAGACTTCATCCTATTCCCTTGGACTATTTCTCTCGGAGGATTATGTTTTTTTAGAAAAGGCCGGGTATTTGGATATCTGCCGAAATGCAAGTGATGGTGTAGCGCTTTCGGCGTCGTTACATGAGCCGGGCAATGCAGAACGACAACTTTCTCCCAATCGCTGGATGGAACAGCTTCTGTTAATTCATGCCAGGGAAAGAGCAGCTATAGGGGAGCTAGACTTACAGGCTTGGTCCATGGAAAAGGATTGGATTGGCCGGGCTCTATCGGACGAGGGATCGAAAAGAAAGATGGAGGAACTGGAAAACTGGGACCGGATACGTCGCAGTCGATTGGATCCGGAGATTGGCTTTGATCATTACTTTTATTGTCATGCTCCTGATCTTACGATGAGAAAACGTTGGCCGGCTGGATTACTCGAACGAGGGGTGAGGGATCCTGTAGAGCTGTGGTATAGCGGAGTGCTTGGTCTCAAATGTATTCCGTTTTCTCCTTTTTTCTTAGAATCCAGAAAGCTGTTGGGTTTATTGGCACATCGGTTTATGGCTTTTACCTTGCGAGGAGAAAATGAGAGTGAGAGCTTAGGGCAATTAGTTGATCCTGATCGATGTCGAGATCGTTTGGTCAAGCTGTTGGCGAATTTTAAGGAAAAAAGACCAAAGAATGTTTTTTGGGAATCGTTTACGTCGGAACTGGCTTACCTGACATCTTCTTTTCTGGAGAAGGTGTTGGCAGAGATTGAAGGGTTATATGTATACTCTGAATACAAACTCCCGTCGGATTGTCAGGTGTTATATGGAGATCATTCTCTGCGAGTTAGTGGGCGCATCGATCTTCTTGTTTCTGATCGAATGGATTTAGCCGGTGCAAAGGTTCTGGTATGTGATTTTAAAACGGGAAGAGATGCCCCTTTGTCGGGAAAGAGAATGGCGAGTTCTGGTGATTCGCTCCAACTCGGGATCTATCTTGAGGCAATGCGTTCGTTGGGAGCAATTGATGGTGAGGTCAGAATGGTAAAAGCGGGTGCAGTGGTGGATAGTTCCCTGTCGATGGGTGATCTTGAAATTGCTTTGAGTAGTTTGGAGAGGGTCTGCCGACATATCTTCTCGGGTTGCTATGGTCAGTTGACACCGGATCGAACGGCCTATACCAGGGGTTTCGAATTACCTTTGGCATGTGGGGTGATCCCAGCCGATATTCGAAAGAAAAAGTATGAAAAGATGCTTCTGGAGATGGATAAAGGAAAGGGAAGCATCCAATGAGTATGAAGTTGGCAGATGAGAATGCCCGGAAATTATTTCGTGAAGAACATGCTCGGAATTTTGCCGTAAATGCGAATGCAGGGTCAGGTAAGACGACTGCTATTTCAGATCGATTGGCAATGATGGCATTGTCTCCAGAGGGCCAGGATCTCATGCGGAAAACGGTGGTAGTGACTTTCACAAAAAAAGCGGCAACGGAAATCCGCTTGAGAGCGAGGGCGAGGCTCGTTCGTTATTTGACTGATCGGCCTGAGAAGGAGCAACGTGCTTTAGATTATGTGGATCGAGCGTTTTTTGGAACCATCCACAGTTTTTGCCTTCTTTTGGGGAGACGTTTTGGACAGCCCTATGGAATCAGCTTAGATCCTCAGGTCGTTAATTCAGATGATAAGGCTTTGTGGGAAAGCTTCATTGCCCAGGATGAAATGGTGTTTCATTCAGTCGCAGGGGATGCATGGAGGCTTTTTCTTCGGTTTTCGACTTTAGAGGCAATCTTTCCTTTAGCTCAGGAGCTGGGGAGAGGGTCGTCCAGCAGAATTCTGGAAAAACCTTTGTTAAACAAGGTTCCGGTTTTTCCAGAGGAGGTTTTTGAGCAAATTTTATCGATTGAACCAAAGGGGTCGGGCAAAGCCCGGGCCAACATTACGGGTTCACAGATGTTACTGACAAAATGGGTACAGGCTTATCATGAAAAGGAGGGTTACCTGCCTATTCCTGTCCCCTTGGGTAAGGGAGCTTCTTTACCTGATTTATTTGAAGCGTATTTTTTTCCTTTGAAGGAATGGCTGGCCGAGGTGGGTGGTCGCGTAGCGGCGGAGTTAGCGGAAAGGTATCGTCTCTTCCGATTGGACAGGGGGATTCAAACTTACACAGATCAGGTTGAAATCGCTCTTAGTATTATTCAAAACACTGAAACTTTGGATCGTATCCGAAGAGATGGGTACCGAGTTATTCTAGATGAAGCACAGGACACGGACCCAGAGCAGTTTTCTGTTTTGGTTGAGATAACCCGGGAGCCGGGGGAGGTTGTTGGCACCTGGCCGGGTGGAGGGAAAGGGCCAAGAGCCGGACATTTTTGTATGGTTGGAGATGGTCAACAATCTATTTTTGGGGGTCGGGCCGATATACGTAATTATCTGCGGCATATCGATGGGTTTCGCAAAGGAGATTGTGGAGAATTATTAGCGTTTGAAGTGACTTTTCGATTACCTGAAATAGGTATTGATTTTATCAATCGTCATCTTTCAGGAGCCTTTGGAAAAGAGAGAGAGCATAATCTGGGTTTGCATAACAGGTTGATGCAGGTTCCTTATCAACCGTTAAAGGCTATCGATGGGAATAAAAACGAGGGTTTTGTTGGTCGGCTCATGTTGCATGAATCTGCCGAGAGCTTGAGAGTGGATGAGCGATTGTATAATGAGGTTCATCAGATTGCTGAAACTTTACGTGAGATAGGTGTGAGTGGACTGGGGATCGAAGATTGGAGTGAGGTTGCGATTCTGGCTCCACGTAATGCCTGGTTGGTGACAGCGGAGAAGGCTTTTAAAGAGGTGGGGATTCCATGTGCTCTTCAAATGAAGGGTGGCCGAAAAGGGGATCATCCTGTCTATGCCTGGATGTGTGGTCTTTTGTCTGTTATTTGTGATCCGGAAAATGCTTTTGAATGGGCAGGTGTTCTTCGTGAGTTGTTTGAGGTTTCCGATGATTCGTTGGCTGCAGTTTTTTCAGATGGAAGTTCTCTGGACTATGCAACTCCAGAGGCTTATCCTGATGTAATAGCGGATGCCTTGAGATTGATCAGTCCATTTATCGTTCGATGTGATGAGGCAGGCATTGTTTTGGAGGCGTTCATTGATGAATTAATTGAGGTATGTCGCCTGAGAGAACGGGCTGATTTAATGGATGGATCCGGAGCCGGAGGAGATGAACTCGATGTGTTGATTTCTCAGGCTGCAATGATTGGGAAAGAGGGCGGTGGCCCTCGAACTTTGCTGACACTATTACTTAAGGAGATCGATGAATCTCAATCAATGGGGAGGAGTGAGGTAGGTGCACTGAATCTGCTGACTTGTTATTCTGCCAAGGGATTGGAGTGGCCTGTGGTGATTCCTATCGGTTTATGGCGTTCAATCGGGATGGCTCCACATTTAGGGTTCCGGTTGATTAGGGAAAGAGAGGATCACGAAAAAATATATTATAATACAGCCAGTTTGACGAAAGATATTGCCGAAGCAAGGAATCGGGAACGATTGAGGGAGTTATTACGGCTATTATACGTAACGCTTACGCGTTTCAAAAAACATTTGATTATTCCTTTTGGGTTTAGTCCTGAAGGTAAAAAGGAAGAGAGTTTTTGGGATTTATGGGGGTTGGCTGATAATACTCAATTGGAAGAGGGTATAAAGGCTTTGCCTGAACTAGCAGTTAGTGTCGCACCGGGGCCGGAAAAGGAAGTGCCAGATGTTGAAGGTAAGTTTTTAGGCATACTTGATGTGGAGAAGGAGTGTCTGGCAGCGGCAAAAAAAAGATCCATGGACATTCCCCAAAGGGTGCTTCCGCATGAACTGGCTGATCACATGGACTCGGTAAGGATTTCTTTGCATGAATCAGGTAGTGAAAGGCCAAAGGCCTTAGATGTTATCGATGATCCACTCGAGTATGGTTTGTGGTGGCACGAAACGATGGAATTCCTTCCGTGGAAGCATTTTGATGAAGAAGGGGACATTTATCTTGTAGAGAGATTGGAAGTTGCCAAAAAACTAGGTTTTAAAGAATTAGCCTTGAAGGAGTTACGTTTGTTGAAGCATTCTGCTCTTTGGAGAAAATTGATCAATTCATCGTATCGAATTCTAACAGAAACGGCAGTTTTTGCGCCTACAATTGATGAGAAATGGATTGATGGTATCATTGATATGCTGATCATGGATTCTTCAGGCGAAGAGGTGATAATTCTTGATTGGAAGACAAATCGTAGGAAGGAGGGCGAGACTGATAAGCTGTTTCTAGAACGTTTAAAAGAAATGTATAAACCTCAGTTGGATGCGTATTGTCATGGAGTTAAAGAGATAACCGAGCATCGCAATGTATCGACTCAGCTCTATGCGACGGCGATAGGCAGGGATATCACTCTCTAAAGGATGATAAAAAGTTTTCAAAAAAGTCCTTTACACCTGGCAAGCATAAGGGCACTTTTGCCGTCTTTCCCTCAAATATCAGACTAGATCATATGGGTAATCTTAAGAAAAAACGCCGTCTAAAAATGTCGAAGCACAAGCGCCGCAAGCGTTTGAAGTCGAACCGACATAAAAAGCGTGTAAGGTAGGGTAAAAGGGGTAAAAAAACCCATGAATCTCCGGTGATTGAGGCTCTTTAATGGGGCTCCATTTGCTTATTATTACCTAGGTTTCTTTAGTCGTGAAGCAAACTGCCGTGGGCTGTTTCTCTTTTTAATGTTTTCCAGGGAATTTCCTTGGGTGGTATCGCTTTATTCTATGATAGAGTACTTTCCGTTTAAAATGTAAGCAAAAGACGTTTTAGAAGTGCTCAGTTGAGGGACTTGAGGAGAGGTAAAAGCAGATTCTGAGGTTTCAAGAATCTGTAAATATCGGTTCAACCTTTAAAATAAGGGGTCGATAACAAACGCAGGCGAATGATGCCTGTGATAATTTTAACCTGACTTGTAAACGACCTCATGATTTCCTCAAAAACCAAAGGGCTCTTTATTGAATTGAGCGATCGGACCGCTTTCTTAGCCCGTACTTCGAGCCTGAAATCTCCGCTAATTGTTGAAGAGTTTAAGGAGATCTCATTGGACGATAAAGATGATGCAAAGGAAGCGATAAGGGAATTTACCGGCGTTCGCCAGGGCGGATACGCTATCTCTAATTGTGCCGTCTATCCCACGAAGCGGGTTGTTGCTCGAGGATCTTTTGATCAGAGAAAAGCAAAAAACCAAAGCTATCTTGCGGAACAAGTGAGTTCACAGTTCAAAATAGATTTAGATCAATTTACCGTATGTATTCTTGATGCCGGAGACGGAGCGGATCCAGCTTCGAAGGAGCATTTTCCCAAAGAAGCCCTTGTATGTGCTGCACCAGAGGACGAATTGAAAGCAGCTCAGTCTGATCTCTTAGACATGGGTATCTATCCGCAAACTATGGAGATAGGCACCATCACGTCTCTTGGTGGGATTCTCAATTATCTACAAACACAAGAAAAATCAATCCCGACACTTGTATTGGAAATTGGTGATGAAGATACAAATCTATATGTCCTGAAGAAGGAAGGTATCGATATATCCCGGCCAATTAAATATGGCATCAATTCGATGATTCCAGTCGTTCAATCGGAGTTGGGACTTAAGGATGAAGCGTCTGCTTTGAAGCTTTTTAATTCCGATAATTTTGATTTTACAGGAATGGGTTCTGCGTTGGTTAAGAAGTTAATTCGAGAGTTGCAAGCTTCCATTGGGTTTTATGAGGTCCAGACTGGGCAGACGGTTGGACAGCTCTACTGCACACGAGTTTCTCCCAAAATGTTTTGGTTGAAAACAACGATAGCGGAGATGCTTGGTGTGAAGCTCTTGGAAATCGATATCAAAGAGTTTTTGGGAAATCAGAATATTGAATTATCAGATGCGGCCAAAGAAGCGCAGCTTGATTCTTCATGGATGGGTTTAGCCTGTCTGATGGGTGAATACAAAGCTTTAAACAATGAAGAAGAGTAAAAACGAGATTCCAACTTTTGATCCGAATTGGCATCCGAATTTTCGGGTAGTAGATGAACTGCCTGATCTCAAGGTGGTAAGAACTGATTTCTTCGTCAATATAGCGACTGCATCTATTGCTATCATATGCGTGCTTTTTCTGGGATTTCGCGAATATCAGGGTGCCAGTATAAGGAATTCAATTGCGAGTTGGGAACAGCAGATTGAAGAAGGCAGCGTCAAAAATAGAGCTTACCTCAAGATGAGTGCCGAATTTGAGAAGGCAGGCAAAAAAGTAGAAGAGGTTGAGCAGTTTGTTACACAAGACCTGGTTGCTTCCAATCTGCTTGTTGCATTGAGTAAGAGTATTCCTGGAGATATTGTTTTTTCCAATATATCTCTTTCGGAAAAAAAGGTGAATCTTTTTGGTTCGATCCGCGGGCGATCAGAGGAGGCAAGTCATAATCTATCCGGATACTTGGATGCTTTGAGGGAAGACTCTGACATTGGTCCTCATTGCGAGGATATTTCCTTAACCTCACTTCAGCGGGATGAGAAGGGATCCGGTCTGCAGTTTGAGATAACGCTTAAGCGGCCTGAGAAAAATAAGAAAGGGAAGTGAGTACAATGACTGCAAAAGATTTAATCGAAAAAATTAAGAATTACCCGATCCCATTTATTGCAGGTTTCGTTATTCTCGTTTCGTTTTTGACCTTCTACTTCAGGATGGATGTGATCGACGATTTGGAGACACGATATGAAGAAATCTCTGTCAAGGGAGAGCGGATGACGGATAATTTGTTGAAGGGTGGAAGAATCGAAGAAGATCTGAAATCACTTCAAGTGCTGACGGAGGATATCGAGTCCCGTTTGATTAATCCTGTCGAGCTGGCAAAGAATTTGCAGTATTTTTATCGATGGGAGGAAGAAACCGGTGCGAAAATATCTGGACTGAAACAAAATAGGGTCATTGAGAATACAGGCAAAGGAAAGTCCTATGTTAGGGTCAGCTATTCGGTGGATATCACAGGTCGTTTTGGTGTTATTCTGTCTTATTTAAAGAAATTGGAGACAGGGCCTTTGTTCTGCCGAATCAATTCACTCTCTACTAATAATAGTCAAAATGGACCTGAGTACGATGTTACTGCAGCCATCGAATTGGAGCTTTTGGGAATACAATGAAAAATATCATAGGTATAACACTTTTAGTTTTAGCTCTTTCTGTCATCGAAGGTAATGCGAAGTCAGTTGTCTCAACTGTCGTTCGTAGTGAAAAGATTGAACTGGCCAAGAGTTTGTTGGAATCGAGGAAAGAAGGAGATGCTCCTTCGTTTAAGGGTTTGATCAATCCGTTTAGCATGAGTGGACGGGCTCTAAATAATCTCAATGTTAAACCAAAACCTGGTATTGTGAAGAAGGTTTATACAGACAGTGAAATTGTAAAAGCTGTTGCAGCTAAGATAAATCCGACGGGAATCGTCAGAATCAACGGGGAAGATTTTCTCCTTTTCGGTCAAAAGAAGCTCAAGGTCGGTGATATCTTAACGATTAACTATGAGAACGAATCATATCCTATAATTATATCTGCAATCGAAAATAATCAATTCACCGTTCGGCTGAATAGTGAAGAAATCGTAAAATCTATAAATTAAAGTGAATTTTATTATGAGAAAGAAGATGATAGTCATGTGCTCGGTGATGCTGTTTTTCAGCTCTGGGCTTTGGGCGAATGAGTCCAATTCGAATGCTTCGGATGTGGATGCATCTGAAGTGATTTATGCTGACGCGGAAAGCTCTGAGGTGTCACAACCTTTTGAGGACAGTGTTGGTGTTGAGGTTACTGAAAACTCTGAAGTATCAAAACCTTCTGAGAACAACAGTATTGGTGTAGAGGTTGATTTTCCTGGTTCAGATGTTTCAGGGAATTCTTCATCTCAGTCATCTATCGAAACACTTTCTGTGGATTTCCCTGACGAAGAGATTCGGACGATTTTGAGGAATATTGCAGACTTGTTCGAATTGAACCTTGTTGTTCCGGATACTTTGCAAGGGCGTTCATCTTTAAAGTTACGTGATGTGACTTGGAAACAGATTTTCGCTGTTGTGTTGTCTCCAGTTGGTTACACCTATGTTGAAGAAGCAAACATTATCAAGGTGGTTACAGCTGAATCACTGGTCGCAGAGCCGCCGGTGACTGAGATCTTTATGCTTAACTACGCGCGTGCTAATGAAATTGCTCCGACTATTGTTTCGATGGTAGATGCTACCAAGGGTGGTCGAGTGCAAGTCGACTCTCGTAGTAATGCTCTTGTCATTACAGAACGTCCTTCTCAGATGGGCAGAATTAGACCAATTATCGATTCACTGGACCGAGCAACCGAGCAGGTGATGATTGAGACAAAGTTTGTCGAAGTAACAGACCGTGATATTAAAAACATTGGTGTTAATTGGGCATCTCTTAATGGTTACGAAGTTTCTGCCGGCCCGTTTAAACGGGAATATTCGAAAGATGATACTCAAGGCCGTTCTAATGAATCGGAATCACAGGTTAATCAAGGGGAGGTTGATTTCAATGTAGGAGGATCCAGTCTTAGCGGTGAAGTTGGGGATTACACCGGTACTCTGGTTGATAATCTTACAGGAACTACATTATTGGATGCCGCCAGTTCTTCAACACAAAGCGTTGATAGTAGCTTAAATTCTCTGCTTGGGAAAGTGAACCAAGGTCGTCTGACGACAGCCGTTTTTAATGGAACCGAATTCAAATTTATTTTAAGTGCGTTGAAGAGCCAGAATGAAACAAAGCTGGTTTCCAACCCAACAGTGGTGACTCTTAACAATAAAGAAGCTTTGATCTCAATTGGTGAACAGTTTCCTGTTCCAAATTACACATACAATCAAGAGCGTGGTACTTTTGAGGTCAGTGGTTTTGAATACAAGGATATTGGAATCATCATGAAAGTAACCCCTCAGGTGAATAATGATGGATTGATTAACCTTAAAGTTGATCCAGAAGTCAGTAGCCGTAGTGGAACCACCACTTTTGGTGGCGCTGGTGGCGCCGAAATCCCAATTATTTCAACTCGTAGAACATCGACTCAGGTTGCTCTTAAAGATGGTTATACCATGGGTCTGGGTGGCTTGATTGAAAGCACCATTGGGAATGGATCTACCAAAGTTCCTGTTCTTGGAGATATCCCAGGATTGGGCCGACTGTTTAGGTCGAACAGTAAAGACGAAACAAAGAGAAATCTGCTCGTCTTTATCACTGCTCGCACTTTGTCTCCTGGTGGAGGTACTTACCAGGATGTTTTTGATCCCCGTGCGATTAAGGATATGAATCTCCGTCGTGATGAGATTCCTGGTTACCGGAGTAACATCGATCCGTTTGCGGTGGACACTGTATCAATAGATGAAGAGTAATTAGATAAAGTTTCATAATTACTCTCGAATTGC
>JANQKU010000078.1 GCA_028280955.1 Opitutaceae bacterium
AAGTGGACCCCTCCCCACTGTGGGGATACCCTTGGGGAGGCCCTTCAAGGCCGTATTGTCCTTGAAAAAAGGTTCGAGCGGAGTGTAATAAGGCCACCAGTTGGGAACCCACAGGGTTCTCCGGTATGAATAACCACGGGTAAATGGCTCTACCACAGGTTTTTTTGCAGTTAAGAACAACAACTCAAAACCAATATATTGACCTTTCTTATATTATTACTTAAATCATATATTAGTAATGTTATATTGATTTATGAAATTCATCGACTGGATAGCAATCATCGGAGCCCTAGCATGGCTACCCCATTTAATCGATCTATTGAAACGCTGGATCGTAAAATCTCATATTAGAGTGATCACGCACAGAGCAGCTGAAATTGGATTTACAACAAACGGCCCTATTTTCAATCTTAGGTTGGCGTTTGCAGTTTCGAAGAAAGATATTGTCGTTTCCGATCTGAAGATTCGAGTCCGGCACGAAAGCGGCGAAGAGAAGATTTTCGAATGGCAAGGCATCACCCAGCAAATGGGCAAGATGACAATGCCTGATTCAAACGTAATGCCATTTGAGAAAGAACAATCGGTGCTAGCAATTAAGCTGACTCAAAAGGAAATCGAAGAAAGATTCATTCGATGTCAGGATGCCTCTTTCATTGCATCACAGCAAGAGTATATCAGTGCCGCGGTCAAGAAGAGTACTTATCTGAAAAACGAAGGGAAATATAATTTAGAAACATTTCTTCGTGAGCAAGAAATGACCGATTTATACACTTTCAATAAACACGCGTTTTCTTGGAAACCGGGGAAATATGAAATGACCATTGAAATCCAATCTCCTGAACTGTTTTCAATCGTTGATAATAAGCGAAGCTTCACCCTCTCTCCGCTTGATATAGAAAAAATGTCTCATAATAAAAACATGCTTGAACCAGATTACAAACGGATCGTGATGGGAGTGGATAAGGATAACCCCCAAATCGAGTGGCAATGGTGCAATCCCATTCTAAACAATATCTAACAAGTCGGCTTATACATCCTGGGTCCAGCACTCCACGCTAATCTTCTTCTATCACTCCTGCTGTTCCGAAAAATGTCAAACGATATCAAACCACGTAAAAAAAGAATACTGAAGGATATGCGCGACACTTTGGAACGGAACAGCAAGCTCCGAGAAAAGTTACATAAAAATGGAACTTGGAATAACTCTGGCATTTCGCAATCTCTGCCAAATAGTGACAAGCGCGACCTCACAGTTTTTATCTTTTTTGAGACCGCTGCTGCTTTTGAGTCATTCTCCCAGGAAGCGTTTCTGCTCGCAGTTCGAAAAAAATTTGGAGTGCAACCTAAGATTGCAACGAAACTCGCTGGCAATATTGATCGTGGTTTGGAAAGAGTAATGGGTTGGGCTGCACCACCGCGAATTGTTGAACGAGCAAAAGCTATATTAGGGAAGACTCACTTTCTCGTCAAACTCAAGGATAATCTTCCTCAGAACCATTACGACTGGCTATCACATGCTCACCGAATGAGAAACCGGATCGCACACCCCTCCGAGGAGGCAAAGCAAGCATTAAATAAGCTACATACCGTACTCAACATTCCGCAGACTGAACGAAAGGGAGTCGGTCCAGGGAGAATCTTGTCTGATTACCCAGGTCAATCTGCAGATGACGATCGTTGGTTCCACCGATTCTTGAAAGCATACCAGAGCTACTGTGATCTTATCTCATCAAAACTATGACAGAGAAAAATCGCTTGTCATAACTTTGTCCCAGCGCTCCTCATTGGTAAAATAACTACACTTTCCAAGAGATATAATTGCTCAAAGAAGCATAAACATATAAACTGGGGACTATGAAAAACTCCGAGAAATTTTTTATCTACGCCCGCAAGTCCACGGACGTAGAGGACAAACAAGTCCAATCTATTGAAACCCAAATTACAGAGCTGCGCGAGTTTGCAGAGCGGACGGAGATGGCTATTGTGGCGGAATACGTTGAGAAAAAGTCAGCTAAAGCGCCGGGACGTCCAATCTTTAACAAGATGATGGAGAGAATTGAGAAAGGCGAAGCCTCCGGTATTCTTGCGTTTCACCCCGACAAATTAGCGCGCAATTCCATAGACGGCGGGTATATTGTTCACCTGTTAGATACCAATAAACTTACCATATTGAAGTTTCCAACTTTCTGGTTTGAAAACACTCCTCAAGGCAGATTCACACTTTCGATGGCCTTCGTCCAAAGCAAATACTATGTTGATGCACTTTCAACGAATGTAAAAAATGGATTAAAAACGAAAGTGCGAAAGGGCGAATACCCGGGCCGAGCGCCTTTCGGATACCGGAACAATGCAAAAACAAGGCTCGTTACTCTTAATCGCAAGCAGGCTGCCATTGTAAAGAAAGCCTTTGAACTCTATGCTACAGGCGACTTCGTGCTTGATGATTTGCGGAAGTTTTTTGCCGAGTGCGGGGTAAGGTCAAAAAATGGAAAACTAGTTGGCCGTAAGTTCGTTTCACGCCTCCTTTTAAATCCTTTTTACTACGGACACTTCAAATTCAGTGGCGAGATACATAAAGGAAAACACAGGCCTATCATCTCAAAAAAGCTCTTTGATGAAGTGCAAGTAGTCTTGAATAAAAGATTTCGCTGGTCGCCCTCAGTGCAACCAGTAGCGCCAAAGCCGTTTTTAGGGCTTCTTCGCTGTGCCTCATGCGGAGGAGCTATCACGGCAGAAATCCAAAAAGGACATACTTACTATCGGTGCACTAAGAAAAACAAAAAAATTAAATGCACAGAGCCTTATATCCGTGAAGAAGCCCTTGATGCGGAAATCTCTGCACTTCTCAAACCTTTCCAAATCCCTGACAATTCAGCCAAGGAGTTATTAAGACGGGTAGATGCTGAACGCTCTGAAGCCAAAAAATCAGCTTCAATGATTGAAGCTCAAAAACAGACCGAAATCGCAAAGATTAACGAGAAGCTCCAAAGACTTCTTGACGGGTATGTTGACGGCATAATTGGTCGCAAGACTTTCGTTGCCAAGCAGGCAAAACTAATGAGCGAACAGAAGACTTTAGAGGAGCAATCTTACAATCTCGCAAATGGGAAGAATTTCTGGCTCGAACCGCTCAGAAATTGGATTTTAGAGGCTAATTCCCTAGGGAAAATCATTATTGGAGCCTCTTTTGAGGATAAAATGAAGAAAAAGGCTCTCGCCAAAAAAATCTTTGGCTCGAACCTACTGCTAAACTGCAAAAAAACCTGTGGTAGAGCCATTTACCCGTGGTTATTCATACCGGAGAACCCTGTGGGTTCCCAACTGGTGCCGAAGAGGGGACTCGAACCCCTACGTCCTTGCGGACACTAGATTCTGAGTCTAGCGCGTCTACCAATTCCGCCACCTCGGCGTAGGAAAAGTGATGAGTCTCGACCAATCGACGGGCAGATCAAGTCAAAATCTGGATTGGTTTTTGATTTGCAGGATTTCTTCTTTTCAGATGATAAGTATCACCACTCATGGACAAAGAAGTTATTCTCAACAAAATCCGATCCGAAAAAGTCGTCGCCATCATCCGAGGGAACTCTGCCGACGGTGTCCTGGACTGCGCCAAAGCTCTGGCAGATGGCGGTTTGACCAGCATCGAGCTGACGATGACGACTCCCGGCGCTCTCCGCGTTCTGGGAGAAGTTTCTGCTGCTTTGCCAGACTTCATTTTTGGATTGGGTACCGTGTTGGATGCAGAGACTGCCAGGGCCGGAATTTTGGCTGGTGCTCGCTTCCTCGTTACCCCAGCGCTTCGTCCCGACGTTATCAAAGTCTGCCGCCGCTACTCAATTCCGGTTTTTTGCGGCGCTCTTACACCAACTGAAATCGTAGAGGCCTGGGAAACTGGAGCAGACGCAGTGAAGGTCTTTCCTGCAGAATTTTTTGGGCCTGCTTACATCAAATCGGTCAAAGCCCCTCTTCCCCATATAGATCTGGTGCCAACGGGTGGGGTGACACCTGATACCATCGGTGATTTCCTCAAAGCAGGGGCCACAGCAACCGCTGCCGGAAGCGCTTTAGTCGATGGGAAATCCCTAAAGAATAAAGACTGGACCACTATCCGGGGAAAAGCGGAAAAATTTGTAGCTGCTGTCGCCGCGGCAAAATAAGAAGGCTCTTAAAAGCCATCTACCCTTATTTTGACCTCTCCATCAGCCTGGCAGATCTAAGAAAATCCCGGATATCCGGGATTTCTTTCACTCGTTGACCTGAAGATAATCTTTCAAAATAAGGATCGACGGGGATTTCTTCTTCCTCTTCCTCATCATCCTCGAAATCATATATTTCGTCCGTTTCTTCAAAAGCCAGCGATAATCGCCTCCCCTCAGGGTTGAGAACTAATGCTGGATTTTCCACTCTCCCTTTCTTAACTAATTCGATTAAACAGGGTAGAAATTTTTCTTGTTGGCGTTTTTTAAAGGATGAAATCCATTTTTCAGAAACACCTGCGCGATGGTTGAGAAGAATAACGTCAGAAAAATGGATACAGGCATCGTACCATTCGTCTAAACTCGGGGTTTCCGCGTACAGAGCAGAATTTATCACCACAATAATACGGCCCAGTCGAACCACTCCTGTCTCGATCCAATCTTTAATCGATTCCAACTGGTCCACAGGATTTTCCCTCCCATTGAGCAGCATAAAGATCTGAGTGGTTCCAGGTGGAACAGTGGTTTCAATCCCCTTTATAGTGTGCTTCCACTTCAAGACAGATACGGCATGAGTCTCTATCTCTCGATCCGTTTCTTCAGCATCGGGCACAAGCAACACTGGCTTTTCTTCTGTTTCTAAACCGAAATCGATCAGATCAAAAGCAACATCCCTCCGACCGGAACCGGTCGAACCCAAAAAAACATATAGAAGAGGAACAGACATTTTCAGAAGAGTTTCGGTTTATCATAGAAGCTTTTTGAAAAGTCAAAATGATGATGGTAAAAAATAGGTTAGAAGATTTTTTTGTACGGCCTGATTGTCTACACCCACCGAAACGACGACAAAAAAACGAAAAAGACCTTATTCCTCAAAAGAGAAGCATCGATTCTGGGCCTCCTGTCTCATCCAATGATCCACCAAAACAAGAGCTGCCATTGATTCCACAATGGGCACTGCCCTCGGGACGACACAGGGGTCATGTCGGCCACGACCAATCAGTTCTGTTTCATTCCCTGCCTTATCAACCGTTTCCTGAGCCTGCAGAATGGTAGCTGTCGGTTTGAAAGCCACTCGAAAATAAATTTCTTCGCCATTACTGATGCCTCCTTGAACACCTCCCGATCGATTTGTTTTGGTCCGAATAGAACCATCTCGCACTTCAAAGAGGTCATTGTGTTCAGATCCCTTGAGCAGAGTACCACCAAATCCACTGCCAATCTCAAAGCCTTTTGTGGCAGGCAACGAAAGCATGGCCTTACCCAAGTCTGCCTCCAGACGATCAAACACAGGTGCGCCTAACCCAATCGGGACATTGCCTATCCGACACTCAATGAGTCCACCGACAGAATCTCCTTCTGATCGAACTGCCTTAATCCGTTCAATCATTTTGTCTGCTGTTTCTGGATGAGGGCAACGCACAGCTGTCGCCTCAATCATTTCAAGTGAAGGCGCTGTTCTTATCTCCGGCATTTCAATATCATGAATACGCGAGACATAAGCGGTCACTTCGACCTTACCAGCTAATCGGAGAATTTTTTTGGCAATCGCGCCCGCGGCCACTCGCCCAATCGTTTCGCGTGCCGAAGAACGACCACCGCCTTCAGGGTTACGAATGCCGTACTTTGTTTGGTAAGTGTAGTCAGCATGAGAAGGTCGGTACTTCGCCTTCATCTCTTCATACGCTTCCGGCCGTTGATCCTTATTTTGGACCATCATTGAAAGGGGAGTTCCCGTTGTTTTCCCTTCGTACAATCCTGAAAGAATAACGACCTTATCTGCTTCTTTACGAGGCGTTGTGATATCACTTTGGCCAGGCCTACGGCGGTCCAGTTCTGCCTGAATTTCTTCAACAGAAAGAGGAAGGTTTGGAGGACAACCATCAATCACCACACCAACACCTCCACCATGGCTTTCGCCCCAGGTGGTGATCCTAAATAACTTACCGAACGTATTGGGCATAAGACGAAGAGGACTAAAAAGAGAACTCCCCTCTCCCGCAAGGCCCAATATACAGGGATAAAAACTCTCTTTTATTTAACGGTAAGACTCGAACTCAGCTGGAAGACACTCGAAATAATTCCAAAGGCAATCAGACCAACAAAGACAAAGGCAATCAGCAGAACCCCAATTGAGATAAGTCCGGTAAATGCTTTGATCTGCTGATTTTGCTTTTTCCCATAGTAACGTGACACTTCTTTCAGGCTCGGAACAACGTTCCCCGTGTTTTCTCCCACTGTTACAATATCGATCACAATATCCACAAAGTAACCAGTAGCCTTAAAGGCACCTGAAATAGAGGCGCCCTCTGCAATCTTGGATCGAGCTTCATTGAAACTCTTACGGATAGTCAGGTTGCTAATGGTGCGCTCAGTCATCGCCAGTGCAGTGATCGTGGTAATCCCATTTTCCAGCAAAAGTGACAATGTCTGTGAAAGATTCAATATGTTGGTATCGCGTAAGAAAGCACCGATCCCGGGGATTTTAAGGACTTTTTCGTCCAAAGCTAGACGACCCTTCTCTGTTTTCCGCCAAGCCCAAAGTGCAATAGCGCCACCGACCATCGCTCCTATGATCAAGAGGCCATAGCTCAGCATGAACTCAGAAAAATCAATCAGCAATCGTGTCGACAGCGGAAGTTTTTCTCCCAGAGAGGTCAACAATGACTGAATACGTGGAAGCAGGAAAAACAGAAAGACGAGAACGACCGCTATAGCTACAAAAACGATAAAAACAGGATAGGCCAAGGCCGTGAGAATCTTTCCTTTGATTTCTTTTTTCTCTTCCAGATCAACAACCAGACGTTTCAGGATTTCCGAAAGGTTTCCCGTTGCTTCACCTGCCTCGACCAAACTGATGGACGATTCGTCAAAGATGGATGCATGTTCCACCATCGCTCCCGACAACGATTTACCCTGGCTTAACTGACTCCACATCAAGTTCGCCAGAGATCGTAATCGAGCATCACTCAAACGCTTTCCCATCAAGCGAATGGCGTCTCCCATCTGCATACCACACCCTATTAACTCAGAAAGAGAACGAAGAAAGGGCAACATCTGGCGACGACCCAAAGCTTTTCCACTGAGAGCAGACCCATTGCTGCCCTGCCCCTTGGTAAACAATTGTTTCCAATCCCCGCCATTTCCCGAATTCCCGGAAGTCGCTGTCATCCGTTCATCCAGACGGACAGGGGTTAATTTCATTCGCGCTAACTCTCTGATAGCCGTCTTGCGCGAATCCGCCTCCAGGCTTCCTTTCTTTTCCTCTCCGGTCGGATCCTTCGCTATGTAGGTGAAAGTGCTCATCGGTTATTGCATAACCTCCCATCTCGAAAAGAGCTTTTTCATTCTTCCTCGTTTCCTTGAGTCATCGATACGACACGAATCACTTCTTCCAAGCTGGTAAGGCCTCTTTTTACCTGCATCCAACCGGATTGCTCCAAAGTCCTCATTCCTTGTTCCAATCCAAGTTTCCGAATAGCTCTGGCCGACTCCCTACGCACAATCAAATCATGGTAGTGCTCATCCACCCGCAAAATCTCAAAAAGACCGAGACGACCACGGTAGCCAAGCTGGCGACAGTTTTCACAACCAACCGGCTCCGGCAAGTGAGTGACCCCGTTCATTGCCGCCGGATTAATCTCCAATGAGGCCAGAGAATTACGTAAGCTCACCGGATCTATCGGAACCATTTTTTTACAGCTATCACAAATTCGTCTAACCAGCCGTTGCGCAATGACCATCTCTATACTGGAAGCAATCAGAAAAGGTTCTATCCCCATATCAACTAACCGAGTCACCGCACCCGGAGCATCGTTTGTGTGAATAGTACTGAAAACCAAATGACCGGTTAAAGATGCTCGAATGGCAATATCAGCCGTATCCTTATCACGGATTTCTCCAATCATGATGATGTTAGGATCCTGGCGGAGCACATGCCGCAGCGCATCGGCAAAATCAAAACCTATCTCTGGACGAACTTGAATCTGATTGACCCCGGGAACCTCATATTCGATCGGATCTTCAATCGTAATAATTCGTTGATCGGTTGAATTAATCTGACGAATAAACGCATTCAGTGAAGTCGACTTACCTGAACCCGTTGGTCCCGTGACGAGAATAATCCCATGCGGAAGAGCCAAAACACTATCAACTTTTGCCTGGTCTTCATCCGGCAGTCCCAATTGCTCCAACGAAAGCGGTTCACTCTTCTTATTCAACAAACGTAAACTGACACTTTCACCATACATGGTTGAAATTGTTGAAAGACGAATGTCCAGAGTGTTGCCTCCCATCTTGTAATTGATACGCCCATCCTGAGGAAGGCGCCGCTCGGAAATATTGAGCTTTGCCATGATCTTCAGGCGAGAAGTAATGGCATCTTGAAACCGGCGAAGATTTTCCGGGACTGGCACCGCTACCAATAACCCATCAATACGGTAGCGTATGCGAAGGGTGTCTTCCTGTGGTTCGAAATGAATATCTGTAGCCCCATCTTCAATCGCCTGACTGACCACTTGGTTAACAAATCGTATAATAGCGGCATTCTCGTCTTCTTCATCATCTTCTACTGCAGACGAATCAGTCATAAAATCCATCGATTCATCCAGACTCTCTGCTCCTACTCCAAGATTCGCTGTGATAAACTTTGTGATCTTTTCGGGAGATGCCAACCGCCACGAGACCTCTTTTCCTGAAGTGGCAAAAATCCAATCATCCATATCTCGATTGGGCAGCCAGCTGGTCGCCAGTATCAGAAGTTGCTCATCACCACTGTCTCTTAGTGGAACAACATGGTACTCATTAACAATTCGAATGGGAAGACTGTGCAAAACCTCCAAGTCAAAGGCATCCGTATCGCCCAAAGCCAAACCCGAATCTTCTGACAATCGTTTGACGGTATCTTCTTCGGAAATTTCCAGATAATCCGCCAACTGCTGAACCTTTTCGGCTCTTACCGCTGCCTCCAACTCATTGCGTTGTTCCGCTGACAACGTTTGCAAGCATGCCAGTTGGCTAACATCTGATTCTGTGGTTGTCATAGTTCGATCTTCAAAAGTAATGCTTTTTCAGGGAAAAGGTCACTGATTCTGCGGTGGATTGGCTGCCCTGTTTTTTTCGATGATGGCTCTTCGCGCGGCTCGTCTTCTGCGAATTTCTTCCGCCACATTTTTCATTCTGTCGCGCACTTGATCATCTGAAAGTTGATTGATGGTTCCTTTGGATTGTCTTCCTTGTGGTGTCGCAACCGGTTGTGCCTGGCCCGAAGCAGGAGGCGCTACCTTGAGAGCAATGATTTTTGCTTCCTTCAATTTCAGATTCTTTGTTTCACCACTTCCTTCTAAAGTAACACGTTCGTTTACTTCATCATAAGCAACCACGGTCACACCTTGCACAGATTCATGAAGGTCTATCCAAAAGCCTTTTCCAATGGAAGTGTCAAAAAGGCTGAAGGAATAAATCCCATCAACCGACATAATTCCCCTGAGCTCCATTTTTTCCAAAGGACCCGTCGCAGGTGGCGCCTCTGTTCCCTTATCAAAATCAGCTGGAAGAAAAGGTGAACCTCTTGAAGTATCTTGACCCCATAAACATGCCGTCATCATCAGATGAATACAGATTATCTTGCCCAATCCGAATCTAAAAGAGATTGTTTTCATCATTTTATCCCCTTTTTATTTCCCCTCCTTTTCGTCTTCCTTCGAAGGGTCCATGAATTCTTTGATCGTTTCACTTTCCATCAGGGAATCCAATCGATTTTCGGCATCACTCATGGCGTCATCGGTCGTCCGAATAACGGCCGGACGAATGAAAACCAGAAGCTCCTTCACATCATCTTTTTTTCCTCTTCTGGTAAACAGTTCACGTATCACTGGGATTTGGCCCAAAATAAACATGCGGTTTTTCGTCTTCTCATCACGAATAGACCGGAGACCTCCTAAAACAACCATCTCCCCACTCTTGACACTGACAAACGAAGTCGCCTGTTTCCGACCAATAATCGGCTGATCATTCCCATCAATTGGCACACTCCCAACAACATCATCAATGGTTTGATCAATTTCGAGTTGAATCACATTATTCGGTCCAATCAAGGGTTTCACTTTAAGCTCAATCCCAATATCTTGAAACTGCACATTCGAACGAGTGGTATCCCCTCCTGAGATCGATGTTTGGCTTGAGGTGATAATGGGTCGCGATTCACCAACGATAATCGATCCTTCTTTATTATGAGTTGTGACAATCTGAGGAGCTGAGAGCACCTTCACATTCGAATTTGTTTTCGCGGCATTGAAAACAGCATCAAGGCCCCAGCTGGATAATTCACCACCCGAAAAAACAGCCGTACCATTGGTAACGGACAGTGGGCCTAACTTCCCGCTTACGTTGGAAAAGGTTTCCGTCCCACTGCCATCATTGGCATAACTCACCCCAAAACTATCAATACCTCTATCACTACTGTCGTTCAAATTGACTTCTGTAATCACGACTTCGATTAGAACCTGAGCCAGAAGCACATCGATTTTTTCGACAATACCTCTCATCAATTCCAAATCATTATCTGTGCCTGATATGATAAGCGCATTGCTCCGTTCATCCGCCACAATCGTCATGAAATCACTGAACTGACTCTCACGATCTTCTAAGGCAGTTTGCACCGTCTGAGCTAACCGGGACTGCGAATTATTTTGATTTGTCTGATTATTGTTTCCAAAAGTACTGCGGCGACTACTACCGAGTGTGTTGGAACGACTTACATTCCCACTGTTACGGCTGGACGACTGGGAACGTCCGGAAACAAAACTGCTCAACAAGGAAGCCATCTCTGTGGCATCCGCATGTTGCAGATGAACCACCTCAATTTTAGTCGGAGCATCCGCCGTTACATCCAGTTTTTCAATAATATCATCGAAAAACGGTAAGGTCGATGGATCTGTAATGATGATCAACTGATTCGTTCGATCATCCGAGTTAATCGAAATATTGCTACCAAGGATCGCTTGCAATGAAGCCTCGCGCACAGTGTTCGTTTCGATGGCCATTGGTCTCGGACTAGCTCCAGTCTGACGAGGTTGGGGTGATGGGGTCTGCTGGGTGCCAAATCCACTGCGAGCGGAATCTATCAGTGTTTTTAACTGCTGGGCCACTTCACTGGCTGTGGCATATTGTAGCGTATAAAATTTCGTTTCAATATTGAGACGTGAAGGCTTATCCACCTCGCTGACAACATACTCCAGTCGCTGCAAATTGCTAATGGTGTCCGTCACGATGACAGCGTTGGAATTCTGGAAAGGAATGATCGTGCTGAACGCCGGGCTGAGAAAAGGCTGAATCTGGGTCTGAAAAGTACTGGAATCCAGGTATTTTAAACGAAACAATTTGCTGACTACCTGCCCACTGGATGGTCGATCTTTTAAGGAACCGATAACCAATTCCGGAGCTTCCGTCCGAATCTGTTGAATGGGGACAACTTTCATAAATTTGTCATCCATCGGCGTCACCCCAATCCCATTCACCGTCAGTAGACTTTCCAAAACCAGAATGGCCTCTTCTTTTGTTAAAGGTTTAACACTGTCAAAGGTAAAAGTAGGCGCTGGCAAGGCCTGAGGGCGGATCACCGAACGGCCCGTCAAACGTTGCAGCAGATCCAATATTTGAGCCAGTGATTCCTCCCGAAAATTCAGGGTAACTGTCCCAACTTCCGGTTCAGCTAGGCTGGTCTCAGATGGAGCAGTTTCCTGCGCGATCAATGGAGTTATCATCAGTGAAAACGCTATTAAACAGCAGAGGATTCTTTTATTGATAAATCGTTTCATAGGATTGGTCCGATTAAGTTTCCTGAAAATTTATTTTTTAAATTCAATGGCACGAAGCCGTAGGCTGGCATTCAAAAGACGGGGGTTTCGACGATCAGGCACAATCTGTAGATCATCAAGATTCACATACGGAAATTGTTCATTGATCGCTTGGGTAAATTTCATAAGAAAGTCATACTCTGTATTGTTTATTCGCAAATTATACGTGTTAAAAGACAAAGCGTCTCTTACTCTGCGTTTTGGAGCATCCAGCCTCCCCTCCAAACCAAACTGCTTTATCAGTGTATCGATTTTTCCAAACACTTCATTTTGATTTGGCAATTCATCCTCATTGAGACTGGCCAATGAAGCGGCAAAAGCCACCTCCGTGACCTCTTTTTCATCCAGAATTGAGCGTTGATTCCGATCAATAGCCCATAATCCTTTGAGATGTGAGGAAAACTGATCAAATCGACCGCTCAATGATGAAGCCCAAAAACCGGCGCCTACGATCAAGATCAAGATCAAAAGAACCTTTTCTCTCAAGGACATGCCAAGAAACAATGGTCTGGCCACTTTCCCTGTTTTCTTAAGATTCATTCTGACCTCCTTCTACCACCTCGATCAATTCCTTCTCCGTAACAGAAGCAGCGTTACTGTTTGGTAATTGATATCTGGATATTTCGAAAGCATCCGCCTTGAAGTTGACCACCAAAATAAAAGAACTTTGCCCGCCAGCCGACTGCAAATTGCGAACTTCCGCTGATTCTACTTTCAAGAGATTTTCCAATCCATTTTTATATATCGTTACATCTGCAGAATTTGTCGTCTTGCATTCAATCTCCAGGCTGTTTCGACCATCAGTTTCTAAGCGCGTAAAATGAATAGATCGAGGCAAAACAGGATGAATAGCTGCGATCATATCAAACGGGATGAGATTACTCCGTTCAAAATTTTCCAATTCTTGCACAACACTCTTTTTGTCTTCGATTTGGGCAACTTCTGCTTCCCGACCAATCGTCGTTTTGTCCAAGTGTGAAATAAAGGCCTTGCCGCCCAACATCAAAATTTCGCTCAAGAAAAACAATCCCAATAGGACAACCAAACCTAAAGCAATTTTCCAAAACCCTTGATCAAGTTTTTTCTGCCGCCTCTTAGAAGCGATAAACGACCCATCCCGTAAATCGCCCTTCCACAGAATATCCTCGGCCTGCTCAATCTCAGCAGAAGCTACATCATTCTCCAGTTGTTTGCTAAAAGGGAATCGATAGACACCTTTTTCTTCACTCGGATCACTTTCCTCATCCCGCACAAATGAAATGACAGGCCGATCATTCAATCCACCGACCAAACCGATTAACTGTTGCTTGGTTGCCTTTATCTCCGAAGATTCCGAAAGTTCCCGACTGACAATCATTTGAGGCAACACTTGTCCTGCCTCAAACGATACAGCCGATAAAGCGGACTTCCCCTCAACCATCACAATGGTATCACTCTCATAAGT
>JANQKU010000084.1 GCA_028280955.1 Opitutaceae bacterium
CTGAAACCTGACTATTTGCATCTTTTAACGAAAAATAGATATGGCCACTGGCTTGATGCCGTAGGTTCGAAACTTCCCCCTTTATCCAACCCGGGGGAATAGACTGTTCCAGCAACACTTTAACTCGCCGCGTAAAAGCAGAAACTGTCATTACCTCTTCAGAGAAATCCTGATCAAACGTCGCTGTCATAAGAATCCCTTCTATTTACATTGGAGAATGATCATTCGTCAATGCCTCCTCACTTCTCTTCATAAACAGCCTTGAGCTAAAAACATCTCTTTCTCATCATATCCGTCAATGCCGATATCTCTCCCAAACAATCGACCATCCTGCATCCTTTTCAGAAACGCTCTTCTTTGCATCAGCCTGATTTTTCTCGCGGTTTTGACTCTCAGTCCACACGGAGCAACTCGCATCTATGCATGGCCCTGGAACTTTTATATGCAAACCCTTTTGCTGCTGCCTCTTCTGGCTCTCGCCATACAATGTTTATGCGTAAAAAAAACCTTTCACATAAGAGATAATACCACTGTAGGTATTCTCACATTTCTTCTCTTTTGGATTCTGGCATCTGCAACCCTCAGCCCTTTTTCTGAGCAGTCTTTTGAAGCCTCCACCACCCTTATTTACGCGATTGGATTACTCTATCTGATTATCGTTGTCCTCGGATCTCCTCATAGAAGCGGTTATACAAAAAAGATTCGAAGGCTTCACTACTTTTTAGCTGGTTTCTTTATCCTATTTCTCTTTATCAGCCTTCAAGGATGGATGATCGGAGTCCTTCGGCATGCGCAAGAAGTCCAGACGATCAACCAAACGGCAGGCGAAACTATTCTTTCTTACAACGTTTTCGATATCCGAAACGAACGCCCTCTCGGACATTCCAACTACACGGCAGGTATGGCCATCCTGATGCTTCCATGGCTAGCCATGCTAGGCTGGACTAGTTCTGGAAAACAAAGGGTCGCCTGGTCTCTTGCCTCAGGATTGTCCCTCTTCCTCCTTTTTTCATCTGGCAGCCGAGGTGGCCTCTTAGGACTCACCGCTCTTATCGCAGGCTCTATTTCATATTTAGCTATCCGTCATAAGGTCCGAAAAAAAAATCTCCTTCTGATTATCGGACTGGCAACTCTTATCGTCGTAGGGATAGGCGTATCCAACAAGCGAATCAAAGATCTTGTCGTTCACTTCGCCACTCACCGCACCTTAAACGAAGGAGACACCCAAAGAATGAACATGCTGAAAGCCGGTTGGGAGATGGGTATGGATCGTTTCATAACCGGATACGGGCCTGGCACAACGCCACGAGTCTATCCCCAATATCGTTCTGAACTTTCAGGTGGCGTCGAAACAGCCCTTCAACTGCACAATACGCCTATTCAAATTTGGGCGGACCTGGGCATCTTTGGAATCACCTCTTGCATCCTTCTTCTAGGTATCCTCTCCAGACGAATTCAAAAAGTCTTACCCTCCATTCCAGAGACCTTTAGTAAAAATTCTCAAGGGACTTTATTCGCTGCGGGCTTTTCACTATTTGGTTATACAGTCTTTTCGCTCACAGACTATCAATTAGACATTCCCATTTTTGCCGCCCTTATCGCCATAAACAGCGCCGTTATTCTCTCTTTAACCAATTTTGAAAAAACGAAAGCAAGAAATTTACCACGCTCCTATATGATAGGAGCGACGATTTTCGCCGTCTTAGCAATTCTTCTTGTCCATCTTTCACCCTCGATAAGAGCACGAAGCTTTTTTTCCACCTCAATCAACTACCTTGAACAAGCCAATTTTTCTTCCTTTCTCGATTACGCAAAGAAATCGATGACCATGGCGCCATGGGAACCTTATTATCTCAACGCAACGGCCAGTGCTTTCTTATTCGGATCCCGCCAGACAGAATCTTCCCCAAAGCGCGACAACCTAATAACCCAAGCAATCAATCTTCTCACCAGATCTCTCCGCCTCGATCCAGACCAAGAACTCTGCCATTTTAATCTCGGATGGTTGTATTTGAACAGAGATGCTGCTCTTGCAGAAAACCATTTTATCAAAGCAGCTCACCTCGTCCCGGATAAAGGTGGCGTTTATCTAGGTTATGGTCTAAGTCTCTTGCACCAACAAAAAGCTGAAAAAGCACATCATGTTCTCGCCCTCGAGACCATCAACGATCCTCGCTTTATCACCTCTCCCATTTGGGATACACCTCTCTTGAAGCCTCATCGGGCAGAAATGCTGAGATGTGCAACGGAAATTATTTCCACCTGGAAAAACAGTGGTGGAGTTTCTTTGCCAACACAAAAAAAACTAACTTACACCCAAGCCATTTTACTCTGGTGGGCGGAGAAAGATTTCCAAATTGAGACGCTCATCACCAATGGTAACAGTTTCAGCAAGCCATTTTTCCAGTTCCTCCAAAACCCCGGATCTCTCCAACTAGAAACTATCCCATCACAACCATGGCAAAGCCTTTACCTGGCATGGAAAGATCCCTCAAAACATTCACAAACTCTTCATCAGGCTCTCTTAAGCCGTTACCGACTAAATCTTTTTCCTGAGCGGGAAAACGCATATAAAAAACTCCTGGAAGATTTTCGAAACAGCTCATTTTTAGATCTCATTAAAGCGCCAGCCGGCAATGAACTTCCCCTAATGAAGACCTATCAACGAAAACGAATAGCCTACGGAATACTGATGAGAAACATGGACGGACCTACTCCAGTCGATGCCTATGTCGTTCAAGAGAATGGGATTGTAGCAGATTTTCTTGCTCCAATCTTTCCTTCAAAGGGTCATTTACCCAACACTCTTTTTACAAACTACCTTTCTAATCTATCTGTAACTCAAAATAAAAAATGAGTGCCCGTCGTTCCAATCGCTTCCGACAAATTATTCTCCCAATCATTCTAGCCATGGGAGATACTCTAGGAGCTTTCGCCGGGCTGTCTCTCGGATATTGGATACGCTACGTTTCCCCCTTTAAGACTGTTGGTGTTTATGTAGAATATGCTACATTTCAGCTTTATTTACCACTACTTCTAGTTGGTGTTTTCCTTTTGCTGGGAACCTACTCTTACCTTACCCTCTATAATCAGCGTTTGCTTCTTCGAAAATTTCAAAGCCTCAACCTCATCTTTAAAGGCACAACTTTTTGGCTTTTTGCCTACCTTGGTATTTCACTTGCACTGAAATTTGAGCCTCCCATTTCTCGGCTTTTTGTTCTCATTGCTTACGTCACTACATTATCCACCATGTATTGCTGGCGAAGCCTTTTCCACAAAATTGTTTCCTATCACAAGATCTCTTCTCACCTACAATTACGTGTTGCTATCCTGGGACACAATCCCAAAGCCGAAAAACTGGTCAAAGAGGTTTCTCCTCCAAACCTTCACCCTTTCCAAGTCGTGGGTTTTATTTCAACCAACAAAACAGATAAAACACGAATACCGGAAAATTGGGAACCCATACATCTGGGCAACACCTCAGATCTTGAAAGGATACTGAGAAAAAATCATATTGATATCCTCATTGCAGCTAACCTGGAGATGCCTCAAGCAGACATTATCCGCATCACGGAAACCTGCGAAAAAAATTACGTTGATTGGAAAGTCATCCCCTCCGTTTTTGATATTTTTATTTCTAATTTACGTCTGCAAACATATGGCAATGTTCCCGTCCTTGGTATTGAGGATTTTTCTATTTTCAGATTACTCAACCGGATCACCAAACGTGTTGTCGATATTTTGATCTCATTCATCGGTCTGATTCTATCCGCTCCTATCATCGCGTTTCTCGGGATCCTCATCAAAAAGGAATCTTCCGGCCCTCTTCTTTTCCATCAGGAAAGAATTGGAGCAAATCACCACTCCTTTACTATGCTTAAGTTGCGTAGCATGAAAATAAATACAATCGAAGATGATCAACTGAATCAAAGCACCTCGATTCACGACCCCAGGCTCCTCAAGATCGGACGGTTTATGCGCAAATGGAATCTCGATGAACTACCTCAATTCTGGAACGTGCTCAAAGGAGATATGAGCATCGTCGGACCACGGCCCGAACGGCCCTTTCACGTTGACCGACTTTCCGAAACCATTCCACATTACATGCCAAGGCATCTGGTTAAGCCTGGCATGACCGGCTGGGCTCAAGTGAATCGGCTGAGAGGTATAAGTTCTCTCGAAAAACGTATACAGTACGATATTTATTACATCGAAAATTGGTCACTTTGGTTCGATTTACAGATCATGCTCCTAACCTTTCTCCGTTGGAAGAACAAATCATAGCCATCATTAAATCGGTTTCACTTTGCGATAACTTTTACGTTTTGCTCGAAGTAAAGCGACCCACTTCCATAAGCCAAAAGTTAGTTCATACTTCCAACGAATCCATCGACGATTCTTGGGATTAAAATGTTTCAGATAAAAAGCTTTATTGGCATCAAAAATAGCTCTGGACATAGCTCTATATTCTTTTGCCACACTCATCCCTTTAAGATGAACAATGGTAAACCGGCCATCATAGACAATGCGGTGACCAACCTGACCAATGCGGTAACAGAGATCCAAATCATCTCCATACATAAAAAACGCTTCATCAAACAGACCGACTTCCTCCAAAACAATCCGACGAACCATCATAAACGCTCCGTTGATAGCTCCAACCTCATAAGTCTCCTCTTCCGATAAGTATGTCAGATTATATCCTGCAAGAAACCGCACGTTTGGAAATTTTCCAGATAAGCCACTAGCACGACAAAAACCGTCCCAAAGCGACGGAATAGAACGTCGACAAGCCAAGTCCATTTCTCCATCTGCCATGATTAATCTAGGAGAAATCAGCCCAATCAAAGGTTCATTTTCCAAACGCATCAAACAATGCGTCAAAGCTTCTTCGTTACAAATCGTATCAGGATTTAAAAAAAGGATATATTTTCCAGAAGACTGATGATACCCCAGATTATTAGCCTTACCAAACCCTAAATTTTTTCCAGGATTCACATACCTTACAAAAGGAAATTTATCACTGATCAAAGCCTCGACCCCATCCTCTTGGAAATTATCCACCACAATAACTTCTACTCGATAATCGATCAAGGACTGCGGAATCGACACTAGGCATTCTTCAATTTCCCGCCGCGACCGATAGGCAACGACAATAACAGAAAGAATAACCCGTGCTTCACTCATCACTAAAAAAACATTTCAATCGGAAACGATTGACTGTAGTGCCTCATCCAGACAATTGCATAACGCCCTCTCTCCATTTCTTAATACCTCCGAAGACGGAATGGCCACCAGACTAGTAAAGTGAGCCCCAATGTAGATCCGGCAAATAGGATAGGACCCCAGCTAAGAAAACGTCGTGCTAAAAGTCCCCAGAAAGAGATCGGGCGAGGAAGAGTGACCCCAGTCCAACCAACCTCTCGATTATCCATTACACTGAGCAAAATCCTCCCTTTCGGCAAATTTAAACGCACTTCTCTCCAAAGAGGCTGATCAGAATTTCCCATCGATTCAATAAACACAGGGTCACCTGAACCTTCTGGAGTAAAGATAAAAACAACTAGTCCCTCATTGGAAGACACCATATGTGACCACAAGACATGCCCCCCTTCAGATTCAAACCATAAGACATTATCTTGAATTAACTTCTCTATAGAATTCCTCGAACTCCAATTTCCCCAGATTCGATACGCTGTCGAAGCCAATTGATCAGGATCGATATCTCCTTCCCTGTATCGACTTTTTCCTTCAAATGAAAGTCTCTTTTGCATCCCCTGGTGTAAACTCGGAGGGAGAATTTCTCCTAAATCAGGATAATTTAAAATTTTTGCTAGTCTCTTTGAATCCGGATGGCTGATTTCCCACATTGAACGACCTTCCAGAAGACGCTCATCTCCACTGTATAAATACGCACGGATACGGACTAACTGTTGGTGTGCTGATTCTTTCCAAAAAGGAAGTGTCTGCGACGTTATATGAAAGCCTATCGCTCCAATACTTAAAACAACAATGACAAACCAGGTGAGCAAAAAAGCTCGTCGCGCCACAATTCTTCCAGCTCTTTCTTTTACAAGTAAAAGTAATGCCAGAAAATTTCCAATAAGACCTATCGCAAATAGATCCAGATAACGCGGTGCAATGCCTTCAAAGACAACATTCTGCCCACGGAACAGAGCCGTCGCGCCGATATTTGCTGCCGTCAAAACCCAAGCCATAACAGCGGCATCACTTAACTCAGACGGTTTTCGCCTACCTCCAATTAATTCAAACATTAACCATATTCCGGGTAGCCACAAAAGAACACCAACAGGCAGCCCCATATTTGCCGGCCAAGCAGCAAGACGAATAACTGCTAACGAAAAAGTAGCCCATGAATCTGCCCGCAAAACACCATGTTGATCAACTTCACTGCGTAAGGCATAACCCAAGACAACGAGCCCAACCGAAACAAAAAGAGTCGCAATTTCACTTTTCCGTATTTCATGCCTCGTCCAGCATCGAATCCCGAGCACTACAACCATCGCAACACCAATGAGTCCATTTGCTCCAAACGAAAAAACTCCACAAATCCCAGCCAACAACCCACACAACCACCTAGCTAAAGTAAAACGCCCGAGACAAAGACCCCAAAATGCAATCACCCAAAATAACAGATTAAAATAGAACTGACTCTGAAATGACCAAAGGGTGTTTTCATACGCATAGGGGGCAATTCCCAGTATCACCAAAAAGGCAAATAAAAATAGATGAAGTGAAGGTCTTAATCGACGAGCAAGCCAGGCACCGACCATGCCAAACCAAAAAGCATGGATCGCAGTCGAAACAGCTATCTGAAGTCGAGGATCTATTTGATCTCCGGCTATTTTGAATAAGAGAACATTCAAAAGATTGGTTGCCACAATTCGGTGTTCATTATGTGGCGCAATAATCGAAGCGTTTTCAAACTCTCCCGCCTTTAACGGTTGATAAAGACGAGCAACCTCTGCATCCCATTGATCACCGAAAGGGATTTCGCCTCCAAAAAGAAAAACCAGAGTCCATTTAGCACCTAAGATAATAAAGCCGAGGAAAAGCCCACGCAGCAAAATACCCTTCTTAAATCTCCGCCAAAACCGACCCGGGTTTTCTATGATGAAAGATGTTTGTTCCATGAGTTCTCTCCACCTTGCTCCAACAATGCCACTAAAAGCTATCCCGCTTTATTTCCAGAATCATCCTGGTTCCAGATATTCTTAAAAGAAGATAACAAAAATTTTGAATGATTTTTTTCATCAATTAAATACGCAGCAGCAGAGCTAGATTTCTCAAAAATCCAGTCTTAAAAATTCGGTAACGAAGAACGATCACAAAACGATAAAAATAAGATCTCGACTCGAAGCTGGCAAAAGCAGAAAGACCCTCTCGATCAACAGGGCTTATACAAGAAGCATATCGTTTATGCAAAGCCTCAGCCTGAGCCTGATAACTCCGTACTATTTTACGTAACGACGGAGAACGTAAGATACGAACAATTGTAGCAAAGACATGGATAAGACTCCAATGTTTTGCACCGGTATCATTCTTTGAATGCTGTCGGTACATCACTGTGCATTCCTTCGTCCATACAATTCGACCAATAACCGATGCCACTAATGCAATCCACCAATCATGCAT
This sequence comes from Opitutaceae bacterium, assembly GCA_028280955.1. Lineage (GTDB taxonomy): Bacteria > Verrucomicrobiota > Verrucomicrobiia > Opitutales > Opitutaceae > NORP342. Next base: position 7,657 of record JANQKU010000084.1, read on the forward strand.
GATGATCTCTTTGGGGAAAGGAACAATCTTTCGACGCAAGCTGGCATTCCCCATAGCCGCACAACCAGTTACGACATTTTGAACCACCAGATGATTCCACTCACATCGACTCGGTTCCATATATTGATATTGCCACATCGATGGGGCTATTACCTTTAGCTCCGAATCGACTATTGTGAGATCGCTATGGGCGAAAATAGCTCTGTCAGAGTTTTCTTCCGCTTCCGCTGAGATAATCAAGTCAAGCATAACCGCCACTTTATTGTCTATCCAGACATCATCCTGATCACAAAAGAAAAAATAAGGAGCATCGCTGTAGGCAAGTAGTCGTTCAAAGTTCTGACTTGGCCCCAGGTTGTCTTCCTCATCTTCAATCAGAAGAATTTTATCTGGATAACGTTCACGAAATTCCTCCAATATAAGTATCGTGTTATCTGTCGAACCATCATCACGTGCAATTAACCTCCATTCAGAGAAAGTCTGACGCTCTATCGACGCAAGCTGCTCCGCCAAGAATCTCCCCCCGTTATAAGTGGCCAACAAAATATCAACTTTAACGGTGGGCTCAATCACGGTTATCATGTCTCGTCGTTCTTCTTATCCCTTTCCGCCAAAACCTGACGAAATAACTCCACCCCAGTATTGGCACCAACAATGCACGTAATTGCATCCACCCTATTGGACGCATTTCCTGCCAAAAGAAAGAAGTCAAGCATCCTGAAAGTGAAAACGAAATCAATGTAGCCCAGGCAGCCCCAATACCGCCATAAAAAGGAATCAAAACAAGATTCAAAACTATATTTGAAAGTGCACCAATCACTGCGGTCGTCAGCAAAAATCGCGTAAGACCTTCTCCCACTAACCACTGGCCTCGAGCAACGGTTAAAAAAACGAAAACGCCAGCCCATACATGTAATGATAAAATCGGCCCTGCTCCTAAAAAATGATCACCATAGATCACTTTAATAATCAGAGCCGCTAGCCATGAAACCGGTAAGGCAAAAAGATAGGCTAATCCCGTACTCAAATCAAAAAAACCTTGCAGAGTAAAATTGTATTCAATTTTTCCTCTCTCTCGTTTCCGTAAAAGCATCGGCAGGACACTTGTGGCTAAAGCTGCGGCTACAGAATACCAGATTTCTGTGATGCGCACAGCCGCAACATAAATCCCTGCCACATTTGCTCCATGTAAGACTTTGAGCATGACAGTATCGATTTTCATATAAATTACGACAGCAAACGCACTCAAGGCAATCGGCCACAACTCCCGTAATAAACCTCTAGCCAACGCAGCATCCCATGCTTTCAGATTCCAGGGAAACTTTTTCCATCGGGCGCATAAAGCAACCAAAATGCTGCCCAAAACAAACTCTAGGGCTAATGCAAAAGCAAATGCTTCAACAGGAGCCCCATAAGACACAAATAAAAGCCGCATTCCAGCCGTTACCAACAATGAAAAGACTAGAGAACCAATGACAAAATGTGATTCAAGCCGAGCATGAAACCATGACGCTGCCACCATTGGAGCGGGTTGGAAAAAAATTGCTCCAAGTATCAACAGCATCCTCTGCTCGGTAGAATCAGAAATGACAACTAACGCAAAGGTCACAATCACAAGATAACTCATCGTTCCAGCCATCAATCGCATCAGAGTCGCAACCACCACCAAATTAGCAGTCTTTTCGGGCTGCGTAATCATTTCCCGCCGGATAAGTTCATCGAGACCAAATTCTGGCAAAAACTGAAGTAATCCAATTATGGCAACACAATAGCTATACTGGCCAAGCCGCTCGGGACCTAAATACCTAGCCACAATAAAGCCAACTGAAATACCGACTAGTAGTCTGACTCCTTTTTCAATCAATAACCATGAAAAATTTCGTGCTGTTCGACTGAGTGTTGGCTCTTCACTGAATTTAACCAAGCCCTGACTTTCAATCGAAGATTCTATTGGTCTCACATCCAATTCATCTCGTTGGTTTTCTGTTTCATCCATCCACTGAACTATTTCGAGTTTCCGCTGCACCAAATTATAGAAGCCACATTTCTAAAACAAAAATCGTTCATAGAATCTTCCGGCACAATCCTACACAACAAACTCTTTCTAAATAAATTTAAGCCGACAGAGGCCAAATACAATCATCTTAATCAACATCCATCCATGAGAAAACCGGGAAATATTCGTTTCTCCATAGGTACGATCTTTATAACGGACTGGTATATCTCTGATTTTCAGATCAAGAAGGGAAGCTCCAAAAAGGAGGTTATAATCTCCAAAAGGATCAAAATCCCCCCATACTTCTATCCGCTTGATCAAACGATTGTAGTCACTGCGAAGAATCATCTTCGTTCCGCACAGGCTATCTTTCACCGGTTGGCCCAAGACAAAGCTCAAAGCGATGGCAAATGTCTTGTTTCCCATAAGGTTTAAAAACTTCATGGCTTCTGACTCCATTGGATAAACCAATCGACTACCATTGGCAAACTCCGCGGCTCCTGAGACAATCGCCTCGTAAAACTTTTCCAAATCCTCAGGAGGTGCCGTCAAATCTGCGTCTTGAATAACCAATACTTCCCCAGATGCATGCTCAAATCCAGTTCTCACAGCATCCCACTTCCCCTTCCCCGGTTGCTTGACAGCTTTCACCCTATGAGGGCCCTGATACTTTGAAAGCTCTCTTTGAATCGTTCCCCAGGTATCATCTTTACTGTTCCCTTCCACAAAGATAATTTCTGTTTGTAATCCCAAATGTGGAATTCTCTCCAAAGCAGCTGAAATATTCCCAGCTTCATTGCGCGCCGGGACAACAACCGAACAACTGGGCGATTCTTTTAGAGCAAGAGACATTTTTGGACGCGCAATCAAATGAAGCGAAATACCAAAGTGCCTAAAGAAGGGAAGTTTAACTAAAAAACGGTTAAAAAATGCAGAGATTACCGGAATGTCCCACGGAATAAGTTGCTCAGTTTGCGACCTTAAAACTTCCCACCCGGATAGTTCCAATAAATTAATGAGATCTTGTGATGACAACCAATTACTGGGTGGTTGTTTGACCACAAATCCAAAACATTGAGCCCAACGCAAAGGCAACCGCCAAAGAGTATTCAAAGAAGTGATATGAAGTCGGGTTCGTGCATGAGCAGAAGAATTCCTCACCTTTTCCAAGGCAGTTTGAATATCCGGCAAATACCCCGTGAGGTAATCCATAATAATATGATCAAATGTTTCAGCAACACTTAAAGTGAGTACATTCCCCTCTCGATATTCACACATTGCGGTATCTTTTTCCGCCTGAGCTCGTGCGATCATAGCATCACTGATATCTATTCCAACCCCATGAGATGGCCTTAGACTGCGAAGCAACTCCCCCGCACCACAACCCCATTCCAAAACCCGGCTTCCCTCTGCAATATGAAATCGATAGAGTTTGATTAATTGCCTGTGAAACCCCGCTTGAAATCGACGCGCTCTTTCATCTGTTTGGGCAACCCAGTTAAAATGTCTACGCAAATCCATTTGAATGACAATCTTCAGTCTGTCTTAAGAGGCCAGTTAATAAACATTCACTACTCAACTCATCTTAAGGTAACATTTCTATGTATCGCTTCATATAGTGCGCTTCAGCATCTTCATCCTTGATAGGCTCTTCATTTTTAGCAGTACTTCCCACTAATGACTGATCCTTTTCATCATTCTTGGGTTCCACACGTTCAAGCTTACTAATTTTCGAGTAATAAAGAGGTTTAAAGCTCCTTTCGGCAATCGGTTGAAGAACAAACCGCGAACTGACAATGCTATGCTTGTCATAAGGAACCTTTTCTTTGGTTTGTGGATTTTTAAGCAATCGCTGAAAGACATATACATCATCATACGTTTTCTCACGCATATGAAATTCGATCGTTTCCTCTCTTCCCTTCAAAACAATATTAGTGATAGAAGGCTCCTTCATCGCAATTGCCGGTAAAGGAGATGGCATCATGTAGAAAGCATTTTCGTTTCGATGCTTTTTTATAAAATCCATGAACCATTTTGTCTCCTGATAGGCATAGTTTGTCTGAGTAGCAGCTCGCTTTGTCAAATTAGGGAGTGTAAAGGCAATCAAGGCAACAATAGGAAGAGCAAAGAGAAGACGTTTCCAAAAAATTCGATTCCCCAATTCAGCATAGACGAAAGCAACAACAAGAATTGACAGCACCTGAAACGGCAACGACAGCCTGGCAGCCATATAATCATCCAATTGCCCCCAATGATAGGCCATTATAATAAAAAAGTTTATAATGACCACTACTCCAAAAGCAACCAACACCACAATCTCCGGACGCAAACGAAAAACAGAACGCCATCGTTTCATCAGAAAAACCAAGAAAAAAACGAGCGACACACCTGCCACTAGCGAAAGCACAATGGAGTTCGTTTGATACCGACTAATACTGAAAAAGTAGACAAGAGCAGAATCCAGATTTTCTTTCACAAAAGATAACGAAAAAGGGACTTCTCGATCTCTTAGAACCCACAAACCTTCACTGACTCCAAACGACTTGAGCTGAAGCAAACGTAAAACCAATAAAAGAGGAGCGAGCAAAAAACTCCAAGTCAATCGGACTCGCCCCTCATAACTCCACCCAATTAAGATAACTGCCCCCACAGCAAAGACGTAGAGAGCAGATTCATATCTGGTATGCGCCAACAAAACACCAGCTAGAACAAGGGCATTCATAGTGCTGTCGTCCCTCTGCTGCAGATACTGGACGGCAAGCAGCATTACTAACAGAATCATAACAAGGTTCAACAATTCAAACCCTGCTCCCGTCGCATTGAGAGCAACCAACGGTAGGGAAACAATCATGACAACAGCCATGACCCCCCCTTTCCGGCATTGAGAAATTTTCTGACCTAAAAGATACAATAATCCCACGAGACAAAAGCTCAACAAACCATTCAAAACAAAAACATTGGAAGGTCGATAACCCGTCAGATCATGAAGAACCGAAAGCAAATAAGGAAAAAAAACAGGCCTCTTATCAACTAACTCGCTCCCGAAAAAAAGCTCTCCACCGACTCTCTGTAAAGCTAATGGTATGATCACCTCCCGATCAAGATGCATCGCCAGAGATGTGACGACGAGGTTCAATTCATCCATAAGAACCTTATATCCCCAAGGTTCATGGACAAAAAGCAACAACCCTAAAACAAAAATTACAGAAAAGAGACCCCAAGAAAAGAAACCTGAAGTTTCATGCCAAAATGATTTGATAACAGGAAACAGCGTAAAACAAAACAAAACAAACGATACAGTGATGATCCAATAACCCCCATAACGAACAACTTGCAGGCTCTGTTCCGTATCAAAAACCACAAAATTTAAAACAAAAGCGGCTATAACGGAAATTATAAAACCGAACCAAAGGTATCTTTGTTGCATGAGAAAATGTTGAATAGCTTATTGGTTCAAAAAAAACCGCCCACAAAGTGTGGGCGATTTTTGATAGAAAAGAAATCTAAAATTAAGGATAATAGATTATAACCGGTGTTCCACTCGTCGTAATGCTGGAATCTGTAATAGCAAGACTAGCAGGGTACGTTTCATTCGCAACCTGCCTGATGTTCCTGATATAGTGAGTAGCAGTAGTTCCCACCAAGTCATCCGAAGCAACCGTAGCCGAACCATCTTCGAGGAAATACTGCAAAGCAGCTCCATAAAGTTGGCGAAGATTGTTCCTGATAGCTTTTTCCCGAGAACTCTCACTCACCCTCTGGAAAGCCGGAATAGCTAACGCTGCCAAAATACCAACAATAACCACAACGATCATGATTTCAACGAGGGTAAAACCCTTTTTTGATTTATGTTTATCATACATGATATTCCATTTTTGTGATTCAAAAAAAAACCGCCCACAAAGCGTGAACGGTTCTCGCCAAAAAGTACCCGAAATTAAGGGGTATAGTTTATAGCTGGAGTCCCTGTCGTAGCTAGCTGAGTAGCTGTAGCAGAGATCGAAGTAGGATAAATTTCGCTAGCAACCGTATTGATACTCTTTATGTATTTAGTATCCTCGGTGCCAACCAAATTAGCATAAGTAACTGTGGTCGCCCCTTGCTCGAGGAAATACTGCTGAGCAGCTCCATAAAGCTGACGAAGGTTATTCTTGATAGCTTTTTCCTGAGAGGTAGTACGAACCTTCTGGAAAGCTGGAATAGCTAACGCTGCCAAAATACCGATAATGACCACAACGATCATGATTTCAACGAGGGTAAAACCCTTTTTTGATTTATGTTTATTATACATGATATTCAACTTTGAATGTTAGGAGAATTTACTATTTACGAACTCTATGATCGACCAAGTAAAGCCACTCTCAAGGCGGAACATGGTTAAAGAAATGTAAAACGTTTCACAGAAACAGAGGAAATCCTCTAAATACTGATTTTTTAGGGTCGATTCTCTCTAGTAAATTAGCCTCAATAAGGTCGCTATTCGAATCAATTCAATTATCTTTCGTCCTTCCCTTTTGACCCAATGAAACGACGTTTCTTTCTTTTTCTTTTTTTCACAAGTGCCCATCTCCTAGGCCATGCAACCGAACAAGTTCTCTTTGAAAACGGTGATGTGCTTCGAGGAAAAACTGTTAAAATAGAGGATGGGATACTTTATTTCAAATCTGAAACATTGGGATTATTGGAACTTGAAGCAGGAAGCGTTGTCGTCCAAACAACAGGCTCTTCTGCAGCCTCCTCATCAATTCAAAAGCAAGATTCTGCAGATAGCTCTTTAAAGCGCTTTTCCGGCAATGTAAAAAAAAGGAAACCGCACGATTGGAACCGAGAAGTTGAATTCGGTTTCAACACACAATCCGGAAGAACCGAAAAAACCAATATATTGGCGCGATTCCAAATGGACAAACAAACCAAGGCAGATAACTACCGTGTTCAATCCCGCTACCTCTATGGTGAAAGTAATAATGAAGAATCGACTAATACCATCACTTCAAATTTCCGCTGGCGTCGTGATATCTCACCAACTCTCTTTGGACAGTCACTCACCTCTTACAGCAATGATCAGATTAAAAGAGTCGATCATGATATCTCTCAAGGATTTGGCATTGGTCGGAAATTTGTTCCAAATGATAAAATTGAGTTCTCTCTCGGTTCTGGTGCGACTGCTCGCTACCGCGATGAAGAAGAGATGAAACCAGAGTGGGAATATCTCATTGATGCCTTTCAGGAGTTGAGCATTAAGATTTCATCCAGGTTACAAATAACCCAAGATATGCTCTTATTTGTCTCTCCAGAAGACTCTAATAGCTATACCTTACTACTTAACGCAGCTCTTGTAGGGAAAGTAACGGAAAAGATCAAGATGACCATGCGCTATGAATATGAATACGACGGTTCTCTTCTACCCGAAAACAGAAAAAATCAAAGAGTCCTAACCTCTCTTGGTTACATCTTCTAAAACTCTCTTAGAAGCTGTCTAGTACCATCATCTATACTTTTTAGGCATCCTTTTATTATCCTAGAGATAGCTCTTCTTCACTCAGGAGTAAATTTAAGTCGATGATTTTCGCATCTTTCCATAGAGATTCCAATCTATAGTGGTTACGTGTTTCCGAAAGGAACAAATGTAACATCACATCAAAGATATCGATAACTGCCCATCCACTCCCTGGTTCAGAATCGGTTCCTAAAAGCAAAACTTCATTTTCTTTCAGGGCTTTATCAAGTTCCCCACGCAATGCTTTCAGATGTGTTTCCGAGTTGCCTGTGGCAATGATCAGGAAATTGGTAATCGATGACACTTCTTGCACATCAAGAACCAAAAGTTCTTCTGCTTTTTTTTCATTTAATGCGTCACAGCATATCCTAAGTAATTTCTTGACCTGAGTGTCTAATTTAAAATCTGACGATGGCATAATATATTTTTACTGATATAATTTTTTCTCTTTTATGGCTTCTAGCACAACATCCGGAACTAGATAACGTAACGACCGACCTGCACGGATCCTCTTTCGAATTTCACTCGAGCTGATATCAAAAGCATGTGATTCAATTTTGTGCATTCTGCCTCTAGCCCATGGTTCGTCCAGTTCCCACACGACACTTGGCCTGGTGTGCACAATGAACTCAACTTCTTGAATAAGATCTTGAATTCGTTCCCATTCTCCGAGTTTAACCGCTTGGTCCGCACCGATGATCCAAAACAAATGGGATTGAGGATATTTCGGCTTAAATTGAGAAATAGTGTCAATGGTATAGCTCATTCCCCCACGAGTTATCTCCACATCAGACACTTCAAACCTATCGTTTTCATCCAGAGCCAAATGCAACAACGAAAGCCTCTTTTCTGCTTCTACTTCCGCCTCCCGACCTTTTAGCGGAGAGGTGGCAGTCGGAACAAAGATAATACGATCCAATTCCATCTGTTCCAACGCATCTTGCGCTACAATCAGATGGCCTAAATGCACTGGATCGAAACTCCCTCCGAAAAATCCTATGCGTGCAGGTCTATTCTCTCCAATGGTCATCCAAAAATCAGACCTATCACCTTCAGCGAACGGCATCGCTTTGCGTTCCTTCTAACACACACAGCCCTTAAAAAAATGTAACCCTCGCTGGTTGGCAACATCCAAGTAAACTCTAAACCCTTATCACCCATCTAATTCTAATAGCATTGGACTTAGAATCCCCCCCAGCTTTTGCAAGGCCCTTTTTTCCCTCATACTAACCTGCTGATGGGAAATCCCTACAACTTCAGCAATATCAGTTAAAGATCGAACAACACCCTGTTCATCAAACCCGAAACGCATACGCAATACCTCCTGTTGTTTTTCAGTCAAAGATTCCATCAACCGTCCAATCATTGCACAAATATCTGCCCTGGAAACTCGATCAATCGGAGCCTCCACATCATCGTCACAGATCGTTTCCGCTACCAATAAACCCTCTCCAGCGCCAGAAGCTTCATCAAAAGAAACATTTGGTCCTCTCAAATAATCCAATAAGAGAGCCTTACGCTTATTCACGCCTATTCCTTCGCACTCTGTTGATTCTCCCTCATCTTGCACCAGTTGAACATAACTGATAAGCGCATCGGAAAGAGCATTTATAGGCGCATAAACCGGAAGTTTTTGAGCCAACAAATAGTTGCGGACATATCTTTTGATCCAAGCAATCGCATAGGCCAAAAACCTTCCTTCATCACCAATCTTGTCAATTGCACGTATCAGCGCGATAGACCCCTCCTGAATCGCATCCGCACTGTTATTGACATCAAAACAAAATTGGCCGACTACCTTCTCCACTAAATACCGGTAACTGTAATAAAGAACATTTTGAGCATGCTTGTACCGTTTGTGTTCCTTCCTCAAACGAGAGAGCAAACCCTCCTTCAATTCAGCCCATTCTCTCATCGTAAGGACAACATCCAACCTGAGACAATTGAGCCGATCGACTCCAAACATTCGATCAAGCCGTTCCCCCGTGCGACTGGAAAGGCGACAATTTGCATGCTGTAACACCCAGAGCAACAAATCAAATTTCTGTTCAATCAATAAAGAATCTAGGGCCGCTGCCGCGCTTATCCCTCTGCGGGCACAGGGCAAATTGAGCACACTGACCCCTTCTTCAAAAAGATGACTCCATTCCGGAATTTTCAACATCCAGACCAACTTTGCCCGATAAGCTATAATGACCTGCCGAATGACCTCTTCATCACCTTCGGAAAGGCTTGCGCCTTTTTCTGAGGGCCTGTTGATGAGTGGTTTTGAAAATTCGAGCATGAGATTCAGCTAACCAATGAGAACACAGACTAAACGGCTATCACTATAAATCAAGTTAGAGGTTATTCAGAAACTATTAGAAAACATTCACAGTTGCAGACTTGTCGGACACTCTATTTTCTGCATTCTCCAATTTTCATTATTTCAGCCCGGGTGGCGGAATGGTAGACGCAGCGGACTTAAAATCCGCTGGCCGCAAGGCCGTGAGGGTTCGAGTCCCTCCTCGGGCACCATGCCAGGTCCAAGAGAAAAAATCGAAGTCTCTTGCTCTCCTCAACCACAAATTATCGCCTCTACTTTCCTCCGAAATTGAAAAGGATCACTTCGCTACCATGAAAATTGTCCTTGCTCAGTTTATCTTCGAAGGGAATTCCTTTTCATCCGGCAGAGCAGATATTTCTGATTTTCGTGATGGAGGTATCCTCCTCGAAAGAGAAGATGAGATCAGGCAATGGTCTTCTTTTACAGAATCACAAATGAGCGGTTCTTTAGAAAGACTGGACCGGACAGGCATAGAAGTTCACCCCGTTTTCGTAGCCATCTGTAACTCACCTTCTGGCCGATTAACTTCTGAATGCTATCAATACATTCGAGAAGCATTGCTCCAGCGCTTGAAAACCTCTCTTCCCGCAGACATCATCATACTTCATTTACATGGCGCCGCCTGTGCAGAAGGCGAAGACGATGTCGAAGGAGCAATCATTGAAGCCGTGAGGAATGAACTCAACTTTTCCGGCAGATTAATTCTCTCACTGGATCTCCATGCAAATATTACTCGAAAAATGATTCGGCATATTGATGCGCTGACCGCTTATCGAACAATGCCTCATGTGGATTTCGTGCCTACCGGAATGCGTGCCGCAGAATTAGCCCTTTCAGCAAAAGCTTTTTCCATAACCGTTGCGAAAATTTCTGCCTTGATTCCACCCACTGACACCGATCACAACACAGGAAGATTTCACGAAATTCTGGACAAGGCCCGCCATCTGGAAACCCTTCCCGGCATCACCGATGTATCCCTCTTTCCCGTCCAACCTTGGCTCGACCTTCCCGAACTGGGCAGCTCGATTGTCATCACGGCTGACATGGGAATCGACGCAAAAAACCATGCTCAAACTCTTGCCGATAAATGGTATGCCCAACGGGACAAATGGGAAACACCCCTCCTTCCCTGGAAAAATCTGATTGATCAACTCCTAAAACCCAATTCGCCCAAACCCTGGTTTCTGGTCGACACAGCTGATGCCACAACAGGTGGCGCAACAGGCACAAGCAGTGAAGCGCTACGTCAATTACTTCCCTTTAAAGACACGCTTCCTGGTCTTGTTTATCTATGGACAGTCGATCCGGATACTGTTTCCAATGCAAAATCAGGAGCCAGGAGTTTTACAACAGGACAACCCTCCTGTCATTGGGAAGCCGATATCCTGCAAACCGGAAAAGCTATTTTCAGCGCAAAAGGTTCTGGGTATACAGGAATGACCTTTGATCTTGGAGATTCTGCCGTTCTTTCATCCGGAAACATCAGGCTCATTGCCACCACCAAGCCCTGTTTAGTCGCTGATCCGGCTTTTTACGAAAGCCATGGCCTTGATCCAAGACAGGCACTGGCCATTCAGGTAAAAAGCTTCAAGGGTTGGCAGGCAGGTTACAGGGCAAGTGTCGACCGTGGACTCCATTTCGATGGACCTGGATCAACCTCACTCAAGTTTGCCAACCTACCTTACACTGGAGAAAATAGAAATCTCTTTCCCATAACCAAAAAACCGACTAATCCTATTAAAACATGGGAATAAGCCTTGAGAATTTAACCTGCCTCATCACCGGATGTGATGAGGGAATGGGCAAACAACTAGCCATTGGATTTCACCAACGAGGGGCAAACGTTGCAGCTGGTTGTCTGAATGCGCCTACTACCAGCATTTCTCATCCAGACATTCTCACCCTCCAGATGGATGTGACTAAGGGAGACCAAATTAACGCTGCAGTTGAGAAAACTATCGAAACCTTTGGTCGAATAGACGTTTTGATCAACAATGCTGGCATTTATCCACGCCTTTCCGCCGAAAAACTGACCTATGCTGAATGGCGCCGCATCCATGAAATTAATCTTGATGGCGCATTCCGCTGTTCTGAAGCAGTGATTCCTCATTTCACCAAGCAACAAAGCGGCAATATCATCAACGTTGGGAGCATCTGTTTACGAATGGGAGCTCCTTCACTCGCTCACTACAATAGCAGCAAAGGAGGATTAGTGGGCATGACCAGAGGATTGGCCAGAGATCTTGGACGATATGGAATTCGCTCCAATTGCATTCACCTTGGATCTGTCCAAACAGAAGGAGAAAAGCGTATTTTTCCGGACCAAGAAGCTCTTCTGACTGAAATGAACCAACGCCAATCCATTCCGGGTCGCTTAACTCCGGAAACTGTTGAGCCTGTTTTTGCTTTTTTTGCTTCCGAAGAAAGCTCTGACATTACGGGCCAATGCATTACCGCTGATCGTGGTTGGACTCACGATTAAATAGCTGCCTGAAATTTCTATTTTCACATGAAGATCTCTGCCATTCCCAATCCATTTGATGAGCCAAATCTCCAGATGATCAAACAAATCGGAGTTAACCATATCGTCTTTTACGATATGGCTGGCATGCCGATGGAGCTCGATCAACTGCGCGTCATTCAGAATAAGGTAGAGCAGTTTGATTTGCAATTATCTGCTATTGAGGGAGGACCTCCTATCGACAAAATCGTTCTAGGGAAAGAAGGGCGTGACCAACAGATCGAAAATTACAAACGAGCCCTTCAACACATGGGAAAACTCGGAATTCGAGTCCTTTGCTATAACTTTATGCCTCAGGTTATGGCTGATGCCATGGTCATTCGAACCAGTTATGAAGTTCTGGAAAGAGGCGGGGCGAAAACCAGCGGATTCAATCTTTCTGACTTTGATCCCAATTCAATTCCACATGATGAACCATCCATTACCGAAGAACAGATGTGGGAAAGCCTGGAGTATTTTTTGAAGCAAATTATCCCGGCCGCTGAAGAGTCAGAAATTTTGCTCGCAATGCATCCCGACGATCCACCGATATCACCCATGTCTGGTCTAACTCGAATTATGAGCAGTGTGGAAAATTTTGATCGGTTACTTTCATTTTCCTCCAGCCCCTCCAATGGCATCACCTTTTGCCAAGGATGTTTTGCCGAAATGGGAGCCTCTGTCCCTAATTTGGCACGTCACTTCTCCAAACGCATCAATTTTGTCCATTTCCGTGACACCGCTGGCCCTCTCAATAATTTTCATGAAACCTTCCCTGACAACGGTCCCACAGATATGATTGAAGTATTCAAAGCATATCAAGAAATCGGTTACACTGGATTAATTCGATCTGACCATGTCCCACTCCTGGCAACTGAAAATGTCGAAGCAGATGGCTATAGCATGCAAGGGCATATATTTGCTATCGGATATATGAAAGGGCTCATGGAACCATTCTGGGGGAAATAATTTTTTGGATAACTTCTATATATGACACAAAAACCAAACCTATATATAAAACAACATTGCCCATGGTGCAAAGCTGCTGTGGCTTTCTTCGCTGAAAAAGGCCTTCCCCTTAACATTAAAGATGTCGAAAAAGACCCTGAAGCATTTCAACGCATGATTGAGATAAGCGGGCAAAGATTAACCCCGACCTTTGAATACGAAGATTTCGTGGTCGCAGACTTCAGCGTCGATGAATTCAAAACAGCTTTAGACAAAACCCCAGAGAAAAAAGAAATACTCGGGCTTTAAACTTCTTAAGAAGTTCCCATCGCCATCACTAAGGTTCCCTTTGCGAGACCAAATCGAGCAACAGAATCTTCTCCAAGATCTCCCCTGATGAGAGCTTTCGCCAGACGGTTTTCAATTTCCTTTTGCAAGAAACGTTTTAACGGGCGCGCACCATATACAGGGTCATAACCTCTTTCGGCAATCCATTCACGGGCATCCTCATCAACCTCAATTTGCACACTTCGGTCTGACAAACGTCTGTTCAGATCAATCAATAACAAGTCAACGATTCTTGCTATTTCTTCTAACGTCAGTGGCTTAAATAAAACCGTATCATCAATACGATTGAGAAATTCTGGACGGAAACCCTGGCGAAGCTCTGTCATCACCGATTCTCTTACCGATTCTGGAATAGAATCACCCACAACTCCTTCCTGCAAATAACGGCTGCCGATATTGGATGTCATGATAATGACCGTATTCTTAAAGTCCACCACATGCCCTTGAGAATCCGTTATACGGCCATCATCCAAAACTTGTAAGAGGACATTAAAGACATCCGGATGAGCTTTTTCGATCTCATCAAACAGTAGGACACTGTAAGGCTTTCTCCTTACCGCCTCTGACAACTGTCCCCCCTCTTCAAACCCAACGTATCCGGGAGGTGCACCGATCAAGCGGGCCACAGAATGTTTTTCCATATATTCGGACATATCAATCCGAACAATGTTATGCTCTGTATCAAATAACGATTCCGCCAAAGCCTTGGCCAATTCGGTTTTTCCTACTCCGGTCGGACCAAGGAATAGAAAAGAGCCAATAGGTCGCCGAGGATCCTTTATTCCTGCCCTGGCCCGCAAAATGGCCTCCGAAACAAGAGACACCGCTTCATCTTGTCCGACGATGCGCTCATGCAAAACATCTTCCAATCGCAATAATTTCTCTTTCTCACCTTCAATCAAACGGGTTACCGGAACACCCGTCCATTTCGAGACAATCCCCGCAATTTCTTCTGCCGAGACTTCTTCCTTGAGCAAAGCGCCTTCATTGTTTGAAAAACCTTCCATCTCTTTGAGCTCTGCTTGAAGACTCGGCAATCGTCCATGGCGCAATTCAGCGACCTTATTTAAATCATACTGTCGTTCAGCACGCTCAATTTCCTGTCTTGTATTTTCAATCTCCTCACGAACTCTTTGTACATCGCCGATAGCCGATTTCTCCTTTTCCCAACGATGGCGTAAGACATCCACCTTAGCCTTTAGATCTGCCAGTTCTTTAGACAACTCCTCCAACCGTCTCTTACTTGCGTCATCCTTCTCTTTCTTTAGAGCCGCTTCCTCAATCTCCAACTGCATGAGTCGACGATTCATCTCATCCAATTCCTGAGGCATACTGTCCATCTCTGTTCGAATAGTTGCACAGGCTTCATCGACCAAATCAATCGCTTTATCTGGAAGGAAACGATCGGAAATATAACGATGCGATAAAACCGCTGCATTCACGAGGGCATTATCCTGAATATGAACACCGTGATAAACCTCGTAACGCTCCCTCAAGCCCCGCAAAATAGAAATGGTATCTTCCACAGAAGATTCATCTACCACCACTGGTTGAAACCTTCGTTCCAACGCAGCATCCTTTTCGATGTATTTACGATATTCATCTAAGGTGGTTGCGCCAATACATCTCAATTCCCCTCTTGCCAACATCGGTTTGAGCATATTTCCCGCATCGACAGCTCCCTCAGCTTTCCCAGCGCCTACAATCGTATGTAATTCATCAATAAATAGAATGATTTGCCCATCGCTACTTTTGATTTCCTGCAAGACAGCTTTTAGACGCTCTTCAAATTCACCTCTAAACTTCGCACCGGCCAATAAAGACCCCATATCCAAAGAAAAGACCGTCTTTTCCTTCAAGCCTTCCGGCACATCTCCTCTGAAGATTCTCTGAGCCAATCCCTCGACAATGGCCGTTTTACCAACACCGGGATCACCAATTAAAACCGGATTGTTTTTTGTCTTTCGTGACAAGATACGAATCGTTCGACGGATCTCTGAATCCCTACCAATAACTGGGTCTAATTTCCCCTTTTTCGCCTGAGCGACCAAATCG
The DNA here is from genome assembly GCA_028280955.1 of Opitutaceae bacterium. Classification (GTDB taxonomy): domain Bacteria; phylum Verrucomicrobiota; class Verrucomicrobiia; order Opitutales; family Opitutaceae; genus NORP342. The sequence goes on from JANQKU010000084.1 coordinate 23,327, forward strand.
ATGCCATATTTCTCCAAAGACTGAAAAGTGGCTTCGGGATTCGGTGAAGTCACTCGCTGATTCCCTCTCACTTGACGCAAAGCTGCCAAAAACTTCTTTTCGGTAAGTTCAAAACTCTTAAAATATTTCACCAGGTCGACATTCTTCTCAAACCGAATCAATCCGAGAAAAAGATGTTCCACACTGATGTATTCATCATTCAATTGCTTGGAAAATTCTTCCGCCTTGGCCACGATATCCTGGATGGCCTGAGCCGCGTAAAGTTGACTCCTACCACTGCCACCCGAAACAGAAGGCAGTCGATCTAGCTCTCTCACAGCAGCTAATTCCATCGCACTGGGTTGAGTGGGAATCTTTTCCAAAATAGGCGAAACAATGCCTTCTTTCTGAGAAATCAATGCGTAAAGAAGATGCCAGACATCTATCTGCTGATGCCCCCGCTGCAACGCTTCTGATTGAGCTTCCTGGACAGCGCGAGCTGACATTTCTGTAAATCTATTAAAATCAATCTGCATAGCCCTTCTTTCGTATTCTTCTCTTAAAGCCAGATGCCTCCATTACTATTAGGCATAAGGCAAGGAGACTTTTCTTTTAAAATAGCGGCCCGACTTGTCTTGAAGCCGGGCCGGCTTTTCATATGAATCAACTATTATTCTACTTTAATCTTACGCGGTTTAACAGCCTCGGCAATCGGTAATCGAATATTCAATACACCATTTTCCGACTTTGCCGTTATCCGCTCTTCATTCACATCAACGTTCAAGCGTAACCGGAGACGAAAATCATCCGCCGAACTTTCGCCACGTAAGAGGCGCCAATTACCCGACTCTTTTCGTGAGCGAACACCTTCAATCGTCAATAACCCATCCTGAAGATAAATCTTTGCGGCATCTTTAGCAACACCCGGCAAATGAACCTTCACATCGAAGCCATCTTCATCTTGAGCTACTTCATAATAAGGACTCGAAAAACGAGTCACTTCTTCCGGCACGGTTACCTCCGATTCCTTTTTAGGAACAATTGCTTCTGTAGTCATTTTATAATTTCTCCTTCTTTATTTAGTCTTAGTTTACAGTGATGGTCTTAGGTTTTGCAGCCTCTGTCTTTGGAATTGAGATAGTCAAAACCCCATTATCCATCGCTGCTTTCACCTTATCGACATTGATGTCTTCCGGTAGATCAATGGAACGACTGAGGCTGATCTTCTGCTCTTTTTCGCCCTGTTTTTGAAGACGTTCCGCACTAATGGTCAGAACCTGGTTTTCCAGCTCAACGTTGACCTCTTTCTTTTCCAGACCTGGAAGCTCGGCCTTAACGTAGTAGTTCTTCTCATCATCAAAAAGATCTACGGCAATCCTTCTTTCTAAAGGTCTGTCCCAGAATAAATCCAACAACCCCGATTTTCTGGGAACATCGGATAACATCTGATCAAACCAGTTTTCAAATTCACCTATATAGCGATTATTTGGATATTGGCATCTTATTAGTTTCATTTTCATTTCTCCTTTATTTAATTAATTTTTAGAATTTAGGCTCATTATTGCACAGTCTATGCCAGTTATTTTATAATTTATAACTTAATGTTAACCATAAGTTTAAGATAATTATTGGCTCACAGATGGGCCATTTTGGCTCTTTTTATAAAAATCGAGTGCCCTTTTTCGTGAAAAATTGTCTCCTACAAAAATATACCAACCATCTCGACGAGCCACCAATACACCAAGAACTTATTTCTCAGCCCGTCAAATTGGCTCAAGAAGACCTCTGATTATGACGAAATTACGTGGATGATATCTCATCTCATCTTTTCCGACGATCATCACCGGGAAATAGGCCTATTGTCAGAGCCAATATTTTGATTCTATGCTAGATCCACAGAAAAGCCTCATGGCATTCCGCGCCAGCTTGCTAACAGCTAAAGAGCAACGTAGGCTAAAGAAGCAAGGGACGGAAATACAGGATCAGCACTCTACTTTCGCAACACTCATTCCCCAATTAGCACAAACTGCTTATGGGAGAACTCATCAGATAACGGCCCAGCTCGATTATCCCTCTTTTCAGGAAAACATTCCTTTGTCTTCCTATGAGCAAATAGAGCCTTACGTCCAAAAGATGATCGAAGGTTCACCAGATGAATTATGGCCAGGTAACTGTCGTTTTTTTGGGATTACCCCAGGAACTTCCAATAACAAAACGAAAACCATTCCTGTAACGGAAGAAATGCTGCAGCATTTTCAAACGGCAGAGTTACAATCTCTACTCTATTACACGGTAAGAACTGGGCATGCGGGTATCTTTAAAGGGCAACACCTACACTTGGGAGGGATCAACCCTGTCACCTCTAGAAACAATGTAGCATTTACAGGAGACTTCTGTGCCATCACAGAACTCGCTCCTCCCGAATGGATGAGTAAAAATCTGCATGAACCGGGATTATCCGTCTCCCAAATCACTGATTGGGATCAAAAACTTGAAACCATGGCAAGCCATGCTCTCGGGAAGGATCTATCACTTATAAATGGCATTCCAAATTGGATCAGCTTCTTTTTTGAAGCAATCAATGAACAGTTTGTGGCAGACACGTCTCCGATCGACGACATCTCATCCTTATGGCCGAACCTTGAATGCATCTGTCACCATGGCATTCCTATCTCTCCTTACCTACAGGAACTTTCCACAAAAACAGGTAAAACCATCCACTTTCACGAGACATATCCTACGACAGAAGGCTTTATCGCAGCTCAAGATTCTCAAAGAACAGATGGGCTTAGGCTTATGTGCGATACAGGTATTTTTTATGAATTTCTGCCTGTTACCAGGATGGATAGAACAAACCTCGCCTCTTGTGCCCCTTATGCCATTCCCCTTTCAGAAGTAACCACAGACGTCGACTATGCATTAATCCTCACTACACCAGCAGGCTTATGCCGTTATTTTCTCGGTGATATTATACGCTTTTTATCGACCAAACCACCACGCTTTATCCACATAGACAGAGCCGATGGGATGGCAAATGCCTTTCAAGAAGGTTTAACCACAAAAGACATCACAGGAGCCATTACAACGATTTGTAATATACGCAACTGGACTCTCGCTGAATTTCACCTAGCTCCAGTCTTTAAAAACGAAAACTCACTTCGAATCGCTGGACGGCATGAATGGTGGGTTGAGCTAAAACCACCCTCCAAGATAACTCCGATCTCCGAAGAAATTGAGAGAACACTCGATACAGACTTGCGCAAAATAAATCCGGTCTACAACACAAAAAGAACGCAAAACAGACTCGATTCTCCACTCGTCAGATTGGTCATGCCAGGTGTATTCAAGACATGGATGAAAAGGCACAATAAATGGGGAGGGCAAAATAAGATGCCCCGAACCTCCGCAGATCGTCAAATCGCCGATGAATTGATGGAAATAGCCGGTTTTTTTAAAAACGGCAAGTAAGGGAATACCTGCTCAATAAAAGCTCTTTTTAAACAAGCTTCTTTGGACGAAAGGCTGGGCCAAAGAATATCATAGATCCGGCATCCGAAAGAAAATACAGAACTAATGCCCAAAACCCTAAGCCTTTGATCGCCAGCATCAATGCGACTGTAAAAAAATCCAGCGTCGCATAATGATAAGCCGCTCCCATTAAGACAAAGCCAAGAACACTTTCAAAAATAGCCAACACCACTAACAAAGGTCGGGTAGATCCAACCTGAAAAAGGCCGCGCAAGTTACCTCTACTCTTTCCCTTCGGAGTTCTCACAAATTCACCACCAGAAGAAAGCAATCCTTCAACCGCAGCTCCAAAACAAGTCAAGCTCATGGCCAACCCAAAAGAGAGAACAAGAGGAGCGGCCAAAAGCCACAGCACAATGTCATACCATCGACCACTCCTGAAAAACTGCCCCATAACATAAAACGTCACTGTTGAAGCGCCTGCCAAAAGAATCACCAGTGGATGAGTCACTGCAAAGGCACCTTGAGGAACCACTCCAAAAAAAGCTAAATAAGGGACCAATGTTATCGAAAACAAAACCAGAAAGAGATGAACAAAACCCACTGTTAAATGAAAAAAGGCTTCTCTCTTTACCTTTCCCGGCAACTCACTACGCAAAACCTGTGAAAGCAGTTTTCGCATCACTTGAATGCCGCCCTTGGTCCATCGTCGCTGCTGTGATTTAAAGGCCACAAGACTTTCCGGAAGCTCCGAAAGCACCACCACATCTGGATCATAGACAAAACGCCAACCCTTCAACTGAGCCCGGTAGCTTAAGTCCAGATCCTCAGTCACCGTATCTGGTGTCCATCCCCCAGCATCCTCTAGAGCCTCCCGCTTCCATACTCCGGCAGTCCCATTGAAATTGAAAAAAAGGTCATCGGCAAAACGCGCCGTTTGTTCCACTACAAAATGAGCATCCAAAAGAATCGACTGGATCCTTGTTAAAAAACCACTCTTTCTGTTTTCAAAACCCCATCGCGCCTGCACCATTCCAATCTGATCATTGACAAATAACGGCATCATTTTGCGAAGAAAATCTTTGGAAGGTCGAAAATCCACGTCAAAAATCGCAAAAAAATCGGCAGTTGAGCAAGCTGTCCCCTCTGCCAAAGCCCCCGCCTTGTAACCACTTCTGTTTTGACGCAAAATGTGCTGGCAATGCAACGCACGTTCGGGATGAGCCGCTAACCATTCCTCAATAATCGAGCTGGTTTCATCTGTCGAATCATCAAGAATCTGTATTTCCAGGCAACCCTCGTCCCATTCAACTGCCGTTACAGTTTCCAATAAACCGACAATCATCGCAGGTTCATTGTAAATGGGGCACTGGATACAAAGGGAAGCTCCTCTCACCCCATCAGGCCTTCGAGGGAGCACATTATCTCTCCTCTTCCACCTCAAATACCCCAAACTTATCTTGAGCCGATGAATACCAAAGAGAATGAGCCCAAGCAGTGAAATGAAGTATAAGATCGCAATCAGAATCTGCATAAAGTCACCTCAAAATGAACAAAAGCCCTCAAGGTTCAAGCATGAGGCGCTTTTATTTCAATAAGAGCTAGCTTCTACCAATCCTTTTTCTCAGTGAGAAGCTTTCCAGACTCATTATTTTGACTTCCCAGAAAGCTTCTCAACCTTACTGATTGCGAAAATCTATGATTTTTTCTTTCCCGCAAGTGTCTCGATAAATTTCTTCATAGCGGGAGTAAGCACTCTACCCTTTCGATGTAAAATTGCCAGGGGACGAGTGAATCTCTTATCCTTAAAAGGAATCGCCACAAGAGTTCCCTGACGAGATTCCTGCTCAATAGTAGCCTGCGGAACGATAGCCACCCCGGCATCAATTTCGACGGCACGCTTAACCGTCTCAATATTGTCAAATTCCATCACCGTCTCGATCTCGAATTTATAGTCTCGAAAGATCGAATCAACGGCCTTCCGTGTCGGAATATCTGGATCAAATCCAATGAATTTATAATCCACCAAAGCCTCTACCTCCACGTTCTTTTTTTCGGCCAGCGGATGATTAGGATGACAGACCAATACCAGATTATCATCTCTAAACGGAACGATTTCAATTTGGCGCATTTTTACTGGAAACGCCACCAGACCAAAATCCACCGCATTATGAATGATATCTTCGTAAACAAGATTGGACCTTCGATATTCGACCCGAACGTTGACTGAAGGATACTCACTCAAGAACTGTTTAATATAAGGAGGCAATTCGTGTAAACCGATACTGTAGATCGTGGAAATCCGAATCGTTCCACTAATGACCTTTTTCATTTCCTGCAGCTCACTCATTAACTTTTCATAAGCATGCAGCATTTCCTTAGCCGATTCATAGACTCGGTTACCTTCTCTGGTCAGCTGAAATTGTTTCTGACTTCGATCAATGAGGAGTATCTTAAAATGCCGCTCCATTGAACGAGCTTGTTGACTGACGGCCGATTGGGTTATTCCATTCAGCTTTGCCGCACGGGAAAAACTCTTGGTTTCAACCAAATCCGCAAATATTTTGAAGTTACCAATTTGCATGAGATTTTATTATTTTTCTCAAAACATAAACAAAACTTATCAATCATCAAACAAAAAGTAGCCTTATTAATGGAATTAGCTTACGAAGAATTTACAGCCCGAGCAGACCAAATTTTGGAGGAAATCAAAGCCTACTGCCTTGCCTGCGGACGTGAGCCATCAGAAGTTGAACTTCTACCTGTTACAAAAAATCATCCGGTTGTCGCTCTTGAGTACGTCCAACGTTATGGACTCTCTTGCATTGGAGAAAATCGAGTCCAAGAGGCTCTTTCCAAAAAGGAACAGTTCCCAGGGCATTTGAAATGGGAACTCATCGGCCACCTCCAGACAAATAAGGCAAAAGTGGCAGCCATTCATTTTGATCGAATCCAAAGTGTCGATAGCATTAAACTCATTCGTCGCCTCGCTCATGGCGCTTCAGAAGCAGATCGTAAACTTCCCATCCTCCTTCAATTCAACGCTGGTAATGATCCAGCAAAATACGGCGCCGAAATTTCTGAAGCGCCTTTCATCATGGAAGAAGCTCTCTCTCAACAGAATCTCAAAGTAGACGGACTAATGACCATTGCTCCACTCTCTGAGAATTCTGATATAGCCAAATATACCTTTAATACCCTGCGCGAATGCAGAGATCAGTTGGAAGAAGAGTTTTCTATCACGCTTCCAGTTCTATCCATGGGTATGTCTGGAGATCTCGAATCCGCTATTTTCGCAGGCAGTACTCAAGTGAGAATTGGGACGGCCCTTTTCGGTCAGAGAAATTGAGAAATCAAAACACCTATCATTTACAGGTTGCTGGAGATGCGATCACCCCTTTAATCAACAATCTGTGACGCCCGTAAAACTCTCCAGTTCTCACAAGCAAGCGTTCTGTCAACTCATAGACGATCCTTCTCCAAAAGTCCGAGAAGCTATGATCAAACACCTGCAAGACTGTGGCACTGAGGCTATCATTTGGCTGAGAGAATTAGCTAATTCATCAGACACCTCGATCGCCCATCACGCCGAAGCTCTTCTCTCAGACTTAGCCCTTTCAAATCCTGTTTCAGAATTTTTCGGATTCATCTGTTCACTCAAATATGAACTTGAGACAGGTATCTTTTTAATGAGCCGGGCCGCTTACCCCTCTCTAAAAATCAATGACTGGGTTACTGGCTTAAACAGAATCGCACAGCGTTGCCGTGAGCTGATCACAGAACCAATGTCTGCTCGGGAAAAATGCCGTATTCTCAACCGGGTTATCTTTTTTGAATATGAATTCACCATAGACTATGGAACTTCTGCCAATCCCAAGACGCTTTTTTGCCCACTCTTGCTGAGGTCGAAAAAAGCCACCCCGTTTACTCTGGCCATTCTTTATTCATTGATCGCAGAACGTTGTAATCTACGGATTGAACCCGTCGATATTCCAAACTATTTTCTGGTGGGATGTTATACCGATGACACACCCTTTTTTATCAATCCTTCTACCTCAGGCACCTTTATCAGTGCCGAAGAAGTCACCGAGATGATTCGTTCACAAAAGAAAACACCCGACTTGGGAAATCTCACCCCACTACCCATCAGAGAAATTCTTCGCACTCTTTGCCAGCATATCTCAAAAACTTTTTCTCAAACCGGAGACACGACAAAAGCAACACTCTTCACACAATTTGCCGAAGAATTTGACGCAACTCACAAACGAAACGTCGATTAGGAATATCTGGAAATTGAAGAATAAGAAAGTGAGATGAATCTTCGAAGTCAAAAAGGGAGCATATTCAAATTCATTAAATTTACAGCACTGAGTTTTGAGCAAGGAAACCGCTCAGTTTCAACCAACTAAATTTTCAGAGACTGCCTTAAAAGACTCTCAAAGCATTTTAAATCTTAACATGTTCTAATGGACACAGATACTCCTTTAACGCTCGATCACCTCAAAAACTGGACCTTCACCGGAATACCCCTGGCAGTTTTAGGGTTTCCCATTCATCACTCCATCAGTCCAGCGATGCATAATGCTGCCCTGGCTGAAATGGCTAAAACTCATCCTGCTTTCTCAAACTGGCAATACTTCCGCTTTGAAGTTCCCCCTAATGACCTTCCCCAAGCCATCAAAGTGCTCTATCAACATAAGTTCCGCGGAATAAACCTGACTCTACCTCACAAAATTATCGCTTTTCAAGAACTCGAACACATCGATGCAACCGCTCAACCCATCGGGGCCATTAATACCCTATCCTGGACACCCGATGGATACCATGGATTTAACACCGATGGATATGGACTTGAGCACGGCCTTCGCGAAGATCTACAAACCACTCTCAAAGATGCTCATGTCATTCTTCTTGGAGCCGGAGGAGCTGCCCGGGGAGCCGCCATCGAATGTGCCCAACGAAATTGCGCGTCTCTCTGGATCGGTAATCGAACCAAGGCAAAAGCCGATACACTGGCAAATGATGTGAAAGCACTCCATCCATCTGTTTCTATTTCAACCTTTGAACCAACGACACCTCCCGACAATTTGCCTCCGGAAACGATTCTCATCAATGCCACATCTGCCGGCCTTAAGGAAGCTGACCCTATGCCGATCAATCTCCAAAAATTGAGAACCACCCCAAAAGTGTACGACATGATCTACAACCCCGCACAAACACAGTTACTTCGTTCCGCCGCCGCTAACGGACTAGCTAACGCCAATGGACTTTCCATGTTGGTTCATCAAGGCGTTAGAAGCCTACAAATATGGAGCCAAAAAGACGTTCCCGTTCAAACGATGCGCAAAGCGGCTCTAGTAGCGCTTAATCTTCATTAAAATGCTCAACGATATTATATCGCTAGACAGCGAGTTCCCTCTATTTTTTCAAATCATTGCCTTCGCCTTTGGCGCTATAGTCGGAAGCTTTCTCAATGTATGTATCTATCGAATACCTAAGAATCAATCAATTATCACTCCCGGTTCACATTGCAGCTGCGGACAGCCTATCCCGTGGTATCATAATATCCCTATTTTTACCTGGTTGATCTTACGGGGACAAAGTGCCTGCTGCAAGAAACCCTTCAGCATCCGCTATCCTGCTATCGAATTGCTCACTGCTGTGCTCTTTGTGCTCTCCTGGCGTTTTTTTACACCTAGCACAGCTCTGGTCGGAATGCTCTTCATTTCCATTCTCATCTGCGCCACTTTCATCGACCTTGATCATATGATCATTCCCGATCGTTTCACCATCGGAGGGGCACTTATGGGGGTCATCCTTTCCTTTGCCATACCTTCCCTCCACGGCTATCAAAGTGATCTTTTTATTTTCGATAGCATACACTCAGGATTCGAAAGTATTATTGGTCTTCTCATCGGTTCATCTATTGTCCTCTGGATCGGACTACTGGCAGAGATCATTCTGAAAAAAGAAGCGATGGGCTTTGGAGATGTTAAATTTCTTGGAGCGATCGGCGCATTCATCGGATGGCAAGGCGCCATTTTTTCTATCTTTGGAGGCGCCATCATCGGCACATTATGGTTTGCCCTGTTTCTTCTGGTTAAAGGACTTTTTAGAAGAAAAAAAGTGCCTGCTGAAGGTGAGGCATCCGCAGCATCCAATCAACTAATGGAACATCACACACCCTCTGGTCCCATGCTCGCCGCGGGAGGTTTGCTTTACTTCCTCTTTTTACATTCGTGGGTAGATGCTTATTTCAACGAAATTATCAGCTTATTTTAATGCCTTTTCCCATATAGAAAAACATCTTAGAGCCTTAAAGAAGCTCCACTCCATCCCCGACTGTTACCGAAAAAACGTCCAGATCCTGCCCAAACATCTTTTTATAGTTAGCTGTAACCGTTTTTCCATCACCGGCAGTAAAAGCTTCATTGGTCATTGCAATGACAGCGCCACCAAATCCACCACCTGTCAGCCGAGCTCCATATACATTCTCAGTGACAGAAAGCTGCTCGACTAAAAAGTCCAGCTCTTCTGTGGTGTTTTCAAAAAAGTTCCGAGAGCTTTCATGTGAGGCCAGCAATAATTTCCCGGCAGATTCAATGTCGCCTTCTGCAATAACACGACACATCTCATGAACACGGAGGTTTTCGGTCACAACATGTATGGCCCGTCGTTTTTCTTCACCAGATAAACGAGAAGCGACAGTATCGATCTGCTCGACTGTTCCCTCTGCCAGGAAGGAGACATTCGGGTACACTTCTTGCAGACCTGCCAGAGCTCGTTGGCATTCACCATGCCTGACTGAATAAAGAGAATCCACCAAAGCATGCTTTTTCTTTGTATTGAATACCCAAAAAACCACATCCGGGAAAAATCCAATCCTCGAAACCTCATTTTCCTTACAATCAATATGAACAAGATTTTCTCTTTTTCCCAAAGCAGATACTGATTGATCCAAAATTCCGCAAGGGACCCCTACAAAATTATTTTCAGCCTCCCGACCGATCGCTGCCAGTTCAACCAGTTCAAATGACATTCCATACAATTTCCCAAATCCAATCGCAGCGGCTAATTCCATCGCAGCGCTACTACTCAAGCCTGCCCCTATCGGAAGATCTGACACCGCGGCAAAATCAAACCCCCTATCCAATGGCAGTCCTCTCCGTATCAACGCATCCAACACACCCAACGGGTAATTAACCCATTCCTCAGCTCCTTTCCTTTTTTTTATTTCCGGTCCACCCGAAACAATCTTTTCGGACAAATCATTCGTGTAAAACTGCCAACAGTTATCCTCTCTTAATGAAAGCCCGACATAAATCGAATGATTGATCGCAGCCCCCAACACAGTGCCACCATTATAGTCTGTGTGGTTTCCGATAACTTCGATTCTACCCGGAGCACGCCCGATGATATCAGGAGCTCTTCCATAAACAGATCGAAACCGATCAATCAGTAAATCCTTCATTCTCTTTCCATAGAAAATAAAAAAGCTCGTAGCAGAAACCTGCTGCGAGCTTTTTCTTAAAGACCGGACAGGGTTAAGCCATCGCTTTAAGGCTTGCTCCAGCCTTAAATTTCACAGACTTGGATGCCTTAATCTTAATCGCTTCACCCGTTCTCGGGTTAATCCCTTTACGGGCAGCACGTTTTGCGACCTTGAAAGTACCAAAACCAATCAATTGGACTTCTTTGTCCTTCTTGATTCCTTTTTTGACTCCATCAATAACAGCATTCACAGCTCTTTCGGCTGCTGCTTTGGAGGTTTCTTTACCTAAGGTTTTTTGTACCGCAAGAACCAGTTCAGCTTTGTTCATTTTATTATATAATTACTTCGAGGTTAAGTTTTTGGGGGTATAAACTCCCGGAAACTGTCACGGGAAACCGAGAAACATTTTCCGTCAACTTCTTTTTGATCAACTATCCTTCTTTTTCTCAAAATCCGGACATTTTCTACCTTTAAAGGTAGATCCGAAAACAAAGAAGCTATTCTCCATTTCGAGCAGCGATGATCTTCTGCAACAATTCCTTCAATGCGTCCTCTTTAGAAATGTCCTTCTCTTCAGCGACCTGCACCGCTCTTTTCAAAAGCTGTTTCGCCATTACCTCAGCCTGCGGAGATACGGCTCCCAAATGTTCAAACGCTTTGATCAAAGCTTCTTCATCTTCCATTCGCCAATTCATTCTAAAGCTATATCCCTATTGTATCAAAGTCACAACCGCTGGACCAGATTCTTCAATGGAAAGTTCACTTGCATCACCCAATTTATGGGTACTGATCATAGCGAATCCAACCCCATTCGGTTCCTTCCAAACAAAAGATCTTAAATCACCCACAAGCTTATCTCCAACATACAAATTACAAGGGGATACAATAGATTCAGAAGAACGTATCGGCACCAATGTTCGCCTCACCTTACCCATCGAACGGAGTCTCGCCATTACTTCCTGTCCCAAATAACACCCCTTTGTATATGAAACAGCGCTCTCTCCCAATCCTGCTTCCTGCGGAAGATCTTCTGGACCAACGTCGATAGGAACTGCCGGAATCCCTGAGACGATTCTCTCTTTCGTCGCTTCCCTTTCATCCACAACCATCAGAAGTCCGGATTCTTCCATACAGTGAAGCTTGTTCTTCCACTGCCGCATCGATTCCTTCCCCATGATAAGGTCAACCCTTTGTTGAGAAGAACGCTGCCCCATCAAGATAACTCCATCTTCCAAACTGGAGAAACTTCCCTCAGCAGGGACCTCCAACTCCATGTCCTGCAATACTCCTTCGGTATTTTCCCCCCATATCGAAAGACTCATCATTTCCTCTGTCTGATCCAACACTTCCACATCATCAGAAATGATGTATGTCTCCAAACGCTGTCTTAAGATGGCAGACTCTGAAAAGTAGCTGAAAAGCTGATAAGTTTCCTCTCCTACCTTCAGCACAAAACTATCTGCCAAGACTTTTCCCTTGTGATTTAACCAAAGACCATAAACAGACGAACCGACAATCATTTGGCTCAGATCATTGGAAAACTGTCCCTGCAAAAACTCGGCAGCATCCTCACCATAGACCTTAAACCAAACGGCAGGTGTTGAAAAATAGGCACATGTTTTTTTCATTAATACATCCTATTAGATAGATTACTGAATTATTAGATTTTGATGAATTCCGTCCTTTATGTTGACAGAACACCTACTAGCAATACATCCACCTTTTAAATCAATTTATTTTTCCATCTTCTCCCGCCTAGCGGGAGCTTGGGGTAACTAAGAAAGCAATGGCGGGTCACTTAGGGGTAGGTGACCCGCCTTTTCTTTGCTCAAATTTTCCTTGGCCATTTCATCAAACTGGCCATCTAAAACTAAAAATCAGGAGAAATTTCTCAACTTCCCCCTCGACAGCTTCCTCTCTCATTCTGACACTCCTCCGCCGTGCACCAAACTTCGGATATTAATGTCTTGGAAAACAGGGTTCTCCCCAAACCGGGAGAATTACTTCGTGATATTCCCCGAACAGACCCTCAATCTCAATTTATTCTCCAGGCCCGCCAAGAAATCCATCGGATCATCTTCGGTGATGACAAACGACTTCTTCTCATCGTCGGACCCTGTTCGATTCATGATACAGAAGCCGGTCTGGAATACGGGCAACGCCTGGCTAAACTCGCCGAAGAAGTTTCAGACAGGATCATGCTCGTTATGCGGGTTTACTTTGAAAAACCTCGCACCTCTATCGGATGGAAAGGTCTCATTATGGATCCCCACCTCAATAATTCAGGTGATATAGAGACAGGTCTTCGGACTGCCCGCGCCTTTCTTCGAGATATTGTCGACTTCGGTTTGCCAACAGCCACCGAGCTTCTGGATCCGATCACCCCACAGTACACTGCAGATCTGATTTGCTGGTCCGCCATCGGAGCCCGAACGACTGAATCTCAAACACATCGTCAAATGGCTTCAGGCCTTTCCATGCCACTGGGATTTAAAAACGGAACCGACGGTAATCTTCACACCGCCATCAATGCGATCCGAGCCGCCAGCCACTCCCAGACATTTCTCGGCATTAACCAGGACGGCCAGGCATCGGTTGTCACAACTCAAGGCAATCCAAACTGTCATATGGTGCTCAGAGGGGGGACGGACGGACCTAACTTCACAGCCTCTGATATCCAAAAAGTGGAAAACGACCTGAAAGGAGCAGAATTACCTTGGGCCATCATGGTCGATTGCAGTCATGAAAACAGCGGAAAAATACCGGAGAAACAACCTGAAGTCCTTACCGAAATCCTTTCCCAAATCTCCTCAGGCAATACTTCTATTATCGGCGCTATGCTGGAGAGTAACCTCAATGCAGGTAGTCAAAAATTTCCCGCCCCACTGAATAAACTTCAATATGGAGTCTCCATTACCGACGGCTGCATCAATTGGGAAACCACCGAAACCCTCATTCGAAATACCCATTGCTCACTTGCTTCACGATTTGCCTCTTAAAATCTAAGACAAAACCTAATAAGGTAAAAATCATTTCAAATATTGCGCAAGAAATAGCTGTTTTTGCGTGAAACAAACAAACCCTTTCATCTATACTACTATCATGAAAACTCCTATTCGAGTCGCCGTGACCGGCGCTGCCGGTCAGATTGGTTATTCCTTGCTTTTCCGCATTGCTTCCGGAGCTGTTTTTGGTCCTGAGCAGCCGGTCATACTCCATATGATCGAAATTCCTCCGGCCCTCCCGGCTCTTGAAGGAGTTGTCATGGAGCTGCAAGACTGCGCCTTCCCTCTTCTCGACGGAATGGTCCCTACAACAGACCTTGATGAAGGTTTCCGTGACGTTAACTGGGCTCTCCTCGTTGGCAGTGTTCCACGGAAAGCCGGAATGGAACGCGCAGATCTTCTTGGAATTAACGGTAAGATCTTTATCGGACAAGGGAAAGCCATTGCCGCCAATGCTGCCTCGGATATCCGCACCCTAGTCGTCGGAAATCCCTGCAATACCAATTGCCTCATCGCCATGAACAATGCGACAGACATTCCGGCTGACCGCTGGTTTGCCATGACGCGCCTGGATGAAAACAGAGCGAAAACTCAGCTCGCTCAAAAAGCAGGTGTTCACTCCTCTCAAGTTAAAAACCTGGCCATCTGGGGAAATCATTCCTCCACCATGTATCCGGATTTTTACAACGCAACTATCGACGGAAAACCAACCACAGAAGTCATTACCGATGAATCATGGTTTGTTGATAGCTTCATCCCTACCGTTCAGCAAAGAGGCGCCGCCATTATCAAAGCGCGTGGACTCTCCTCCGCTGCTTCCGCTGCCAATGCCGCAATCGATACGGTGAAAGCGCTTATAACACCAACGCCAGAGGGAGATTGCTTCAGTGTCGCAGTCTGCTCCGATGGCAGTTATGGCATTGAAAAAGGTCTTATTTACTCTTTCCCAGTACGCAGTGATGGTACCAACTACGAGATCATTCAGGATGTGCCTGTAAATGACTTTAGCCAAACCAAGATAACCGAAACTGAAAGCGAACTTAAAGAAGAGAAGTCCATGGTGGCCGATCTCCTTTAAAAAAAGTTTTTAGAAACTTCTCGAAGGCCTCCTTCTCAGGAGGCCTTTTTTCTGGAATACGTTCTGGTCAGTCGCTCAATCATACTTGGTAACTTATTCAGACAAGTCATTCTCGGCAACAACCCAATTCTCCACCGGCGAACCACCGATCAAGTGTTCCTGCAAAATCCGGTCAAAACGCTCAGGAGTCATTTCCCCATACCAGATACCCTCCGGATAAACCACCAACCAAGGCCCCTTGTAACAAATGCGCAAACAGCCGACCTTGGACCGCATAACCGGAATGGCAGCCTGCTTCAGTTTTTCTTTTATGTGAGCCCACAACAACTGTCCTTTTTCCGGATTGCAGCAATCAGGCCCGATACAAAAAAATAAATGTCGTTTCGCAGACGAAACTCCCGCTTTGGCCAGCCCTTTCTTTAATCGTAAATCATTCATTCTTATCGCCCCCAGTTTAAACCCACTTTCATCTTCACCGACTCTTCCCTCTTGTCAAAAAGAACCCACGCAAAATTAAATAGCAGATCTATTTAAGTGAATCGTAGATTACGTATCCTTTCGTTCCTTAGCCAAATGCACGGTGCCTCGAAGTGAAAGTAAGAAAATCCTGAGAACGTCGCGATAGTGGCTCAAGGCGAAGTAAGATTTTCGTAAAAATCAAGCTTCCGGGAATAATACGAATTATCTGAAAGAGAGAGAACCCATAGCCTGAAAACCAACCGAGCCATGCCACACCTTAAAGCCAAAAGCATAGCATGGCTCGAAGCAGATAGATTTATCTTTTATGGGGAGGGGGACTGTCGTTTGAAAGAGTGGTCGGAACGTAAAATAAGCCAGACTGTCACTATAGTGCCATTAACTGTCAACCTTTTTTCACGATAGTGACATGTTGTGTTTCGAAAAAAAGAGAAGGAATGGAGTGCGATTTGCTCCGAAGTCGCGCGCATCCTCAAAAAAGAGCGCGAAAGTCGTGGATTTTCCAAATCCATCATGGCGGAACGAACCGGGCTATCGCGTGCCATGATTGGCTACGTGGAATCTGAAGCTCGCAATCCAACCCTGCAAACACTGCTTCGTATGGCGGATGCCTTAGAAGTCGATCTCACAGACGTGATTGAGCAAGCACAAAAGCGGAAAAATAAATCTGAAAGGAAGGACATCGACTAGGAAAATACTCCCTCAAAACAGCCCTATTTAAAAAGCTGTTTTTTCTTTCCAAATTATTCGTTTTAAAAGTGGTGGCCTTATTACACTCCGCTCGAACCTTTTTTCAAGGACAATACGGCCTTGAAGGGCCTCCCCAAGGGTATCCCCACAGTGGGGAGGGGTCCACTT
>JANQKU010000137.1 GCA_028280955.1 Opitutaceae bacterium
TCTCCTATCAGTCCCTCCGGCAGGTACCTGGCTCTGACCCAATTCCCCTTTGAAGATCGACTGCCCAAACCCGGAGACATCGCGACTATCCTTTTAGTCGATCTCCAAACCGGAAAAAACAAAACCATCGCCGAAACCCGAGGCTGGGATACGCAACTCGGCGCTCAGGTTCAATGGGGCAATGATGATGCCAGCCTCTACTTCAACAATCTCGATCCGAATACCTGGGAACCCTTTTCCGTTAAACTCGACCCCATCAGTGGCCAAAGCACTCAACTTGATGGAACTATCTACATGGTCTCACCCGATGGGAAACAACTGGCCAGCCCCTGCCTTCTGCGAACCGGCCTGGCTCAGGCAGGTTATGGCGTCATCGTCCCTCCAGAAAAAATCCCCTTAAACCACGGCGCATCACCCGACGATGGCATCAATATCACCGACACAGAGACGGGCAAGAAAACCCTGCTTGTTTCCCATGCTGAAATCTTCGAATCAGCCATTCCCTCATTTGCCAAAGACAAATACGTAGACGGAGATTTTTACGGTTTTCATGTAAAGTGGAATCCCCAGGGAACCCGCCTGATGTACGTTTTTCGCTGGTGCCCACACGATAAAACAAAGCCATTGCTGAATAACGTCATCACCCTGAATGCAGATGGCACAGATATTCGCGTCGCTGTCTCCGATTCCATCTGGTGCAAAGGAGGCCACCATCCCAATTGGCACCCTAACGGCGAAGACATTACCATGAATCTGAATCCAACCGGAGAAGGTCTCAAACTTATCAGTATTCGATACGACGGTTCAAACCTGCGAACCTTCAGTGATACCATCCCGGGATCAGGGCACCCTACTTTGCATCCAGATGAACGTCACATCCTGACCGACGTCTATGCGCACGAATCACTGGCTTATCCGGATGGCACCACCCCTCTCCGCTGGATTGATCTGGAGAAACAAAAAGAAACACAACTCCTTCGCATCAAAAGCCTGCCGGATTATGATGGCCCCAGAAAAGAACTGCGCGTCGATCCTCATCCGGCCTGGGATAAAACCTTCACACGCATTACCTTCAATGCCTGCCCATCCGGGAAGCGGCAGGTTTTCATCTCGGATCTGCAAAGTCTTCTTTAAGTTTTTAGACAGGATTTACAAGATCGTCAGGATTTTTATCCGCAGATTTGAAAACCATTAGCACAGATTAAACAGCCAAAGAATTCCTAAGACAATGGATCCTCACCAAGACAGCCCCGAACTACCCGATCTCTTTCTCTTTGAAAATGGTCAACGGGTTACTACGACAGAAGAGTGGAACAAACGCAGAGAGGAACTTCGTGACCTCATTCTCGACATTGAATATGGAGCGCTACCTCCTACACCTGAGTTCACTCATGGAAAATTGCTGCATCGACATACTGTAGCCCGTTTTCTTGAGGCTGGCCATAAGCAATATCGACTGACCACCGGACCGGATCACTCTTACTCCTTTACCCTGGATATCTATATTCCTCCAGGTGATGGCCCTTTCCCTGTCATTCTCAATGGAGATGGTTGCTGGTGCTATCTATCTGATGAGGTAGTTCTCGAAGTTCTCAGCCGCGGCTACCTCCTGGCCCAATTCAATCGAGTCGAAATAGCGCCCGATGATTATACCTCTGAAAAAAACTCAGGCATCTATGAAGTTTTTCCCGGTCATGATTTTGGCGCTATCAGCGCCTGGGCATGGGGATATCATCGCTGTATCGATTTTTTAACCACATTAGATGAAGTCATTACAAATCAGATTGCCATCACCGGCCATTCCCGGGGCGGCAAAGCCATTCTCCTGGCAGGAGCCACTGACGAACGAATCGCCCTGACCAATCCAAATAATTCAGGCTGCGGTGGAGCCGGCGCTTTCCGTTGGAAAGGTCCGGAATGTGAAGTTCTTTCTTTTTTGGTGAATGAACGGCCGGAATGGTTCTGCCCGGGCTTTGAAAAATTCGGAGACCGAGAACATTTCCTTCCCTTCGATCAACACTCCCTGCAAGCCCTCGTAGCGCCCAGAGCCCTCCTTTGCACCGAAGCGCTCGGCGATCTCTGGGCCAACCCAACCGGCACCTGGCAAACGCACTCTGCCGCCCAGGAAGCTTATCATTTCCTCGGAGCGCCGGACAAAAATACCATCTACTTCCGAGAAGGAACCCATGCCCATAGTCTGGAGGACTGGAAAACCCTGCTCGAATTCGCTGATTGGCAATTCAAAGACATCACCCCTCAGCTTCGCTTTAACCAGAATCCTTTCCCTGAGTTACCCTCAGCGTTCTCCTGGAAGGCTCCTGTGTAAAAAAATTACCTCAAAAACTCTTTAATCAGAAAAGCTCTTCTCCGCCGCTTGAACGGTTTGCTCCATTAAAAGCGCGATAGTCATCGGCCCAACTCCTCCGGGTACTGGAGTGTAAGCAGAACACTTATTGACTGCCTTTTCTAATTCAACATCTCCAACACCGCCAGGGTGATAGCCTGCATCCACAATAACCGCTCCCGGTTTTATCCACTCACCTTTGATAAACTCCGGTTTGCCGACGGCTCCCACTACAATATCCGCCCGCAGGACATGATCCTTTAAATCTTTCGTTCGCGAATGACAGATGGTGACTGTTGCATTAGCTGCGAGCAGCATCATTGCCATCGGTTTTCCTAGAATCGGGCTCCGACCGACAACGACAGCATGTTTCCCTTCGATGGAAACATCGTAGTGACTCAGTAATCGCATGATACCTGCAGGTGTTGCAGAACCATAGGCTATCTCCCCCATCGACATACGACCAAACCCATGACACGTCACACCATCCACATCCTTTTTAATAGAAATTTGATCGAAGCATAAACGCTCATTGATCTGAGAAGGAACCGGATGTTGGAGCAGAATCCCATGAACATTTTCGTCCTGGTTAAGCTCATCGATTTTGTCCAACAATTGCTCCGTTGTTGTATCTTCCGGCATGAATTCTCTTTTCGAGTCCATCCCAACACGACGACAGGCATTTCCTTTCATCTTCACGTAAGTGGCCGAAGCCGGATCACCGCCAACCAGAATCGTTGCCAGAATCGGAGTCTGACCTGTCCTTGATTTTAATTGAGCAACCCGTTCGCGGAGTTCTACTTCAGTCTTTTTTGCAAGTGCTTTGCCGTCTAGAATCATAATTTGCTTTATTAAAATATAATAAATGTGCGTCGGGAAAGAAGCAGCACAAGGCGTTCACTTTGTAGCGCACTATAACGTGCGTAAAAAGTGAGACAACACAGTGATCTTCTTTTCTCCGAGCGCATCATTTCAATTGCTTTCCTTATTTTTAAGCTCCGGCCAAACCGAACGCATCTGCCACACATCCAAACTGACCAGCTCTGCCTCACCATCCTGACTGAAGATAGAAATACCTCGACTGTTATCCTGCGTTGGATACACTCGAACACAGAGACACTGCCGCCCATTGGCAAAAACCTCGACCACGCTGCGGTCGATAAAAATGCGCAGCTCCAGAGGTTCATCACTTCCCAGATTGAAAGGTCCCGTTTCAGGAGGTCTCGGCTCCAGACCTTCAAGCAAGGAAGCATGCGACGTATCAACCAAAAGTGTCTGATCCGACGAATAACGGATCATGGTGTATTCGCTATCATCCGGAGATTGCAGGACTTTGAGCCTCACCTCCTTTGCCTTGCCAGGCCGTATCACCGCTTTGATTTCAATGGCTTTCCCAGCGACATCCGGAAATGCCTTTTCTTCATTAGCGGAAACAGTGACTGATTCAACCCTCTGGTGATTGAATCGTAAGGATTCGACTTCTTCAATCGGCTCTATTCTGAGTGAGTTATCCTCTGCTAGAGAGTAAACCCGAGGTAAACTCATGATACCGTCCCAACCTTCATGTTTCAGCCCTTTGGTTTCCTGCAATCCTTTGGCCTCCTTCATATTGAAGATACCGATGTAACGGCCTTTATCATCAATCGTAGCCGAAGGGGCATGAATGCCCGCATGACTTAAAGGCCCATAGTTAGCTCGAAAATGAGAGTCCGCCTCAAAACGAACCGTTTCAGGATCAAAGGTTCCGACATAACCCCGCCCAGCACGCTTATGACTGAAACAGAGTAACAGATGCTTTCCATTTCCAATCGGCCAAAAGTTCGGCACAGCCATATCTTCACCTCGTTCAGCCAGAATGGCATCCGAATACATGGGGCCGAGCCATTCCCATGCGGATAAATCCTTTGAGCGAAAAATACTCATTTCGCCCACACAATCGGGGCTCCTATCACCTCCACCACTGAGAGAATAGTAATAACCGTCTGCCTCTTTCCAAATACAGGGATCAAAGACATAATAAAGCGACTCTGTATGCATAGGGAGAACCGGATTATCCGGATGCATTTGCCAATCAAGCAGGAGCGGATCCTCCGCTGTCGCAATCATGTTTCCCGCCTTGGTCCCATGGTACATGGCTATGACTCTATCCTCTTCCACTAAGGTCTGCCCGCTGAAGCATCTTTCCTCAACCGTCGGATGAATCGCCACCGGAAGATCTTGCCAATGAAGCAGGTCCTCACTGTAAGCATGTCCCCAACAGAGAAGCGACGTTGGCCCGGGCCCCATCTCCTTAAAATATTGAAAAAAGAGATGATAACGCCCCTGCCACTGGCAAAGTCCATTGGGATCATGGATCAAATTATCCGGCGCCGACATATGATAAAGCGGCCGATAAGGATTCGTCGCAACTTTCTGGCGATTTTTTAGGCAGCGCACCACATGAGAGTGCTGACTCACTTGATTCAATAGCTCCTGACTCAACTTAGGAACTGTTGCTATAGATGATCGCGTCATATAGGAAAATCGTCCGGTAAAGGTCTTGCCGGAACAGCATGCCCCTTCGCTTTTTCGTCTGAAAGATGCAAATGCCCTATTCGGCCACCTGCCGGAGTTTCGTCTTCAAACCAGAAAGCTTCTAGGTCTTCATACACTTCGAGCATATCATGCTCATCACCGGCCTTGGTGCATACAATATCACCGGGTTTTACATAGTATTCTTTTCCCTCCGACAATACCTTGGCCTTTCCTTTAAAAATGAGCCAATACTCATTGCAGTCATGATAGTGACAGTCAAAACGACCACCTTCGGTAGGAACCCTGAAAATTCCAGCGCTCGTTACACCACTCCATTCCGGACGATTGCCCGATCTCATTGAGTTTTCGGATGTTCTTACGATAGGCATTGTTCTTCTCCGATGATGTCTGTCGGGCGATACTCCGACGATACTATCAATTGGTTAGGCCTTCTGAACAATAAGGTAAAGGTGTTTCTCCGGAGGATACTGATCATATTCCAAGTGCCGGCAGATACAATGGCACTTATCCATCAGCCGAAGAAGTTGAGGTATCCCGAGCACTGCATGATAAAGAGGCTGCCCTAAACATGGGTTCGTGGCATCGTCAGGTTCATCTATACCACCGGTTGTAAAAATGAAAATTCCGCCAAACGCCAGACCATCACATATCTTCTCTAACACGCCAGCTTGCGACTCCAGCGGAACATGCCAGATGCTATCCCAGGCAGAGATAAAATCGTATTTTTTCGAGAACTCCCACTCACAGATATCGGCATGATGAAAGGTGATATCCGGATGTTTCTTTTTTGCCAGGGCAAGCATCTCGGAAGAAAGATCAAACCCTTCAACTTCAAAATCGTGAGACAGCAATAACTCAATGATTCGTCCACTGCTCCCACAGCCAATATCGATGGCAACCCCTTTCGGTTTTGCAAACTGTAACGCTCGTTCATGCGCAGCGATCCCATTCTTCTTATTGAAACGGTCACTCGCCCAATGGTAGGCAATTTTATCGTAGTGCTTAGCTGTCTGTTTTGGTTTCATTTTAATCACATACCTTCTCTCAACGCATCTCGGGAGGCTCTATCTACCAACGTAAAGAGTTGGTCAATTTCATCTTTTTGATTCGATACTTTGTGACCACGCACTTTCACAAACTCACAATCTATCTGATCGGTCATCCGAAAAAATTCCTTATACAATTCATTATGCTTGAGGGGTTTATTATTTTTTGAACGATACTCGTTTCTCTCAAAACGATCACGTCTTCTCGACAAACCCACGATATTCTGGGAATCCGTATACAGAATTACCTTACGCCCTTCTGTTTGAATACCACCCAGCGCCCATAAAAACGTCTGCAACTCCAGCTTTGTGGAAGAGGTTTTTTCAAATCGCTTTATCTTTATGTGTGTTTTTAACGCTTCCAACGAAAGCCCACTACTATCAACAATCAAATAAGCACCGTAACCAATTTTCGACTGAGCATTCACACTCCCATCCGTAAAAAGCATCAGTTTATCCATAAA
>JANQKU010000148.1 GCA_028280955.1 Opitutaceae bacterium
AGATTTCTCTCCCAGTAATTTTCAAACGCATTGGTATACTCTGAGGCAATATAACGAGCAATCTCACTGGTCCCCCCAATTGTTCGCCAATCAAGCTCAACACTCTTCCCTCTTTTTTCTTTATACCATTTCTGAAATCCTCTGGTAAACTCGGAACGAATCGCTTCATTATGTGGCGTCACAATAACCAACGTTTCATCCACATTAGAGAGAACCACCTCTTTGGGCTTCATCAGAAACGGTGTCACCAAAATTGAGACAAAAACCAGAAGCATTAACAGCTTCGGAAACCATGACCACGAACCCTTCATAAATCTATTTTTCAACGACGACCACATCATCTGCGGCAACCTTGGCAAAAACGTCTTCCTGCCCGGACCAACCCAGAAAATGCGGATTCAATTCAAAAACCTTCAAAATCGCTTCTCCGCATTGCACCTTGTACTGCGCGACTTCTCCCAAATACACGGAATCTTTTATTCTCCCTTTCACACAATTATGATCACTACCTTGAGCCTCCAAAGTGAAAGCCTCCGGACGAATCGACAACATTACCTCATTCCCCAAAGAAGGCACAAAGCTCGAATTCGAGGTGGAACTTTCAAATTCTCCCAAATCGGTCATCACCCATAAACGCTCCTTCTCAATTCGCGAAACCGATCCTCCGATAAAATTAGTTTCACCAATAAAACTGGCGACGGTTCGATTGGTTGGTCGACGATAAACTTCCTCCGGAGTTCCTACTTGAAGAACAACCCCCTCTTCCATCACTGCCATACGATCCGCGATCGAAAGAGCCTCTTTCTGGTCATGCGTTACATAAACCGTCGTCAACTGAAACTCCTTACAGATCCTTCGAATCTCACCGCGCATTTCCAAGCGAAGCTGCGCATCCAAATTAGACAGGGGTTCATCCAGCAAAAGACAACGGGGACGAATCACCAAAGCCCGGGCCAGCGCAACTCTCTGCTGTTGACCGCCCGACAATTCATTCGGTCGACGTTCCCCATACGTCGTCATGTGAACCGATTCCAATGCTTCTCCCACTCGCTGACGGATTTCATCTTTGGCAACCTTTCGCTCTTTTAAGCCAAAAGCCACATTCTCCGCTACCGTCATATGAGGCCACAGTGCATAGCTCTGAAAAACCATACCCGTGTTTCGCTTATGAGGTGGCAGTTGTGTCACCTCATCCTCACCAAAATAAATCTTTCCCTCATCCGGCAAGCTGAACCCAGCCAAACTCCGCAAAAGAGTCGTTTTCCCACAACCACTGGGCCCCAGCAAAAAGAAAAGCTCTCCGGCTTCGATCGACAAATCGAGATTCCTAAGAGCTGTTACCGATCCAAATCGCTTTGTGAAGTCTTTAACGGTTATAGAAATCATTTCAGTAAAAAACGCCTCTCACAACAATCTGCGTCCTCTCGAAAAGCAAAATCAAAATAACGCATGAGAATATATGAGTGGGATGTTCTTATTTCGCTAAAGAACTATCAACACTCCAGCCACATCAATCGACTAGGTTCTCAACTTTCAATCCCCTCTTAACGCTTGAATCGGATCAATACGGATATTTTTCACCGAAGATATATAGGCAGATATCAAGACAAGGCTTACGGTAAAAAAAGCTGTCAGCCCATAAGCAAGAGGATCATGAGGCGAAGTTGCATATAAAGTCTCTTGCATCAAAGGGGTGAGGAAAGAACTCATTAACAATCCAGAAACAATTCCCGCAAGTCCTGCAAAAACCCAATAACGCATCGCATGCCCTAATAGATCACTGCGAGAAGCCCCAAGTGCTGTTCGAATGCCTATTTCTTTTGTTCGAGAAGCAATCGAAGAAGCGATCACTCCATTAATCCCCAAAACACATAACCCTAGGGCAATAGCACCAACACCTAATACGAGTACGAGAAATTTCTGTCTGCGAGAATATTGTTTTGAAATATTATCCTGCAACGTTGACGGATACATCAAGGTCAACCTCGAATCGATTCCCCAAATAACATCTCTCACAGATTGAAAAACTTTGTAAGGATCCATAGCGGTTTTGATCACAAAGCCATACAAAATAGGCCTTACATGGTACATATGTTCATAAACCATTCCCTCGGGTACAGAATTATAGATATTATGTTTTCGTGTCGATTCAACGACTCCAATAATCGTTTTCATGACCTGATTATAATACATAGGATCGAGTACATGATTACCTTCCATACGAAACAGAACAGCCACCCGTTTTCCTACAGGGTTTTCATTCGGATAATACTTATCGGCAATCTGTCTGTCAATAACCACGACCGGAGCACCTGTTTCGTAATCGACCCTATTGAAAAGCCTTCCTTGCAAAAGTGAAATTCCAAGCGTTTCGAAATAACCGGATGTAACTAGGTCTACAGAGCAGAAGAGAGTATTATCAGGATTGCTCCCCTCCTCTTCTTTGATAAAATAATGAGACCATTCGAGACGCAGGATATAGGCAGGAATATTTGAAAATCCGACAGACTTGACCCCTGGCAAGGCTTTAAGTTTTTCATCGAAAGTCGTTAAAAATCTCCTGGCTTGCTCATTATCATAATCTTCTCTAGCCAAAGCCACCGCTCCAGCAGCAATGCTCTCTGTCTCAAATCCCGTATCGATGTGCAGGATCTCTACGAAACTTTTGAGCAAAACGGCTCCTCCAGCGAGCACCATCACAGCAAAAGCCATTTGAGAAAAAACTAACGCCCCTCGATAAAATTTTTCAAATCGCCCTCCAGAACCGGTACGTTCGCCCCCTCGTAATACGTCACTCAAGTTTAATTTGAGCATTATTGGAAGCAACGAGATGACACCTGAAATCAAAGCAGCGAAGAAGGAGAGACAAATAACGACAAATAACATTCTCAGATCCAACTCCACACGAGGAGCCACCAAGAAAATCTCAAAAATACCGATGTTCTGCAATAAGAACAAACCAACCAACGCCAGCACTATTCCAATCGCACCACCGATAAAGGCAAAAACCATTGTCTCTGTTAAAATTTTAAGAACGAGTGTTTTTGGATCTGCCCCAACTGCTGCTCGAATAGCAAATTCCTGAAATCTCCGACTATTATGTGTCAGCACAAGACTCGCTATATTCGCACACGCAATGATGAACACTATCAACAAGGAAGCCTGCATCATCAAAAGCTGTGGTTTCACATCTCTGATAAGATCATTTCGTAAACTCGAAACGACAATGCGATGATTATGATCTTTTTCCCATTGATACTGCTCCGGATAAAGCTTGCCATTGTTTTCCGCAATAACCTCAAGCTCGCTCTGCAATTGAGCATGAGTTACACCAGGCTTTAATCTGGCAAAACAGCTAACCCCTACATGGCTCCTCCTATGAGGATCCAGACTCCATTGAAAAAAAGGAAAAAGAGTAATGAATTGGTACCCATCCGTTGGTCCTTCTCGAGCAGATGGGGGAATTTGAAAACCTTTGGGCATTACACCAATGATTTCATGGGGAACTGTATTCACAAAGACCGTTTTCCCAAGAATCTCTCTATCACCATTATAGCGCTTTTGCCAAAACTCGTACAAAAGAATAACAACACGGCCTTTATTTTTCTCAGTCTCAAATTCTCGAAAAGCCCTCCCTAGCATTGGACTTACTTTCAAAACATCAAAAAACGAAGCGGTAAAAATTACGTATCTTAGGTGTTCTGTATTCGATCTCGGTTCTCTGAAACTCGCATAGCCATTTCCGTTGAGGCCAATCGCCTCGACTGATTGGAGTTGTTCCTTACGTTCTAGATAATAAGCAACGCTAGTTCCTCCCACTTTGCCTTGAGATCCGTAGCGTTCAAATAAATCCCCAATTCGAACGATTCGATCTCCATCATCGTAAAATTGAGGGTTAAGAAACAAGGAATTCAAAACACCAAACATCGCCGTATTAAGTCCAATGCACACGGCAAACGTAACAATAACAGCGAAAGAATAACCTTTGTATTTATGGATTGTACGAAAACTTCCCTTAAGACTTCTCCAAATTTCCAATACAATTCGCATTCCCCACGAATCCCGGCACTCATCCTTAATACTCTCTACCAATCCAAAGTTATTCAAAGCAGCCTTACGTGCCTCTTGGGGAGACATGCCATCACGTTCAAAATCCGTTGCTAGTTCTTCCAGATGAAGGCTGATTTCATCCTCAAGATCTTCCTCCATCGTCTTTCGCCCAAATAACGATTGGAAATAAAAAGCAATGCGTTTGAAAATCGGCATCATTTTATACAGATTTCTCCTTTTCGAGTTTTGTACCTATTCTATTATCTCATTCACACCGCAGTGCTTGCATCGGATCAATTTGCGTGGCCCGCTTGGCGGGAAAATAGCTGGCCAAGAGAGTAACGAACATTAGGAAAATAATAGCTAATCCGTAGGTGAGCTGATCCCGAGATGGGATCTCATACAGATAAGTATTCATGAAGGGAGCAAAGGCCACAGATCCAATCAATCCTCCCATTGTTCCTGCTAATGCGATAGCAAGCCAATAGCGCATGCTCACTAAAAGAATACGTGACCTGTTTGCTCCCAGTGTCATGCGAATTCCGATTTCTTTGGTCTGAGTGGAAACAGTGTATGCCACGTTTCCAAAGATCCCAATGCTACTTATCAGGAGAGAAACCGATGTAATAATTACACAAAAGATAAGCAATGCTTTGTGACTGGATTGGTGTCTTTTTACGATGTCTTTCATCATCTCAGGCATGGCAAGTCCGACACCTGGAGCCAACCCAACAAGGACTTCTTCGATTTGTTGATTGATCGTGTTGAGATTGGATTGAGTTCTCACCATCACCCCACACCAATAGGGCAACTGTCTTTGAATGTTAGTGAACACAGTACCAAAAGCAGGTGGCTCAACCAGGTCCTTATTGCGGATTGTCTCAACGATTCCAATCACAGTCAGCCAATTTCGCTCACTGTCGATTTCTTCAACGCTAAAAGCACCTCCACCTCTAGGGATCGACAGTCTTTTTCCTATCGGATTGACACCCGGGAAAAAAGTATCGGCCAGTTTTTTGTCAATCACTACAACAGGCAACTGATTTTCTACCTCCGAATAGTTAAATGTCCTGCCTTGGATAAATGGAATACCCAAAGTTGAAAAATAGCTGGCAGATACAGTATCATTATAACACAAAGCATCGTCAGTCACATTCTCACCTTCTATGATGATACTGCGGCGATAAAGACCTCCAAGCTTTAAGGGAGGCCAGTTACTAAGGGCTACGTTTTCTACTCCTGGTATATCCTTTGCTGTTTTTTCAAATTGCGCCATAATCTGTCGCCGTTGTTCGGCATTGTAACCAGAGGGTCGAAATCCGGCTGTAAAACAATTTTCCGGCTGAAAACCTGGATCGATATGGACAATTGACCGGAAGCTTTGAAGAAGTAATCCACTGCCAATCAAAAGAGTGGTGGCCAGGCATAATTGAACACAAATCAAACTGCCTTGAAACGCTTTGAATCGTCTACTCGTTGATGCTGTTCGTTGATCTTCCCGTAAAGTTTCTGCCAGATTTTCTGATGTTTTGGTTTTTATTAAAGGGGATAAGGCCACCAATCCCGTTACTCCCCCAACGAATAGAGCAAGCCACAACGTATAGGTAAGAGTTTCTGAATCCAGGCTCAGACGTGGGCTATGGACCATCGATTCAAAGAGCCCGACTCGGGAAAGTCCATGTAGGATGAGAACCGATAAAACAAGACCGACCATACCTCCTAATACGGAAAGCAATGTACTTTCTGTTAGTAATTGCCGAGTAATACGCGAGCGGGTAGCACCCAAGGCAATGCGAACACTGATTTCTCTTGAATACTTATGATTGTGACTCAACAGGAGGCTCATGATGTTGACACAGCCGATGATTAGAATAGCACCCAATGCGATTTGTAACAAAGTAAGTTGGGTCTTATCGTATCTGATAAAGTAGTCTCCCAAATCACATACACGAGTCCTATGATTTTGCTCCTGCTCAATTTTGAATTGTTCAGGATACTGTAATCCGTTGATTTGATTAAGGTGATTGAGCTCTTTTTCAAGTTGAGCAACGCTGACTCCGGGTTTCAACAAACCAAAGCACGCTGTAAACGGTTGTGTTCTACGCTCCGGACGAAAGAACGATTCCTGAAGAGACCGAGGAACGATTATTTGGGTGGGTAAAGAACTCCCTCTTTTATGCTTCCATTTAAAGCCTGGCGGCATAATGCCTATAATTTTCCGTAATGTATTGCCAACATAAATACTCTGACCGATAACATCATCAACACCTCCTAAGCGTGATTCCCAGTACTCAAAAGTGAGAATAACCACTTTATCATTTCCTCTTATTTCCTCCTCTTCTTGAAAAACTCGACCCCTGAAAGGTGGTGTCCCTAAGATTTGAAATATAGAAGGAGAAACAGTTGCCACACCGATAAAATCAGTACGATGGTCGGAGCCTGCACGACTTACATTTTGCCATTCAGCGCCAGCTAGCGCAACTGCTTCGAGTAATTGCGATTGTTCCCTCCGTTCTTTAAAATAGAATGCACTAGTGGAAAAAGTAATCTCACTACCCCACAGACTATCGAATTCATCCCAAATAGAGACAACCCGTTTTTCATTTGGAAATTTTCCGGGATTAAGGACAACTGAATGATAGACATTGAACATCGCCGTATTCAAGCCCAGACAAATGGCAAAGGTGACAATGATAAGACTCGAAAAACCTCTATGTTTAAATATCTGGAACAGAGCATATTTGAGATCTTGCATGAAATCTTGCACCATTCGCATCCCCCACGAATCTCTGCATTCATCCTTAATACTCTCCACCAAACCAAATTTCCGCAAAGCGGCCTTACGTGCTTCCTGCTGCGACATGCCATCAC
>JANQKU010000158.1 GCA_028280955.1 Opitutaceae bacterium
GAACAATCTCAGGTTGTAAGGTTTCAAGCATCTTTTCTTTAAGGACATTACTTTCTTCCTCATCAAAAAAGAGGTTGGCTGTAAGACCGTTTCGTAAGAGACGGAAAACAGAAGTGACCACGGCTGGTGGGATGTTCTCAGCTGCGAGGTTTATGCGGAGAAAGGTTTGAGCATCCTCGAAAGATTGCACCCGGGATTGGCCGACAGCTCCGGAGTCTTTCTTGATGTTGATAAGAGAAACGCTATCGGGCATAACAGCACCGACGGAACTGTCTGTATTGTAAACTCCGGAACGGTAGATTTCTTTGAGGATGAAGAGACCTGTTTCTATGAGTTTTTTCCGGCTTTGGTTGTCTCCGTATTGGAGAAGAGTTACCAAGTCGTTGCTGCCGAGTCTGTAGGGTCCGGTAAGGTTGAATTTTTCGGTAATTTTATCGATAGAGGCCGATTGTTCATCTGGTGATTGGTTGGAACGTGTTTTGTCAAAGTCTTCAAGATCGGCGAAAAGAACTTTAAGGTGTTGTTCAAACTGTTCGTAGGCCAGCATGTCTATTCGGTAGACTGGGGGCACTTGATTGAGTGTTTCAGTTTGTTTTCGTTCTGTCAGGAGTTTACTTACGTAGGAAAATTCCTGGTCGGCAATGATACGAACCGAGGCTCGCTGATTGGGCAAAATCTGAAAACCTGCGGGATTAACTCCTACGAAACTGATGAAAACGATGGAGGCGACAGTGAGCACAAAGAGACCGAGAGAGACCGCTTTGCTTGTCTCGACAAATTTGACGAAGGAAGAGGTGCTTTCAGTTTTTCTCTTACGGCGTCGGCGAACGAGCTTATTGGAAAACTTTGAAAGGGCTTGAAGCTGCTTCATGGGGAAGTTTCTTTCGCTCTTTTAAGTGGAGAAGGGTTAATGTCGGACTTCCGTGTCCTCGGATTCTGTGGTGAAACGTTGATAGGCGTCGATGATGCGTTGGACCAGGGGGTGTCTGACCACATCGGATGATGCAAATTGGAAAAATTGAATTCCTTTAACATTGTCGAGTACTCTTTTTGATTGGAGCAGCCCAGATTTTGTGGATCTGGGAAGGTCAATTTGGGTAATATCTCCGGTAACAACCATCTTACTTAAGTCACCCAGTCGGGTCAGAAACATCATCATTTGTTGAGGAGTTGTGTTTTGGGCTTCATCGAGAATGACGAAGGCATTACTCAGGGTTCGACCTCTCATATAGGCTAGCGGGGCGATCTCTATAATGCCCTTTTCAATCAAGCGTGCGACATCATCTTTTTTAAACATATCGTCCATTGCATCGTAAAGGGGACGTAAATAAGGGAGGATTTTTTCTTCAAGGTCTCCCGGGAGAAACCCCAGGGCTTCACCAGCCTCAACGGCTGGTCGAGTGAGAATTATCTTCTGGACGCTTCCCTGGATAAGGGCAGAGACAGCACTGGCCATAGCGAGATAGGTCTTCCCGGTACCGGCAGGGCCTATGCCGAAGACAATATCGTTTTCATGAATGGCCTGGAGATAGCGTTTTTGCCCAATGGTTTTAGGGATGATAGTCCGGTTATTTGTTTTGATAACCACGCTCGGTTCAAAGAGAGAACGAAACTGTGCTGCTTCTCCTTTGGCAACGCCTTCAAGAAGATGACGAAAATCAGCATTTTTGATATGTAATCCTTGCTCTCGTCCTTCGCTCAGGAGATTGAAGAGAGTTTCTGTTTTTTCGATACCTTCTATATCTCCGTCGATGCTGATCCAATCATCTCGAGAGACGAGCTTCACTTTGAGGGTATCTTCAATTCGGGTGAGATTATCTTCATTTCCACAATAAAGCTGGCTGAGATGGCGGGCGTTTGGGAAATGGAGTGTTTTTGAATCTATGTTTGCAGTATTATTCTGTGTCATTCTGAGCCCTGTTTGCTGGACAAAATTCCCTGAGTCGTGACCACATAGCGTCAAGAGATTGAGGAAGAACTCGAGTTTTGCCGATCACCGGCATGAAATTAGTATCACCCTCCCAGCGAGGAACAATGTGGAAATGAAGATGATCCGGGATGCCTGCTCCACCGGCATTTCCCAGGTTCAGGCCAATATTGAATCCATTTGGGTTTAGAGCATTCTGCAGGATTTCTTTTCCTAAAATGATGAGATCGAAAAGGTCAACTTTTTCATCAGAAGTCAGATTTTTGAGATCTGCGACCTGGCGATAAGGAATAGCCAGCAGATGCCCGGCATTGTAGGGGAAGCGGTTGAGAATGAGATAGCTCAAGCTGGAACGATGAAGGATATAGGTTTCCTTGTCTTTATTTAGTTCGGGGAGTTTGACAAACAGGTCTTTGCCCTTTGCCTCCCTGGGAACTTCAATATACTCCATTCTCCAATATGCGTGAAGATGCTCCATTGTGGATCGGAGGTTAGGCTCTCTTTTTTTAATGTCAAAGCTGGTATTACGACCACAGAAGAGGGCTTCTGAAAGGATTTTTGATGAATTTACCTCCTTGAAGTGTTTAGATATCACTCCATATGTTCCCCTTTGACCTCTAATTATTTTTAGTCATGAAGAAAACGAAAGCTGATTACCTTAACGAAACCATTCAACATTTGGATATTAAAAAACACAATGTTGTGGGTTTGGTCGAGGCTATGGGGAAGATGGCTTTCTCTGCGCGGGATCTCAATCGTTCGGCTAAAATTTACGAAATGATGCTTCAGGATAAAGAGTGTGGGATCATTCTGGTTTTGGCCGGATCACTTTTTTCTGCCGGGTTGAAAAAGGTGGTTTTTGATATGGTCAATAACAATATGGTGGATGCGATTGTTTCGACCGGAGCATTAATAGTGGATCAGGATTTTTTTGAAGCCCTTGGGTTTAAGCATTATGTGGGAACAAAATGGGTGGATGATAATGAAATGCGGGATCTGGCCATCGATCGCATTTATGATACTTTTATCGATGAGGATGAGTTGAGGGTTTGTGACGAGACGATTGGTGAGATTTGTGATTCACTTGAAAAAAGACCTTATTCTTCTCGTGAATTTATTTATGAAATGGGGCGTCATTTGGATAAAAATGGATGTCAAGTCAATGATAGTATTGTTTATGAATGTTATAAAAAGAATGTACCCATTTTTGTGCCGGCTTTCAGTGATTGTTCTGCTGGTTTTGGTTTTGTGATGCACCAATCGAAGAATAGAGAGGATTGTGTTTCTCTGGATTCAGCTCGTGATTTTCTGGAGTTAACGGATATCAAGCTGAAGAATCCGAATACCGGGATCTTTATGGTGGGAGGCGGTGTGCCCAAAAACTTCACGCAGGATATTGTCGTAGCTGCCGATTTACTGGATCCGAGCAAAGCAGATATGCATAAATACGCGATACAGATTACGGTAGCAGATGAAAGGGATGGAGCTTTATCCGGCTCAACGCTGAAAGAAGCGAGTTCATGGGGTAAGGTTTCGACAACTTATGAGCAGATGGTTTACAGTGAGGCTACCTTGGCGATGCCGTTGATTGTCGGCTATGCTTACCATAAAGGATTGTACAAAGATCGAGTTGCCCGAGAATTTCAAAATCTTTATCAGGAAGTGCCAGTTTCGTAGGCTATTTCTAAAATGCTTTGGGTTTACCGCATTTTATTTTTGCCTCTTTTTATTTTATCTCTGCCGTATTATTTGCAGAGAATCTTGAAGCGAGGTGGATATAAAAAAGATTTCTCACACCGTTTTGGGTTGATGTCCCCTTTACCGGAGAAAAGAAAATCGGTATCAAGGATATGGATTCAGGCTGTGAGTGTGGGAGAGTTATTGGCGATTGAACCGATTTTGATTGCTCTGAAAGAGAGTAACTCTGTTGAAGTTTTTTTAACAACAACAACGAGCACAGGATATGTGCTGGCGCGAGAAAGATATGCGGATCTTGTCATAGGGGTGGGTTATTTCCCTTGGGATTTCTGGCCCTGCAGCGCTTGTGGTTGGAGAAGGGTAAAGCCCGATCTAGTTATTCTCACAGAGGGAGAGCTTTGGCCGGAGCATTTACACCAGGCACAAAAACGTGGGGTGAAGGTATTACTGATAAATGCTCGTCTCTCTGATCATACCTTTGCTCGGCTTAAAAAAATGAACTGGGCTATCCATGGTTTTTTGAAAACAATAACCAGGATTTTGGCTAGTTCAGAATCGGATGCGAAACGCTTTTGTCATTTGGGAGTGGATGTTTCTAGGGTTGTTACGACAGGTAACATAAAAGTGGATTTTGCCATGGGAGAACACCTTTCGGAAGATGAAATTGAGATCTTAAAAGAGGAGTTGGGATTGGGAGAAGGGTTGGTTTTACTGGGTTCTTCAGTCTGGCCAGGTGAGGAGGAAACTTTGTTAGAATTGTTCAGAGAGGCTCGGAGACAGGGGATTGAGTGTCAGTTGTTTCTTGTTCCCAGGCATGCTGAAAGAAGGGAGGATATTCTAAGATTGTTGAATGGGACCACCTTCAGTCATCATTTTCGTTCAAAGGGAGCTGCCTCAGAAAAGGTGGATATCGCTGTCGGTGATACCACGGGAGAGTTGAGAAAATTTGTCCAATTGGCCGATCTTGTTTTTGTAGGGAAAAGTTTGCCTCCTTATCGGGAAGGGCAGACTCCAATAGAGACGGCAGCGTTTGGGAAACCATTACTCTTTGGCCCGGAAATGAGTAACTTTCGTTCGATCGCTCGATCTTTAGTTCGTTGTGGAGCAGCTGTATCAGTGGAAGATGCCGAAGGTTTGCAACGAGAGGCAGTCGCTTTGCTCAAAGAGAGTGATTCTCGTCGAAAAATGGGAGAAGCCGGTGTTTTATGGCATCGCTCTAGCCAAGGAGCGGTTAAAAAGACGATAGCTTATATCGAAGATTTGCTTTAGCGAGTATCTAGAAAGTCTGAACAAAAGAGAGTGGGTCTTGAAAATGAAGCAGTCCAAGAGTTGCCTATTTTGAAACGTAGCTGAGTGGATTAAAAATTTTTTGTGATCGGCATTTTGATTTTGCAGATACCTTCTAAGTTGACAAGTGAAAATATGTTCACCTTATTTAGGTGCTATGAAGTCCTTAACAAAGCGGCAGCGAGAGGTTTTCGATTTTCTAAGAGTATGTGCTCATGAAAATGGTTATTGGCCGAGTTTTCGTGAAATCCAGGAACATTTTGGTTTTCGCAGTACCAATGCGGTAATGGGACATTTACGGGCTTTGGAATCGAAAGGAGTGATTTCACGTGTCCCAGGTCAGGCCAGAACATTTCGGATTGTCGATGTGGGTCCTCGTTCTTCTGAAGTAGAGGAAGTTGTGGAAATTCCTGTTTTTGGAAGTATTGCAGCTGGTTATCCAGATGGTGTCGAACAGGGAGATGCCTTGGGACGGTTACAGGTGAATATGAGATCGGCCGGCTACCAAAAGAAGAATTTTGCTTTGAGAGTCCGGGGGGATAGTATGATTGGGGCCGGTATTTTTGATGGAGATACGGTGGTAGTAGAGCCTAAACAACCAAAACTGGGAGATGTCGTTGTTGCTTTAATTGATGGAGAGAGCACCTTAAAACGATTTTTCCAGAATGCTGCGGGGGTTCCCTTTTTAAAGTCGGAAAATGAGAACTATCCCGAGATGCATCCGGTTGGTGAGCTTGTCGTGCAAGGAGTGGCGAGATCGGTAATCCGGGATTTATAATGATGGATTTCCATCGACTGCCTCTTGACAGAAAAGATCTTTTCTGAATGTTCTGGGGCATATGGCCGATAAGAACGATAAATGGGAAGAAAATGCAGCTGGGAAGTTTTATGTCGATGAACAGTGTATCGATTGTGATCTTTGCCGTGAAACTGCCCCCAACTTTTTTACCCGAAACGACGATAATGGATATTCATTTGTGCATGCACAACCTGAGACCGAAGATGATATCGCGCTTTGTATGGAAGCATTAGAAGGCTGCCCTGTTGAAGCAATCGGAGATGACGGAGACGAATAGGTTTTTCTAAACGAAGTTTATCCGTAAGAAGACGGGTCATTTCTATAATCTTACCTCCAGCACTGAAGCCGGAAAGCTTTGGTGCTTTTTTATTAGTATTAGGAAAAGCGTCTCCAGAGGGAGGGAGAGAAGAGAACCAGGATTGCGTAGAGTTCCAAGCGTCCTGCTATCATCAGAATGCTCAGGAAAAACTTTGTATGACCATGCAGATTGGCATAACTTTTGGTTGGTCCAATTTCGCCGAAGCCAGGACCAATGTTGAAGAGGCAGGATAGAATGGCACTCAGATTTGTTTCGGGATCTAACTTTTGTTCAAAAGCTGCAATGAGGGGCATGCTCATAATACAGAGGAAAACAACGATAACGATATAGACGGTAATATCGTGGGCAGTTCCTTCACTCAGTGTTCTACCGTTTACGATAATGCGGCGTACCACTCGTGCGCGGAAAGCATTTTCAATGCTATGGAGACAGACTTTAATTCCAACGACCAACCGGATGATTTTGATGCCGCCAGCTGTTGAAGCTGAGCATCCACCTATTAACATCAGACCCAGTAATAAAACTTGAGGATAGGTGGACCACTGAGCGAAATCTTCCGAGGCAAACCCGCTTGTTGTAATGATAGAGATAACTTGAAAGGCGGCTGATCTGAATGTTTCACTCCAGTTATCCCATCCATAGTCATTTAAAAGGATGATCGTTAAAGAGATGATGGCACCTGCAATGATAACGATATAGGCGAGAAATTCTGTATTTTGTTTGAGGCGATTTACTTGACCACGCAGAAGCTGCCATATGAGGAGAAAACTACAGCTGCTGA
>JANQKU010000167.1 GCA_028280955.1 Opitutaceae bacterium
ATTACACCCAAATCTCCTGCCCTGTCGCCGAAGCTTTCCTGAAAGACTGTATCCACATGCCTTATAACGAAGCACTCACTGAGGCCTATATCGAAAAAGTCGCTCTGGCCATCAACACCGTCGCCAAGAAATTCGCCAAATGACAACATCCACCAAATCCGTGCCTGATGTCAGCCTGGAAGGTTTACAGCACAACTCCGATATCCTGCTGCTCGACAACCATAACTATTGGGAATTCTATCCCACCGAAGAGGCTCTTTCACTTCACAGTATCGAACGCACAACTACAGGTGTCGGACTCATTCTCACTCTCACCACTGCTTTTGACTTCGCGAAACTCGAAGTCACTGAAAAAGGTGACGCTGAAATTAGCATCGATGGCCCCGTTATTACGGCTCGGTTTCCCAACGAAGAATGTCTGAAACCACAGCTTCACACACTTGATATCACTGCCATATCCAGCACCGGCGAACGAACCACCTCCCACCACCTCGGGCTTCAGTTTGCTTCCAAAGCTCGCGATGCCGCCAATGGACGAGTCATGCATAATCGAGTCATCGTCAAAGAGACTGACCTCAAGTTGAATTATTCGTATGTCTCGGACTGGATTATCGAAAACCCAACCAAAGAAGACCGCACTTATGCGCAACAATATTGGGGTGATCTGATTTCCGAAAACGAATCCCCTTATGGCCGTGCTCGAGCCATTGCCCGTTCCGTCATAAATGATTTCGAACCACAGCGCGGCACACCCTCTGACGCGATGAACCACCTGCATCCTTTTCGCCAGCACGAGCGCATCCTGGCAGGGATCGACCACGGTTGGTGCGCCAATCTGAGCGAAGTCCTTTGCCATGCCCTCAACAGTTTGGACATCCCCGCTCGTCTCGTCCGCATGCGCAACACCTATTACAATGCCGAATCTGACCAACCTGGCCACAACTTCGAAGTCCTCCTGGCCGGGGGTCACACCATTGTCGAAATATTCGATGTTACTCTCAATCAATGGATCTGGATCGATCCCAGCCAACGTCAGCTCGGCGCGCGCGACGCCGGCGGCCACTACCTCCACCTCGCAGAAATTCACCATCGGGTAAACCATCCTCATCAAGCCCAAGACCTCCGCCTTGATGCCTATGATCCCATTACCGGCGAAGAGACGACCTTTGCTTTTGCCGATAGTCCTGTGCGACCCAATATCCTCCATTACTGCAAACGCGAGCAGCGTTTCTACTACTTCAAAAAGCCAGCAGAAAACTCAAAGGGTCAATCCCGATCAGCGATGTAGAACAGGTAAGAAGGTTAGCCTTTTCAAGGGTGGCTGTTTTAGCTAAAGATCGAGCCTCAACCTGATGAACCGTATCGACCGTCTTACCGCCATAATCTTGATGCTGCAAAGCCACCGAGTGGTAACTGCAGATAAAATGTCTGCGCATTTCGCAATCAGTTTGCGCACGGTTTATCGAGATATTGCTGCGTTGGGAGAAGCGGGGGTGCCGATCATAGCTGAGGCCGGGGTGGGCTACAGCCTGATGCGCAGCTATAATGTGCCACCGATTATGTTTACTGAGGCAGAAACCGCGGCTCTTTTTATGAGCGGTGAGATCACGGAGCAGTTTGGCGACGATTCACTGAAAAAGAATCTGGAGGGCGCATTGCTCAAGGTTCGCGCAGCACTGCCGGAGAGGCATAAAAATTACCTCAGCCAACTGGGTAATCGTATGAAAATCTGGAGCAGAGCAAACGGATTCCAAAGCGAACAATCTCTCATGCCTGTGCAGGAAGCGGTTGTTCGACGACGTTGCATTACGATTGAATATAATTCCGGTGGGCGTGGTGACATAACGAAACGCACGGTCGAGGCACTTGGCCTGGTCTTTTACGGGCAGCAATGGCATCTGATCGCCTGGTGTCGCTTGCGAGAGGCGATGCGGGACTTTCGGCTTGATCGTATGCAGAGCTGGGAGATTTTGCCAGAGACATTCTTTCGGCACAAAGACTTTTCGCTCTCTGATTTTCTGAAAGATGAAGTTGAGGAGTGTTCACTCACGCCATTTCAGATCGAATGCGAGCGTTGGGTGCTGGA
Source organism: Opitutaceae bacterium (assembly GCA_028280955.1). Taxonomy (GTDB): domain Bacteria; phylum Verrucomicrobiota; class Verrucomicrobiia; order Opitutales; family Opitutaceae; genus NORP342. The sequence continues at coordinate 2,087 of JANQKU010000167.1, forward strand.
GCGAATACTGCATGAAATGCCGTGTCAGATCGAATCGAAACAAGAGCTTACAGGGAGCCGTTTCTTGATTAAAGGGCAGGCCTACTCCCTGGAGTGGTTAGCCAAATGGCTCATCAGAATGGGGACTTCCGCCATAGTGCGCAGTCCGGTAGAGTTGCGGCAGCTCATCGTTGCTGAAGCAGAGAAAATCGTTCGGTCCTATAAATAAATTTAACGAATAGGACAGTCTCCTGACATAGGGTTGTCAGTATGCTATGCTATAACTCAGGAGACACCGATGGGATCAACCCCATCGATTAATTAAAACACTAACAAACGAGAAATAATATGAGTGAAGAAAGCCAACAAAATGATACCACGCCGGGCACGATGGCTTGGAACGAATTGATCACCCACAATAAAGGCACCAGTGTTGACTTTTATTCTAAGCTATTCGGTTGGGCGACCGAAGATATGGAGATGCCTGGAGGGGACACTTATACGATGTTCAAATTGGGCGACCGTCCTATCGCGGGCTGTTTTATGCCGCCGGAAGGTGCCGATGTGGCTCCGATGTGGTTAAGCTATGTCAATGTCGAGGACATCGACGCTTCCGTAGCAAAAGCCAAAGAGCTAGGAGGCGTTATCTGTAAGGAGAGAGTCGATTTACCCATGGGCAGTTTCGCAGTAGTTGCGGATCCGCAAGGGACGGTTTTTGCCTTCTGGCAGGCATCAGAAGAGTGTTCTTCCCAGTCTTAGAAGTTCAGAAAACACTCGGACTGCGTTTTGCCGCAGTTCGAGTGTCTTTAGCGTAATACGAGAGGAACACCGCGGTAACGGCGCAAGGCAATCACTATTTCAACTCAAAACGATAGCCGACATCCCTTATCGTTTTGATATGCTTTGGCACACTTGAATCATCTTCGATTTTTGAGCGGAGTGTCGCGATACAACGATTCACACTACGCTCTGTCACAACAATGGAGCTGCCCCATACTTGGTTGAGGATATTCGTCCGCGTCAGCGCCTTGCCGACGTTTTCCAGAAAATACTCCAATAACTGGTATTCCTTGCTGGTGAGCGAAACCGGCTCACCCTCTTTTTGAAACTGCCGCGACTCGCGATTCAGTTCGCAATTTCCAAATCGGAAAATCGTCACATCTGACGCACGATGCCGTCTGAGAAAAGACCTCACCCGAGCAGAAAGCTCACGGATGTTAAAAGGTTTGGTCACATAATCATCAGCGCCTAAATCAAGGCCGCGGACAATGTCACTCTCTTCTTCTTTTGCCGTCAGCATAACAATAGGATACTCATACCCTTCCAAGCGTATCACCTTGCAAATTTCGTATCCATTGCACTTGGGCAACATGATATCCAGGAGCACCAAATCCGGACTGGCGGAAAGGGCCAAATCCAGACCTTTTTCTCCGTCACTTGCCACAAGGACCTCGTAACCTTCATCCGAAAAACTATCCTTCAATCCACGCTGGAGCGCAGGGTCATCCTCTATCACCAGAATCTTAGGCATAGGGTATCCTTATCTTAAACACACTTCCTTTCCCCAAAGAACTTTCAAGGCTCACTTGTCCTCCATGTTTCTCCACAATAAACGAAACAATACTTAAGCCCAATCCGACACCACCTGTATGTTCAGACAACCGTTGCTTTGATTGGTAAAACCGTTCAAAGACTTTTTCTTGCTCGTCCTTCGGAATACCTTCCCCCTGGTCCGAAACACTGAAAATGACGCCATTTTCAGCAGCGACAACGGATAGCTCAATCTCAGGATTTTCTCCTCCATATTTCCAGGCATTCTCTAATAGATTGTCGAGAGCTGTTTGCAAGGCTTCATTATCAGCTAAAATCGGTTTCAATCCATCCTCAATGCTTACTCTCAATCGGCAAGTCCCATTCGCGATACTTTCTCTAAAAACACTCTCTGTTTCCAGAACGATCTCCTGGGCTGATGCTTCCTGCAGCACGAAACTGCCTTTATTTCGCTCCATCCTTGAAAAAGAGAGGAAATTTTCAATCAAGCGCCCCAAGCGTTTGTTTTCCTTTGAGATCAGCTCTATATATTCCCGAACCCGATCCGTATCCCACGAATCATTTTTCTGTAAGACATCAATCAGCAGGCGAATGGACGCAACCGGAGTTTTCAATTCGTGAGATACCGTCGCCACCAAATCGTTTTTCAGTTGAGCCAAATCAGCTTGCCTCCGCATCACTCGATACAAAGAGAACGATAAAAACAACGAAAGGGCAACAACTGCGGTACCTACGAAAACCAAGAACAACACTTCTCGATCTGCCTCCTCGACACTGCCTGATTCTGAATCTCTCGAGAAAACGAGTGCCCAATTCTCCAAATCAGAGTGCAGCGGCAAAGCCACAGTAGTGACATTCTTATCCAAATCTTCACTACTTTGCCTGATAGAAAGCCTTCCTCCCACACGACTCGGCAATGCATTTAACAATGCATTCATCTGTGCTTGAAAATTCTCCTTCCTATAGATGAGGACAGCTTCACCCTTGCTTAAGCAAATGTGAACAAAGTCGCCCAATTGCCCCAGTTCAGGCAGTGTCGAAGGCTGGAGATGTCCATCCTTTAAGTCAATCCACTCGGAGACTGTTTTGACACGTTGATAGAAACGCTTGGTTTCAGTATCTTCAAAGTTTTCGTAAAGTTTCTTCAAATAAAAGTTCCTCTGCGAAAGAGGCATCTGCCAATTTTCATCGCTCAGCATCAACTTCTTTAAATCCAGCCATGCCTTTTCTTCTGCCCCCTTCTCCTTGCTCAGATCAATCGTCAGATACATCCACATCGGAGCCAACCATCGTCCATCCTCTAGTTTTGCCCGTAAAATCCGCTCATCGGAAAGCGATTTTGTAATCTCTGACAACGCGTCAAGTTCTCGGCTTTCTTTAAGAGCGAGTTTGATCACATTCATTTGCTTCAGTGCCCACTTTTGGATCTCGTCATCTTCCCCTCTCTCTTCGTCCAGTTGCGACAATGTCGCAGCAGCGACAAAAAACCCATCCACTGACCCTTTCTGAAAAACCGTTGCCTCCCATTGTTCTACCGGAATTTTTTCAAGCAAGGCATCAAACATAGTGCGAATACTTGTAATCTCTTCTAAGATCGTTGATTTTCCCGTATCTAAATAACTGTTACGTGCATCATTGAAAAGTTGTTTCATGGCCAGACGTTTGCTTTTTGATGCTTCGTCGACCAACCACCACACGCAAACAGAGGGGATCAAGACAACCAAGACCAACAGCAAAAAAGCCGCCCAGGATTTACTCTGAGCAACCGTCACTATTGTCTTAATCTTTTTCTTGAAACCCACTGCTATTCAATTTTCACCGAAGCCACCATGGCATCAAACAAAGGAAACATCCTTTCAATTTCATCGAAAGGACTCCGTATCGTGAAGATAAGACGTCGGCCTTTCCCATAAACAAAGGTCTTTTTATTTACAGTAGGTTTTCCTCTCGTAGCGCTGACGTATCGCCCAACATAAGAAAGTGCCGTTGCCCCATTGATTTCAAATTCACTCCAACTTTCTGGATCTACCTCAAAATCCGGACTCCTTTGTTTATACGCTTTTATATGCTTCTCTGCCGTTTCCCGCACACGTTCCAAATCGCTTAAAGACTCTTCGTTCTCAGTCGATTCATACCTGACCGCTGCGATTGAAATCGATGTGGTAGAATTGGGATCACGCAGCTCTAAACGGCCTTTTTTAGAATTCTCTTCATCAACATTTGACTCGAAAGAAAACCAATGATTTGAATACGCAACGGTGTAGCCGATCCTATCGTTCTCATAAACCGTTTTTGCTTCTGCTGCGGCCACGCCGAATCGCGTGACGACCACTTCTATTCCTCCCATTGCCATTTTAACCATTTTTCGTTTCGCATCATTGGTAATCCAAAATTTCTGCTTCTGGCCCATGATGTCCAATTCCGTTTGATAACACTCAAAGGTGCCAATGGCTGTATCCAAAGTTTCAATTGCTATTATCTTAAATACGACAGGCACGACAACACCACTTAAGGGCACCAAAACTTTCTGTTCTGTAGAGAATCCTACTTCGGCGGGAAATTGTCGCATCAAAGCAATTGCATGTGAATTACTATAAAACCTTCCTTCGATAGCGAATTCTCTTTTATTGTCATTTTTTTCGTAATGTATCCGAACCAGCCTTTCCTTACACGAATAAATCACAGATCCTGAGTTTGTGTCATAGTAGTGCCCCTCAAGCGGCAACCCGGAATCAGGATCGGCTATGACAGAATCCATCATATCAAAACCTCTTGCAAATTGCCGATTCGAAAACTTCCACCAGGAACGCCCTTCGTGCTCAAATTCTGAAATGTCAAAAACAAAAACGCCTACAGCATCTCCATTGGCAAGCCGGAACTCCATTTCGGTTCGTTCTCCATCTACCCATGGAATAAAGTTCGGCTCAAACTCTCTAGGCAAATGCTCCAAAGCCGCTTCCACCCATTTGGTTTGACGGGGAAAATCACGAGCCAGTGCCTCAAATGCCTGTATTGCTAAGGCTTCATTCCCTTGCTCCAAATAGCAGACGGCCAAACGATACTGGGCTTCTGCTGCGCGTGGGCGATTGTTCGCGTCCAGTTCAATAACTTGCTTGTAGCGTGTAATCGCAGCCTCAAGATCACCCTTTGCCTCCTGTAAGTAAACCCCCTCTTCCAATAATTCACTGGCAGACAGCGAACCCTCACTGCTATATCCGATGGCCGTGCAAAGCAAAATTCCTCCGCAAGACAAAGCCATTCTTATATATTTGCGTATTTGACGATTCATAATGACGGTAATGCTACAAGGGTCAGGTCACCATTAGGTTACCTCCAGAGCCGAAAAGGGATACTTTTTCTCTTTTGCCAAGAAAGACAAAATGAGTAAAGAAGGGACTCTGACGTACCCTTCAGAAGGTAACCCAACGGTAACCTTTCTTCTTTATTATTTGCTGCCATTATGAAATCCACTCCGTCGAAACTGCTAATCCTCGTTTTCTTCTCATCTCTCTGTGCGACCATCTATGCGGCACACCCCATGGGATCCTGGGAAGGCGCGATAGAAATCCCCAACAATCCGCTTTCCATCAATATCACGCTAGAAAGTACAAAAGGAAAACATTCAGGCTCTATCGATATCCCCGCTCAAGGACTCCGTGGCTTCAAATTGTCCAATATCAAAATTGAAGGGAAACAAGTGCACTTTGAGATGGAGGGAATACCAGGTGATCCTCGTTTTGAAGGAACGCTGGCAGACTCGGGAAATACCATCACAGGGACATTCAAGCAAGGAGGTCAAACCCTGGGCTTCTCGCTTGAACGCACTTCGGGAGAAAAAAAACAAGAAACGAAAACTCCTGACATACCAGTAAAACCAATTCCCGGCGAAAGAATGGCCGGAGAATGGTTTGGCACTCTGGATGTAGGTCCTATGAAACTACGGCTGGCCTTACAGGTGACTGAATCTGAAGCCAATACTTTCAAAGCAATCCTTGAAAGTATCGACCAAGGTTCGGCGGAGATTCCAGTTGATCAAATGGATTTCAAAGACAGAACTCTGAAGTTTCGTATCGAAAAAATTCAAGGTTCTTTTCTAGGTAAAATGAACGTAGACGGAAGCGCAATTGAGGGGACTTGGTCACAAATGGGAAGAGATTTACCACTCACCTTTAATCGTATGGAAAAAGCATTTGTCCTCAACCGTCCTCAGAATCCTAAGCCTCCTTTCCCCTACCAAAACAAAGAAATCACCTTTCGCAATGAGTCTGCCGATATCAGCCTGGCCGGGACCTTTCTTATCCCAGAAGGCTCAGGACCCTTCCCAACAGTTCTTTTCATCACCGGGTCCGGGCCACAAGACCGGGATGAATCTCTGATGGGGCATAAGCCTTTTCTTATTATTGCGGATTACCTTGCCCGACGCGGGATTGCCTCTCTGCGCTATGACGATCGAGGTGTCGGAAAATCAGAAGGTAAACATATGAAATCCACTGTTGCCGATTTTGCTTCAGATGCCGAAGCGGGCATCGCCTTTCTCTTAGCTCAAGCCGAAGTGGATGCTAATGCGATTGGCATTATTGGTCACAGCGAAGGAGGTCTATCGGGACCAATTGTGGCATCGACAAATAATGCAGTGGATTTCCTTGTGTTACTGGCACCTCCTGGTGAACCCCTCGACCAGTTACTCAAACGTCAAGCTGAAGATATCTTTAGCCTCCAGGGAATTGAGCCATCTTTGATTAATCGACTCACCAAACATCAACAGCACGAGCTCGAACTTATCAAAGACAGTTCGATTCCTCGTTCCGAACTCAAGCAGAAATTGACCGAACTCTTTGCAACTGAAAAAACAAAATATACTGAGGCTGAACTCAAGGCCTTGAAGCTGGATGATGCTACCGTGAAACAAAGCATAAGCACCGTCTCAACACCCTGGTTTCGATCTCTGATGCGAAAAGATCCAAGCAACTATCTGAAAACAATTCAAATCCCAACACTAGCCCTCTTCGGAGAAAAAGACATTCAGGTAGCGCCAGAAATCAATGCCGCGGGCGTCAAGGCCGCTCTGGAAGAAGCGAACAATCCGGATTTTGAAGTTACTATTTTACAAGACTTGAACCATCTGTTCCAACATGCTGAAACCGGCTCAATAGAAGAATATGGCACTATCGAAGAAACTTTTGCTCCGGAAGCCTTAGAACATATCAGCAACTGGATCGAAAAACGCTTCCTTAAAAATTAGGATGATACCTACTGATTCAGCCGTTAAACTGACTGGAGTCACAAAAACTTATGGCTCCCATACAGCCGTCAAAGATTTGTCACTCAATGTTCCTGCCGGATCCATCTATGGCTTTATTGGGCCGAATGGCTCAGGAAAGACGACCACCATTCGCATGATCCTCCATATCTTGCATGCGGACTCCGGGACAATTGAAGTCCTCAGCAAAACAGGAACACGAGCCTCGAACGATAAGATCGGTTATCTGCCGGAAGAACGTGGTCTTTATAAAAAGATGAAGACCCTGAGACTACTGGAGTACTACGGCTCCCTTAAAGGCATGAGTCGCAAAGACGCAAAAACCGAAGGAATGCGCTGGCTTGAACGTATGGAACTCACCGAGTGGGCAGACAAGAAAATCGAAACGCTCTCCAAGGGCATGGCACAGAAAATTCAATTCATCGCGACTGTGCTCACACGCCCGAGGCTGATCGTCCTCGACGAACCCTTCTCCGGTCTTGACCCTGTTAATCTGGAAACCATTCGCGCAGCTATCCTCGATCTACAGCGGCAAGGATCGACTGTCATTTTTTCGACTCACGATATGGACATGGCGGAGAAACTCTGTGACTCCATCTTTATGATCTACAAAGGTGAGAAGGTTTTGGATGGAACACTACATGAGATCCAGGCTAGTTACGGTAAAGACAGTATACGTCTACGTGTGGCAGAAGGAGCAAGCACTCTGGAAGGTCTGCCGGGGATCGAAAAAGTCCTGGATATGGGAAAGTATCTGGAAGTAAAGCTGCAAGGCGACAGTAACGCATTCCTGGCAGCTCTTCTGCAACGAACACATGTTCAGCTCTTCGAGGAGGCTCGCCCTTCTCTGCACGATATTTTTACCCGCATTGCAAACCCTCAAGAAGAGGAGTCTCCAAATGAATAAGATCTTTGCTGTCGCCAAAGCTGAATATGGAATCGCCATCCGTTCCAAAGCTTTCCTCATCGGTTTTTTTCTTACCCCTCTTCTTATCGCCGGAGCCCTTTTCGCTCAGAAATTTATCGGTCAACAAGTGGATATAACCGACCGTAAGTGTGCCATCGTCGATCGCTCAGGCTTTCTCTATGCGATTCTCGAAGCCGCAAATACCGAACGTGAAAAGTCCAACGTCTTCGAACTCTCCGAAGACGGAACGCAAAAACAAGTTCGCCCCCGGTTTTTCTTCGAAAAATACTCAGAGACCGGTGATCCCAAGCAGACAGAAATCGAACTTTCACAACGTGTCGAACAGGGTGAATTATTCGCCTATCTCGTTATTGACAAGAATATCTTAGATACTGAAAAAATCGATACCAACGGCGTCCATACTCTGGCCTATCATTCTGAAACGCCGACTTTCGAAGAATTGCCAAAATGGTTTCGAAAAACGATCAATCAGGCCGTCTTGAGTCGACGCTTCGAAAATGCCCAAGTTGATCGTAACTTGGTCAAACAGCTTTCACAACCCATCGGATTAACCTCTTTGGGATTGGTCAAAATTTCAGCCGATGGAACCCTCCAGGAGGCGAAAAAAGATAATGAAATTGTCACAAAAGTTATCCCCTTAGCTTCAATGATGCTTCTCTATATACTTGTGATGACAGCTGTACCCACGCTGCTCAATCAAGTTCTCGAAGAGAAGATGCAAAAAATCTCAGAGATTCTGGTTTCATCTGTAAGCCCCTTTCAACTACTGATGGGAAAACTCATCGGAACCGTCGCCGTAACCCTTACCCTCTCCTCTCTTTACCTCGCATCTGCCTATTACCTCACTTCTCATTTCGGCATAGCCGAAACAATCGAACCTTCTTTTTATGCCTGGTTCCTTCTACTCCTCATCCTCGCCCTCTTTATGTTTGGATCTATTTTTTCTGCCATCGGCGCTGTTTGCTCCGAAATTAAAGACTCCCAAAGCCTGATGATGCCAGCAGTCATGATCATCGTTATCCCTCTTTTCTTCGTGGGAGCTGTTATAGAATCACCCAACAGTCTATTTGCGACTGCACTTTCTCTTTTCCCGCCTTCCACACCAACCATCATGATGTTGCGCATCGCTTTGCCCCCCGGACCGGCCCTCTGGCAAATTCTCCTTTCCATTTTATTGACTGGATTGTTCACCATTCTTTGCGTCGCTGTCGCCGGAAAAATCTTCCGTATCGGGATCCTCTCACAAGGGCAAACACCGTCCTATGCCCGTCTGCTAAAATGGGTATTCTCGAAATAGTACGTCTTGTTATAAAAAGATCTAGACAGAGGTTCTAGACAATACCTCACCTATTCTCTTTCTGAATTACCCTTTTTTAAGAAACCTCTTGTTTTCGACATCACAGAGGTATAAAAATTACTATTGTTTGTCTATGTGAATGATCCCGTGAAACTTTCTTTTGCTCTTATTTTTTTCACTTTAC
>JANQKU010000203.1 GCA_028280955.1 Opitutaceae bacterium
TTTTGGGAACTGGTTACGTCTGAATTGTCGCATTTCAGGACAAAATCCTGCTTTCAAATTATTAATTCAGATAGCTCTAAAAGAATAGAGATTGCTTCCAGTGTTTCGACTAGAAGAGAGGAAATTAATTTTTACAAAATCCGCGTCAGTTGAATTTGGTTAATGGAAGTTTCTCCGTCTTTGAATAAGGACCATGCATGTTGAACGGTGTTTTCGTCGATAATGGTCAGGTCCATAGCATGCATATGTGCGTCAACTTTCGAATCGATGTTTGTGCCGCCTGAATAGCGAAAGTGCAGCATGTTTTCAGGAGCAGATTCCACTTTCATACGCGGTTGATTTTTGAGGGAACAGAAGTGATTCATGCTCAGGGTGCCTTCGTCGTCGCTATAAATCGTGACCATTTCAAAGGGTTCACCCTTAAAGAGTGTTTCGACAACTGCACTTCCGGAAGAGGTGACTTCGTAAGTGATCAGTAACGTTTTTCCCGGCATCGAGCTGGAATCGGCATTCCATTGTCCGGCCAACGACTTCATCATTTCAAGTTCTTTTGAACCGGTATGGTTTGTCTCTGGGTGTTCACCGGCATATGTATAGAGAAATACTGTGGCAAAGAGAGTGATTGCGGTCGTTAGAAGAGTGATTTTTGATTTCATGTTTATTGGAGTTTGCGGGTTGAGGATAATTATGTGAATTTTCAGACAATCTTTAAGAAGGTTTCCAGTCGTTCTGCGCAAGTTGTCCAACCTTCGTTATGAGCTTCTTTGGCTTCTTCCGGCAATTCGTGCTTTAGATGTAAATGAGTGCCTTTTTCGGTTTCACGTAATATAATCGTAACGATGCTGTTTTTAACGTATCCTTCGGATGTCCAGGTGAAGACGAGTTTGCTGGGAGGATCTATTTCAAGATATTCTCCATGAGGAGCTGCGGCGAGTTCGTCGTCCGAACGATACATGCTGACTTTATATTTTCCGCCGACACGAAGGTCTGCTTCTGCTCTGGCATAGCCTGTATCCATCCCATAAAACCACTGGCTCATTTTTTCAGGTTGTGTTAGAGCACTGAATACGGAATCCGGTTTTGCACTGAGTTCTCTCTCAATTTCCAATAGGGCTAAGGGTTTACTTTCGGTCATTGTTTTTGGGTCTTTTGTTTTCGGTTTTTAAAAATGTATCCAAACTGGTTAAACGATCTATCCAGAAAGAAGTTAGTTGTTGGATGATGGTTTGCGCATCAGAGAGGGGTTTTGTGTTGAGTTTAAACCGCCGTGTTTTTCCGTCTTTAAGCCGAGTAATGAGATCGGCTTCTTCGAGGATTTTAAGATGTTTAGAAATGGCAGGGCCGGACATGCGAAAGGGTTTTGCGATTTCTCCAACTGTCGCATTTTCCTGTGAAATCCGTTGTAAAATTTTTCGCCTGGTTGGGTCCGATAACGCTTGAAAAACCCGATTGGTGGCCACTTCTTTACGATTAACCATGTGGTTAATCAAAGAGTATTGAAAATTCCTGTCAATGAAAATAGTTAACTCTTTGGTTAAATATGTGAAATGACTAAGGTTTTCGACGACAGAGACCCGGCTCTAATACTGAACGTGGTGTGGGTTTCCTTGGTTGAGCGGGTTTTTACCGGTGGCTTTGTTGATGATTTTTCGCTGAATCGATTTTTCGGAACTGTATTTCCCCTGGAAGATATCTTCTTCCGTAAAACGAGTCATAAGGATCTCCATGGCTCCTCTGCGGTCAAAATCATAGATAATGGTGATAGCGCCATCATCGGATTGAAAGCCATCGGGATAGGAAATACCGACTCTTTCATCGAGGAGTAATCCATTGCCCCAGGTTTTGCCTTCATCTGTGGAGAGATAGGCTGTTAAGTGAGAACGTCCTTCCATGCGTTCCACTTCAATGCGTTGATCGATGGAACCATGTTTGACTAAGAGAAAGTTTCCGGAATTAAGTCGCCAGATGAAGAACCTGGAAACAAGGTGTTTAATAGCTGATGGGGTAACCGGACTCCAGGTATACCCTTTGTCCGTCGAGACACTTTCACCAATACCATATTGAGTTCGGACCAACATCCAAAGTGTTCCATCTTTACGTTCGACGATCATGTGCTCATCCGCGCTGCGATCTTCTTTTGAAGGAACGGTAGCGGCTCCTCGTTTTTGCCAGGTATTTCCTTGATCAGATGAGGCGTAGATTCCACAGCTTTCAGGTTGATGCCAGGTGGCAGAGGGTAGTAGCCAATCTCCAGTTGAAAGGACGGTGGGTTTATTCATCATAATACCGTCGCAGAGTCTTCTGGGATTTGACCATTGAGGGTTTTCGTCCTGTGGATTGTCCGTGGTGATACACCAAACGCCCGCACTGTCATCGGTATGCCCTTCATAGCCCTGAGCCCAAAAGAGCCAGAGTCGACCGTTGGGGTCACGCCATAAACAAGGATCGTAAGCCCGAACATCATCACCCGGGTCGACGATTATTTTTACTTCAGACCATGTTTGACCGGCGTCTCCACTGGTTGTGAGCAGAACATAGTTTCCATTGTCTTCCGAAAGGCCTCCTCCATACCAAGTGGCCCAGAGTCTGTGGTCTGAGGCCTGTTCGATTCCGGGAATACCTTGAAATTGCCGAAGTGAATCAGCGTAGCGAGGAGTTGGCGGATTAACGATTTGAGGAGGATTTAAATAGGAATTCATTAGCATATGGTGGATTGAGGGTATCAGGTGTATTCAATAAGATTTCGGATTTCAGAAATAATTTCAGTCTCACCGGCATTGTAAATTTGCACGTTAGCAGGCATCTCTTTTTGGATCGTTTGCAGGGTTTCATCGGGGAAAGTCGCTCGCATGGCATCGAGTGGCGAAATAATACGAACCGGACAACTGAGAGAGGAAATTAAATCCGGCAAATCGTAGTGTAATAACATATTAGGGACGAATGTATCGGCTGGCCAATCGTAGTGCTCTGCTGCCAATAAGGTTGCCAGAGAAAGAAGGGATTGCCAGGTGATCAAACCAGTGGTATTCCCGTCGATCGCCGCAACATGCTGTGCCACCATGCCGCCGACTCCGCATCCGGAGATGACAACCCGACCGTCTTTACAGTTTGACAGAGAACGAACATAGGCCAATGCCTGTAATCCATCTCGAACTCGCATGGCCATAACGGAATCTCCGAGCGCAGCGCTGGCATAGGCAAAAAAGCGATCCTGGCCACCCCATGAAGGAATTTCGTAAGGATAAAGAGCCGGAGAAGAATCACCCCATCCACGGAGATCGACTGTGAAGACGTTGCCGACCTGGATGTCTCTATTTAAAAAATGAACCGCTTCTGCCAAGATACCTTGTCGAATCAACAGTCGATCTCTGCCTTCATCATCAAAATGGAGAAGGATAGGACCTGGTTTGCTGTTTCTGGCGGAAATAAAGGTGGCGGGTAGTTCGATGTCCTCTTCAGGTTCCAGTAAAACCTGCTGCCAGTTGTGAACCCAGATTTGAAAGGGCTCTGTGATACGGGCTTTAAGATTTTCAGAAGGAGTGTTATAAGCGACGAGTTCTGAGGCCGCTTTTTGGATGGTTTGAGAGTCTTTCGCGTATGATATTTTCAGCTTCTTAAAACGATCATAGGTGATGCTGCGCATATTTACGCTTGTTTCAGGATAACAGCGAACTTCTTCGTAGGGATTAAGAGCAAAATCAGGAGAGGTGATATCGGGTAGGACAAGGTTGCCTGAAGGGTTGAGCCATTTACCCATGAACTGTGTAAACTCCTTGGCTTGTTCAAGGGTATAGGCATGGCCTGATTTATCGGCAAAGAATTGAAACCGGTCTTCATAGCCTGCTCTTTGGTAAAATTGAGCCGCTTCTTCGGCCAAAACACGAGTCGGTTCGATTTGATAAACTTCGTCTTTTTCACCAGCCATCAAAAGCAGTGGCTTGGGTAGGGCTGCGGCAATGAGATCGATAGAATCGATTCCATCGGCAAATCTTCGCCACATACTGCCTTCGGGGCAGGCGGCGTAACATTGCGAAATTCGAAGGCCTGAAAGTGGAGAAAGGCAACAGGATGGCCCAAGGACGGAAATTCTTTCATCGAGAAAGGTGGCAAAGGTTGTGGTGGTTCCTCCACCAGATACTCCTGTCATGGCGTAGCCGTTGCTTCCGTCAACGTCTTCTCTTGTTTCCAGATAATCGATACAGCGAATCGCATCCGCAACAAAGTACTGATGAGATGTTTCGCCTATGGTGTAGCAGCGAACACCATCTAAGAAATGATCGTTTCCCGGTTGTTTTTCACTGGCTTGTCCCGGTGGATCGAAAGTGATGGCGAGATAACCTGCGCGGGCGAAATACTGGCAAGGGAGTTGGTAATTAACGAATTGTTTGCCGGAATGTCCGACGGGGACGACAACAGCGGGGAAGGGTGGTTTGAAATCAAGAGGTACGTAGACGGTCGCGTTGACCTGCCATCCGGGAAAGGAATCAAAGAGAATG
>JANQKU010000208.1 GCA_028280955.1 Opitutaceae bacterium
GTTGGACAGGATTTTCCTGTTTTTGTGAGCTCTGCCATTCAATCCACCGGTGACAATCCAACCATAACCGTCACCGAGGAAATTCAAGTGGTGACGATCGGAACCATTCTTTCCATTACGCCTCAGATATCTGCTGATGGAATCATCACTCTGGACGTTACCCCTGCCATCAGCCGGCTGGTTGGCAGTGAAACCTCTCGTAGCCAGGCATCCGCTCCGGTCATAGATGTCCGGCAAGCCTCTTCTTTAGTGCGTCTCAATGATGGTGAAACCGTTATCCTCGGAGGTCTCGTCCAGGAAAGTACCGCAAAGACAGAACGAAAAATTCCCCTCCTGGGAGATATCCCCGGTTTGGGAAAAGCCTTCAGAGGTCAGCATGATGTCACCGCCAATACCGAATTAATCATCTTTCTGACACCTCGAATTATTTCGGAATAAACTCTCAACCAAACTTCTATCTCTCATGGGATTCCATTACAGATTACTTCTTGTCGAAGATGAGCCGATCATTGCCAAAATTACGGCTCGGACCCTTTCACAGGTGTCTGAAGATAGGTACGACATCACCGTCTGCACGACAAACGCTGAGGCGAATAACCTGCTCGACCAAAACGACTATGATGTCATTCTCCTGGACCTGAACCTACCGGATACCTCCGGACTGGACACCATTAGAGCCATCTTGGCCAGTCACCGAGATGTCCCTATCGTTGTCTTGACCGCCAATACCAACGACAAAATCGGCCTTTCCGCTATTCAAGTCGGAGCGCAGGACTTTCTGATCAAAGGAAAATACGACCCCTCCCTTATTCAGAGGACCATTCGCTTCGCCATCGAAAGACATCGACTGCAGGCAACCGTCGCTCAACTCGCCATCATCGACGAACTGACCAATCTCTACAACCGGCGAGGATTTACCAGCCTGGCCCAAGGCGTCATCGATGAAGTCGTGTCATCCGAACTCTCCGGTTTTATCTGTTACTTTGATCTCGATCACTTCAAAGCAATCAATGACCAGTTCGGCCATAAAGCCGGTGACTACGCTTTAACCGATTTTGCCTCCTTGTTACAAATCGCCTTTCGTAAAAATGTTCTTCTGGTTCGCATGGGCGGAGATGAGTTTCTCGCCATGGGCTGCAAAACCGAATTTTCGGATGCGGGTTCATCCATCGAACGCATGAATGAACTCCTCGAGGTACGCAATGGAGAGACCCAGGGAGAACCCATCCACTTCAGCGTCGGCAGAGTCTTTTTCGATCACACCTATACAGGCTCTATCGAAGATCTCCTTTCCCAGGCAGACCACGCTTTGTATGCCGAAAAAGATGCCAAACGGAAAAAGCGGAATCAAATTGCCAGCTAACATCATCGAGTCCATGTCACAACCTCTCCCCCAAGATTCCATTGAGGATCAAATCCTGCAAAGTGACCAGTTGTCGATGGAAGACGCTTCTTTCTGTCTGCGCTCTGCTTGCATTGCCTATGAGCCCGAAATTGGACCTCATCTTAAAAATGTCAGTAACTACGCTGCCGCACTGGCCCGAAAGATCGACCTCGATCCACACCAGATCGATCTTCTCTGGCACGGGGCAGCTCTTCATGATATCGGTAAGCTGGGGATCCCCCAGGAACTCATTCGCAAAGAATCCTCTCTCTCTCCCGATGAAATGCAGCTGATGCAGTCTCATACCGTCATCGGACACAATATTTTGAATACAGGAACCTCCGAGTTCCTGAAAGTTGCCGCAGAGATTGCCCTTTCGCATCACGAAAGCTGGGATGGAACCGGTTATCCCAATCAAATTAAAGGAAATGCCATTCCTCTCACTGCCAGAATTGTGGCCATTGTCGATGTCTATGACGCCCTCAGATCCAAACGTCGCTACAAACCTGCCTGGGGTAAAAAGGAAGCCTTACAGGAAATGACTGATTTGAGAGGTCAAAAATTCGATCCGGAATTACTCGACCTCTTTCTCACAGACATCCCCGCCTAGAAAATCTCTGGAAATCCAGCGTTTTCGAGATCAAGAGGAAGTTGAAAACGAGGTGAATGAGAAATTCATCGAGTTTGCCGTACTGGTTTTTGAGCCCGAAAACCGTTCCTTTTCAACTTTGCGAAGGCTGCGGTCGATTCTCCTTTAGCTCAACCACGGAAAGAGGCAGAGAAGCCTCATGTCGATTGTCGATGGCCAAATCGAGCGAATACTCTTGAAATTTTTCAAACTTCAGTTGCTGCAGATTCAAAACCAGATTGAGGGCAATGGAATCGCGATGCGGAGGAACTCTGACATCCACATTGGCATCCATACTCGGCACCACTAGATGGCCATCCGGATCAATCAAATTAAATTTAATATGATGCTTTCCTTCTTCGACCTTTGATAAGCGTAGTCTTAAGGCAATCGCACAATGAGCCTGCACCACTGGAACCTTCTGGGTAAAAATGCCATCGAAAGCCCCAAGCATATTGAGCTTCCCTCCATAATCTGTGGCTGCATCACAAAGAGCAAAAACTTCTATTTTCATCAGAATTAAAACATCCTCTCTTTCGAGAACAACCCTCACCATGCCAACACCTGACAAGAACCGTCAACTCAAAGAATTTTTTGGGGAGCGCCTGGAAAAGATTTCTTCACTCATTTTAGAAAAGGCATTTTTCCCCTGTTCTTTTTGACTTCTCAGACAATTCTTAAACGATTAAATATCCTTCACTATGCTCTCGCATCTCGATAAAGACAATCAACCGACTATGGTCAACGTGGGGGAAAAAGCGATCACCCGGCGCATGGCCCGAGCACAGGCTGTCGTTCAGCTTTCTCCGGAAATAACCGCACAATTCGACGGGAACGAACTCCAAAGCAAAAAAGGTCCGGTCTTTCAGACAGCCATCATTGCCGGAATATCTGCTGCCAAAAAAACAAGCGACCTTATCCCCCTATGCCATCCCCTTCCTTTGGATGATTGCAACGTAACCATGCAACTAAATTCTCAGAATCACCAGGTGACCATCGAAGCCATCGCCTCTGTTCAAGCCAGAACCGGAGTTGAAATGGAAGCGCTGACCGCAGCCTCTGTGGCCGCCTTGACCCTGTATGATATGTGCAAAGCGCTTTCCCATAAAATACAAATCCTCGATATTCGGCTCTTGGAAAAAACCGGTGGGAAAAAGGACTACCTCGCAGATTGAAGTCAAAACGTAAACAGAACAATCAGGCCGGCTCTCCTCTATTGGATGGACTGGTTCTGGCAGGAGGTCTCAGTTCCCGGATGGGTCAGGACAAAAGCCTCATTCGTTTTCAAGGGCTAACCCAGATCGAGCGAACAGCCCGATTACTCAAACCCCACTGCCAGACTGTTTTTATCTCAACGGGTAAGAACCAATCCTCTTCTCCAGGTGCCTGGCCAACCATTGAAGATCGCCCCGAAAACATCGGCCCTTTGGGAGGCATTTTCTCTGCCTTGCAAACAACACCTCACCACGCCCTTCTTGTCGTTGCCTGCGATCTTCCTTTTCTAACGTCGGAATCAGTTTCCTTTTTGATCTCTCATCGCGATTGCGCCACAGTTGCCACCGCTTACCGAAATAAAAAGACCAACCAACCGGATCCTCTCTTTACCATTTATGAGCCCTCCATTCTTCCCGTTTTAGCACAGGCCATCCGGAAACACAGCTACAGCCCACGAAAAATTCTCTGTTCGCAAAAAATCACATTGCTCGAAACCATTGATGACAAAACCCTTGAAAATATGAATACCCCTGATGACCTCAATCGGGCAAAGACCTACTTCAACCAAGCTGATCCAAACTGATGAGTGAAAAAACAATCCATATCCAGTACTTCGCTCTCCTGCGTGAACAACGTGGGACCGCCAGCGAAAGTATCCGGACAACCGCTCAAACACCGGCAGAGCTTTACCGTAACCTCTCACAAACTCATCCCTTTACCTTAACTCAAAAAAACCTCCAAGTTGCTGTTAACGAAGAGTTTGCTTCATGGGATACGCCCCTGTACGATGAAGACAAGCTTGTCTTCATTCCCCCTGTCGCCGGTGGTTGAAGTATCAGAAGTTGATGAAAAATGTTCGAGCTTTCCCATTCCCCCATTGCCATCAATGAGCGGCAGGCCGCCCTCCAATCAGAGGCCGCAGGTGGCTTTGTCAGTTTCGAAGGCCGGGTCCGCAACGTGAATGAAAAACGAACCGTCACCTCCCTTGAATATGACTCCTTTGGACCCCTGGCTGAAAAAGAAGGCCATCGTGTGGTCAAAGAAGCCCATGAGAAGTTCCCCATTATCGCTGCCAGTTGCGTTCACCGCACCGGGCACCTGCAAATTGGAGAAATCGCCGTCTGGGTTGGCGTCATTTCCCAACATCGTGGGCCGGCTTTTGAAGCCTGTCGTTACATCATAGACGAAATCAAAACCCGACTTCCCATTTGGAAAAAAGAACATTACCGGGAAGGTGATTCCGGATGGATTAATTGCGAACAACCGGAATCCTCCCCCGAATCTTAAACCTTTCGAAAATTTAGCCGATAATAGAGAGGTTTTTCTCATTAAACATGTTCAGCAAATCCTTACAGAATCTCCTTATTTTAGGAGAATTACCTGCAAATAACATCCTTACTTTCTTACTTCTACTGGTGGGAATCTTCGCTGTGATCTTTGCTGTCAAACGTATCCTTCGCATAAATAGATTTTTACTCTTTTTTGCCGTTGTCATTGTTATGGCCGGTTTTTTCGGATCGTGGACCTACAATCGAAACGAACCCGCCTTTCTGACGCCCGTGGTTGATTTCATCGCACCAATTCTCCCTCAAAAAAATCCATACTAAAAGCCGTCTGCCACCACCACGCCTGAGAGCATCCAGCAGGACGGATCAAAGCAATGGATTCACCGGAGACCCGGTTACCGGAAAAATCGTCTGTCGCAACAGATCCATTTTGACTTTTCAGACCGCTTCCCCGAGACCATTGGGAGAATTATCCCTTTCTCAATAGAAAGCTACCATGCCAAAGCTAAAACCAAAATCTGACATCGGGCTTATCGGCCTCGCTGTAATGGGCCAGAACCTCGCCCTTAACATAGCTGATCACGGCTTCCAAATCTCTGTTTACAACAGAACCACGGAGACGATGGATTCATTTGTGGCGGAAAATCCGAATACCCCCGGAGGGGTTCTTGGGTGTAAGCAAATTAAGAATTTTGTGCAGTCGCTTAAACGCCCCCGCAAAATCATTATTTTGGTAAAAGCAGGTGGTCCCACTGATGCCGTTATCGATACCCTCATTCCCCTGTTGGATAAAAACGATATCATCATCGATGGAGGCAATGCCAAATGGACGGATACCATTCGACGGGAAAAAGACCTAAAGGCCAAAAAATTGCGCTTCGTCGGATCCGGCGTTTCGGGCGGTGAAGAAGGCGCCCGCTTCGGCCCTGCTCTCATGCCGGGCGGTGACCCGGCAGCCTACAAACATCTGCAACCCATCTGGGACGCCATTGCCGCCAAAGTAGATGCCAAAACAGGCCGCCCTCTGGAAGGAGCAGAACCCGGCGCTCCAGTCAAAGGAGGCGTTCCCTGCGCCGCCTACATCGGCCCCAACGGCGCCGGTCATTATGTAAAGATGATCCACAACGGCATTGAATACGGTGATATGCAGATGATCTGTGAAGCCTATGACCTGATGCAGAATGTCCTCGGCCTGACTGCACCTGAAATCGGTAAAGTTTTTGCCCGTTGGAATAAAGGCCAGCTCGATTCCTTCCTCATCGAAATAACAGCCGATATTCTCCAGCAGAGTGACCCCATCACCGGAAAACCCTTCGTAGAGGTTGTTCTGGATACAGCCGGACAAAAAGGAACCGGTAAGTGGACCTCCGTCAATGCCCTCGACATGGGCGTGCCCGCGCCAACAGTGGCCGAAGCTGTCTTTGCCCGCTTTCTTTCAGCCGTCAAAACAGAACGCGTCGCCGCCGGCAAAATTCTCAAAGGCCCCAGCAAAAGATTCAGCGGAAATAAAACCGCTTTCATCCGGGCTATTCACGATGCCCTCTACTGCTCGAAAATCTGCTCCTATGCCCAAGGCTTTCAACTGATGCGTGAAGCGCAAAATGAGTATAACTGGGAACTCAACTTTGGCCAGATCGCCCAAATTTGGAGAGGCGGGTGCATCATTCGCGCCGTTTTCCTGCAAAAGATAACCGATGCCTTCAAACGTAAACCCAAACTGGCCAACCTTCTGCTCGATCCCTATTTCAACAAAACGATCCAGAAAGCCCAGTCCAACTGGCGTAAAGTGGTCTCAACTGCAACGGAACAAGGCGTCGCCATTCCCACTTTTTCCTCAGCTCTTTCCTACTACGACGGTTACCGGACAGCGCGATTACCGCAAAATCTCTTACAGGCCCAACGCGACTATTTTGGCGCTCATACCTATGAGCGAGTTGATAAACCGCGAGGTAAATTCTTTCACATCGACTGGCCCGAAAAAGATAGACCACAGTTGAAAGTTTAGAGATTTTCAAAATTGCCCAAACGTCTTTGGGGGACAGGGTCGACAAGCTTAACAGGATCCTTCTTATTTCTATTTTCCAGAAATACTTCTGAAAAATAGAAGACAAGAAATTCATCTAAACGAAGTGAAAGTAAAAGAGGTATGTCCACAGATTGGAGATACCATGAATGCAGAATAAACAGCCAAAACAAATCTTGTTAATCTCTTCCCGGCAAAGTCGGGGCTGTCCAAAATTCCTTTTTCAACAAGCCTTGGCGTCTTTGGGTCTTGAGCGAAGCGGGCGTGAGAACCAATTCTCAGCCACTTTACTACTTAGCAAACCGCCTCAATCTTTGCCTGGCTGCCTCATTCTCCGGATCCAGCGCCAGGGCCTGCTGTAGCGTCTTTTCCGCTAACTGATTATCATTTAAAAAATGCCCCTGCACATAGGCCAGTTTGGTCAACGCAGCCGCTTTGAGCTTACCTTCCTCATCCGGGATCTTCCTCACCGCCTCTTGCAAGGTTTCCTGCGCCTTGAGCGCCGTTTCCCCCGCCGCTGTCAACTGTTCCCTCTCCAGTTGCTTGATCGTCAGTTGCGTCAAAAGCGTGCCATACTGCAAATGCCAGCGAGCAGTGCCTTCTGCTGATCCAATAGCCGCTTTGAGATCCTCATGAGCGGCTTGATTGTTTCCCGAGAGACCCTTCTGCCAGGCCGCTTCCCGTACCAGTTGAGCCGGTGACTTTTTCCCTGTCTCTTTCGCAATCACCTCTCCTTCGCTCTGACCAAATCCCAAAGCAATACTGCCCCAAAACATCATCCCAAAACCCACTGCTTTTATCCTTTTTGTTTTCATAACTGGCATCCCATGTTTTCTTTAAAATTTCCATAAAATTAAAGCCATTCTACAAAGCCTGCCTACCTGGCAAAGCCAAAAGAGTACCTAAATATAGGTATTCTAAAAATTTGTCTAGCTAATGGATACTCTCAAACCTCGACAGTATGAAAATGCGTCTTTTGGGAATGGCGGTGGCCTGCTGCGGGATGGCTCTTTTCACCGGCCAGTTAAGAGCAGCAGAGTGGCACTGTGGATTTGAAAGAAACGAAGGCTACGAACAACCCGATGCCCTGCCAATCCAGCCATGGGAAAGCGATCAACTGGCCTTAGCCCTTTCCTCCGAAGCGGCTAAAGGCGAGCAATCCCTGGCCTTAAGTGGCGACGGCTGGCTCACCCACGCTGGTATCGAAACAACCGGGACACGACTAACTCATTTAGCCCTCAAACCCAGCGTCACTGAAAATGCCAATGAGAGTACGCTACTGCTTTTAGACGGCTCCATCATTGGCTTTGCGCCCAACGGCGAACAAGCTGAAGTCATGGTCCCCACCATTCTTGAAGGGAAAGACTTTTGGCTGCCCACCGATCATACCTTCGACCCGACCAACTGGCTGACCCTGACCATCGTGCAGGATGCCTCCGACAAAACCTGGGAACTCTATGCCGGAGCAGAGCTGGTGGCGGACCGACTGCCTTTAGCCAGCGAAAATACGCCTCCCGGCTTGACCCTGCTACCCGGCAGTAACGGCACCGTTCTACTGGATAACATCCGCCAGCAAAGCGGGACCGACCTATCCCTGGAAACCTTTTTAACCCAGGCTGCTCTAGCTGACAGATCCACAACAGAAACTCTCCTGACCACAGCCGACAACAGAGCCAGCTCGGATAGCTCCAGCGAGACCCTCACCACCAGAGCCAACCCACCCAGCACCCTGACCCTTTCGGCCCGCAGCCCACTCTTAAAAAACTTTGCCCCAAGCGACCTGGAAGTCTTCAGCCCTTTGCGGGAACGCCAGGTCATCCTCCATTTGAATCAAGAAAACTAAAACGGGAAACACCACTACGATGAAACGCTCTCACCTTATCCTCCTGGCGCTGCTCAGTTGCCTGCTCGGCTTGAGTAGCTACGCCAGCAAGGTTGCTCCGACCCTGGGCACCCATACCTACTTTGCCAGCATGATCGAGCCCGGCTTCCCCGATTACGAAACCCCCGACTTCAGTGTGTCGCTGGCCGGAGAAAATGAATACATCTGGCTGGGCGATAGTGGCACCACTGCTGCCATGTATCCCGCTCTCATTCCCGATAAACGCTATACCCTGACCATTGGCGGCAATAAACTGGATCAAACCAATACCTACTTTTATCCACCCGTCGGTTACCGTCTGATCGTCGATGGACTGGAAAAAGACACCATCTCCTACTCCGGTTACTCCTGGGATGCCATGGACCCCTACGACAGCCATAGCTGGGAGATTGTGCTCAAAAGCAAAGACAAACTGGGCGCCAGTGACGCGCCGGCCGGAACCGACCTGGGGCTGGAAGTGGGTGATCTTCGTTGGCGAGTCTCCATGGGCAACCTGCCCAACGGCCATTCCGCCGGCAGGATCTCCCTGGCCTCCGAAGAGATCAATGCCGGTCTTTTTGAACCCTCCGCTCTTTATTACTACAGCACCCATACCTCCAGCGATGTCGATGTCATTCGCACCGGCACCGGTGGCAGCATCCTGCGTCAAGTCTACACCGCCCAAGCCCTGGCTGACATTGTCGACCTGGGCAGCAGCTACGAAGTTCGCTTTTATAAACCCGCCGATGTGGGCGCCAAAACCACTACCTACGCCGTATCGGGCACCCCCTTTATCAAATACAAAATCGAGAAACTCGGGGGCAGCAACACCCAACTCAAACTGACCCGGACCGAAGGCGCCCGCGTCCTCATGACCGAAGCCACCTATAGCAGTGGCAATTGGACCTTGGAGACCCACAGCGATCTGAAAAAAGTCCATAAAAGCAGTACCCTTGTTTCCGGTGACCGGGTGGAAAACACCACCGTCAAAAATGCCGCTAACACCCTGGCCACTGAATTTAGCAAAACCTATGACCCTGGCCTGGCCTGGGGCGAAGAGATGATCCAATTCAAGGAAACCATCGGCAGTAATGATTATATCACCACCTACGAATACTACACCGATAGCTTCTATAAAGGCGACTACTCCCGCATTAAATCCATCACCTACCCCGATGGCAACTGGGTGCGCTATGACTACGACGACAGCGATAATTACTGGGGCCTGCTCAAAAAGGAATACCGCCCCTTTAAAGACAGCCCCAGCACGGCCAGCAGCGCCACCGATACCAACTGTCTGGCCACCACCTACAGTTACACCACCGTCTGGACCGGCGGCACCCCCCTGCCCACCAGCATTGAGACGAAAAACAACAACGTCACTGTGGCCAAGAGCACCTTTTCCTACAACTACGCCTCCATCCACAATGGCAAGTATGCCCTGGTCACCACCCGCAACGATTACAGCGCCTCCAGCGACTCTCAAACCACCGTCACCGCCACCTACCGCAGCGATCAGGCCGCCTTCTACGCCAACAAACCCATCTACGTAAAACACCCCGACGGCAGCATGCAGTACTACACGTTGACCTATGATTCCGGCACCGATGAATGGACTGAATCCATCTACCAAGGCACCTCTTCTTCCTCCGGCGCAGACCTGGAAACCACTGTGCTGGGGCAAAACTTTTATTTAATCCGGGAAAAATCCACGCGCACCGATATCATTCGGGACAGCCGGGGTTTGCTCACCAACGTGAAAACTTATATCTATCATTACGACTCTGTTGAGGCTGAAACCGTTTTTGAAGAAATCACTTCCGTCACCAACCTGTATGAAGATGCCGGTTACCTGAAAAAACGCACCGGCAGCAATAACACCGTTTATGAAGCCACCTGGGCCAACGGTTTAATGACCTCGGATGAAACCCCCTATGGCACCATCACCGACTATACCTACGACGTGATGGATCGGGTGACCAAAACGGTGGTGAATGGCGCCACTGTCGAAGGCGTGGTCATCCCTGATCTGATCACCCAGTATACCTATGATGGCGATTCCCGCCTGCTCAAAGAAATCGTCGGTCCGGTCAGCGATCCCCATCCCCTGGTCAGCGAACAAGTCTATTATACCACCGGACGCCTCAAAGAATCCATTGCGCCAGGCGGTTATAAAACCACCTACAGCTACAGCGCGGATGACCGCACCGTGACCAAAACCCTGCCTGGCACCTCTGGCGAAGGCGGCGCCGGCACCGAAATCACCACCACCTACCGGGATGGTTCGATCAAAAGCATTAAAGGCACGGCTGTGGCCAGTACCAACTCGGCCTCCGGCCGTTACTTTGACTATTACACGGAAACCGACGGACGGCGGGTCACCAAGACCACCATAGGCAGCTCCACCTCCTCCACCCGCTGGCAGAGACAGTGGGTCAACTGGCGCGGACAAATCACCCGAGAAGAAGCGCCGGCTTATAACACCCAGCCCAACTTTGTCCGTACCTATGTTTACAATACCAGCACCGGCTTGCTCTCTTACCAAACCGAATCCGGCCGGGCCAATACTTACTACAGCTACAATACCTTTGGGGAAGTGGAGTATGAGTGGCTCGACGTGGCCTCCGGAGGGACCATGGTGCTCAATTCCGCTGATCGGTTCAAAAAATATGTTTCAGACTACTATAAAAATGGAATCTCCATTTGGTATAAACGCTATGAAGAATTCATTGGCGATATGGATGCCAGTGGTAATCCGATCGGTGCAGAGAGGCATCTGCTATCCTCTTTAGAGCAGCTAACGGGGCTAGCCGGGGCTTTGACCTACCTGAAGTATTCCTACGATGTGAATTGGAATGTTACCACAGAATTAATTTATCAGTATCCCACCACTCATAGACGCCTGGAAAAAATACGTCTGCCCGACGGTTCTAATTATGCCTACAATATCTACGGCAATGATCGACTGGTCAAATCGGCCAACCGTGAAGGGGTCACTGCGACTTATGCCTACGATAACTACGGGCGTAATGACAAGGTTAATGACCGCACCGGTGATCATACCACCGTCTTTATCAATGGCACGGCTCTGCCCTCCCAAGTCAAGGGCCTGGGCGCCGCTCAGGAAATCACCCATGAATACGCCTATTACAACACCGGGAAAGTCAAGCAGATCAAACGGCATGAAGATGATAGTGGCAGTAACTACCTAAGTACCTATCTGGCCTACGATACCACCGGAAAGGTCCTCAAACGCTGGGGCCATGAAGGTTATCCCGTGCTCTACGAGTATGACAGTGATTTTGGACATCTCAAAAAACAAAAGACCTATAGGGCCGGCACCGGCTGGACGGGCAATAGCTGGCCGGGCAGTCCGGGAACCGCCGATACCACCGAATGGGTGGTCGAAACCAAAACCGGTCTGGTCACCTCCAAAAAAGACGCCGCTCTGCAATCGGTGGTTTTTCAGTACAATCAGCGAGGGCAAGTTTCCCGGCGCACCTGGGCCCGCGGCACCTACACCGATTATTCCTACGATAGTAATACCGCTGAACTGACAGGCGTGAATTATTCAGATAGCACGACTGATATCACCTACGCCTACAGTCGCCATGGCACGATCAAATCCGTCACCGATGCCACCGGAACACGCACCTTTAACTTCCGCCTCTCTCCTCGCAAAGACTGGTTGGTGGAAAAAGAAATTTTGCCCAGTGGGTTCTATGGCAGTGGACGCCAGCTCAGCTATGCTTATTTAGATTATCAAAGTTGGGGGCCTTTTCTCATGAATCGAGGTAAACTGGAGTACACCCGTTACGGGACCAGCTCGAACCCCGATGCCTATGTCGAAACCAAATACGCCTATGATAGCGTCACCGGTCGCGTCAGCAGTATCAAAGATGATATCGGGGCGAAAACCTTTACCTACGGTTATGAGACGAACTCGAATTTGGTCAAAACCATCAGCAACGGCAGCTACAGCGCCACCCGCAGCTGGTCGAGTATCCGCAACCGGGTCGAGAGCATCGAGACCAAGTGGAGCACTACCTCCAAAGTCAAACACGCTTACACCTATGACTGGCTCGACCGCCGCACCC
>JANQKU010000236.1 GCA_028280955.1 Opitutaceae bacterium
CGATGCGACTGAAGAGATCTCGACCAAGACGATCTGTGCCCAGGATAAACAAGCGTGGCGGTTTTTCTGGATTATCTGATTTTAGATAACGCGGACCGAAAAGATGCCTGTCCCATGGTATCATATTCCAGAGGCGATAAGATTCACCGCGAACAAAGAAGCCTAATTGAATTTTACGCTCTGGAGACTTTACATAGTAAGTTTCCAATGTCAGTGGATTGGTATGAGGCTCGAGAGCGGAAACATACCATCCTTCCTTAAAACTAAAGGAGGGTGTTTGGGGAGGACATCCGGCAAAATCTGTATCGCGCCAATTTTTTGGATACGGTGCGACAAATTCGGCTACAATAACGCATAGGTAAAGAATTGCGAGGAACATTAAGGAGATAACTGCGAGTGGATGCCGCAGAAAGGCACGCAAAACGAGCTGCCTTTGCGAAAGAGTCGGTAAGCTTTGATTTTCAGCTTTTTTCATCGGGTATTGCCTTCCATGCGAATACGCGGATCCAGCCATAATAAGATCAAGTCGCTCACGAGAGTTCCTATGACGCTTAACAGGCTGAGTATCATAAGCAGTGAACCAGCTAAATAGAGATCCTCGGTTAAGAGGGATTCCAGCATCAGCGGTCCGATTGTCGGAAGGCTTAGGACGATTGCGACAATGGCCCCTCCTGAAATAAGTTGTGGAAACAGATTGCCAACGCTGGAGGCGAATGGATTCAAGGCGAGTCGTACCGGATACTTGAGGAGTGCGCGTAGGGGATGAACACCTTTGGCACGAGCCGTCGTCACATAGGGCTTTTTCAATTCGTCGAGGAGATTTCCCCGCATAATACGAACCATTGCCGCAGTACTGCTTGTCCCGAGGACAATAACTGGCACCCACAGATGTTTTAGGAGATCGACTATTTTATCTGATGACCAGTTTATGGTCGTCGCAAATTCGGGAGAGAATAATCCGGTGATGGTGAGGCCAAAATAACGTTGTGAGAGATGCATGAGAACTAACGCAAAGAGAAAATTCGGTATGCACATGCCGAATAGTCCTATGAAGGTGAAAGTATGATCGCCCCAGGTGTGTTTTCGAACGGCACAATAGATGCCGATGGGTAAGGCTATAGCCCAGGTAAAGGCGATCGTAGCCGCAGAGATAATGACAGTTAAAAGAAGGCGATCTCCCAGTAGTTCATTGACGGTGCGTCCACTTTCCATGGAACGCCCGAGATGGCCTTGGAGAATTCCTTTGTCTGCAGAGGAAAAAGTGAAAAACCACGGGAGACCCATCCAGTAGGCGTAACGAACAGCGGGGGAACTATTTAAACGATAGGTTTCTTTCAGGCGTTCGATATCAGCCAATGCAGTGTCTGCTCCCGATGATTGCAGCTGGATGATTTTGGAATCGAGGAAATCTCCCGGTGGAAGTTCCACGATGGTGAAAATAATAACCGATACTACCAGAAGAGTGGGGATCATCAGTAAAAGCCGACGACCAATAAAGCGATGTCGCCAGCCAATGATGCCAAGGGCAACTAAACATAGAAGGGTGGCGACAAGACGGATGATGGTTAAATAGGATGACGGATTTTCGGATGAATCGGTGAGAACAGTCTTTTCTATTTGGGGAGCCGAAAGTTCTTTTTCGAGTGATGCCGTTTGTTCAGCAGTAGAGACAGGAGGATTTTCAAAGTAAAATGTTTCAACGCCTCCATTGGCAGGTGTACTGTAGTAAAAACCACTCAGCATAACTCGGGGAACATTGCGAAAACCGTTTTTCACAACGATGGGCAAAGGGGGAGCGGTTGTGATATTAATAGACCAAATGTTTTCGGCAGCTAGATCGAGGATTTGTCTTACTAGCTTCTGGCGTTGATCGGGGTCGGTCGATTGGAGGGCTGCTTCATAGAGAACCAAAGCTCGTCGCAAAGGGTGTTTGTCAGGGGGCTCCTGGGCGATGCCTTTGAAAGCTTTAGTTGGCTCCGTGAGGCCACCCTGCTGATACCAGGCGGCATATCCCGGGGCAAAATGAGCTTCGGAATTGACGGGCACAAAACTGCGGGCTTGGACAAGAGGATCGAAATCTCCCGCGCTCGGCATGACGGAAAAATCATGTCTCAGCGATTGTTTTTCCATATGAAAAAGTCGGGAGGCACGTTCGCGATAGATGGCGCGGATACCAATCTTAGCCCAATCATCGACGACCATCTGGACCGGGCCTTCTCCGGTCAGTTGCAGGTAATCGATGTACCAAACCATTCGACTACCATCTGGAAATGTACGAAATCCATCATGGTCTCTTTGGGTTAATCCGAGAGCATCCAGGAGGCGGTTTGCAGAGGTGGGGTCGTATTCAGTGGCAGCCTGTTCAAGACCGGCATGGTGAAATGGTGAGGCATCTCCGGGGGCAACTTGAGAGGGTTTACCCATGCCGTAATATTGAGTTGTGATAATCGCAGCACGGTTGATCGCGATGGAAAGAGCTCGACGGAAATCCCGTTGGTTCAGAAACAGGTGTTTCCATTTGCTAGAGGGGTCGTCCGAAGAGATTCTGCGATTGAGGTTAGGCCAAAGAGCCCAGGCAGATCGATCGGCAGAGTGCCAATGGTAAACCTCATAATCTCCGGATTTCCGATTCGCCATGAGTAGAGGATATTGGTCGAAGCGCAGATGCCTGCCTTGCATGGAGAGGTTGCCGGCGGCGGCAGTCATGGGAATTAAATTCTGATTGAGAACATCATAGTGAACCCGATCGATGTAAGGTAGTTGGTTTCCTTCCGGATCAACCGCCCAGTAGTAAGGGTTGCGAACGAAGATGTGAGGAGGTGATGTTCGGTAAGTACGATAGATCCATGGGTCTAGGCGCGGGTAGTTGGGATTGTAGAAAGCATTGTATTCGTTTTTGGCCAGTTGTTCGTAAAGTTGACGAGGATCTGTCAGTCCTCTTTGTCGCATCTCGCTTTGAATTAAATTTTGGTCGCCAATCTCAGGGTGGTAACGCGACAGATAGTGGTGGGGGGCGCACCAACCTCTCCAAGCGCTGGCCAGTCGCTGAAGCAGATAAGTGTTCGGTTGAGGAAAAATAAATTGAACGGTGTGTGCATCGATTTTTTTAATAGCTCCGGTGCGTCCACCTGCCTGCATGAGTTCGGGTGGGTTTTCCGGATAGACAACAGGTTCATGGTATTGCCACCAATAGATAATATCTTCGGCATTAAAGGGATCTCCATCGGACCAACGCATTCCTTTTCGTAGGTGAAATGTCCATACGCTTTGATCATCGTTCTTTGTCCATGATTTGGCGACATGTGGAACGATGGGGTAACCTTGTGGCGACCATCGCACTAAAGTTGTCCCGGATATTCTCCAGAACATAACTCCTCCCGGTTCATTAAGGGTATTACCGGCCCGAAACCATGTGCCACCATATCGGCCAATGCCTTCAATCCCCTGAATAACGGCAGGTTCAGGGCCCACTCGCTCAGTGACTGGAGGGAGTTTCCCTTTTTCTACTAAAGCTGCGAGGAGAGGAGATTCTCCTTTGGGAAACCAATTTTCCGTCGCCCCTTTGGTATAATCGACTTGATGCAGTAAAACAGGAGGTTGATCGGAATCCAGCGTCTCATGGCGTATGGCATCGACTATTTCCAAGTCGGAAGTATCGATCGAAAGAGGTTGTTTGAGTGCATTTCCGGAGTTTCCCCAGGATAAAAACCAGACTAATCCTACCGCTAAAAAAATGGCTATCGCAAAAGCTAAGACTAATCGTTTGATAGGCATTC
Source organism: Opitutaceae bacterium (assembly GCA_028280955.1). Classification (GTDB taxonomy): domain Bacteria; phylum Verrucomicrobiota; class Verrucomicrobiia; order Opitutales; family Opitutaceae; genus NORP342. The sequence goes on from JANQKU010000236.1 coordinate 3,777, forward strand.
CTTTACTCTTTTGAATGACTCAGGTTTGCAGCGGAGAGCCTTGGCGATCTGTCGGTTGTAAGGTAAAGAATGGATCCTTATTGTCATGGATCCATTTTTCGAGTTTGCCGTGTAGAGATTGTTTGAGTTCGGCGTGTGAAGAAGAGGAGGCGAGATTGGTTCTTTCGTTGGGGTCTAATGCTAGATCGAATAACTCATCCGGTTGATTGAGAAATGTGTTTAATTTGTAACGCGTTGTGCGAATCATTCGAATGGGATTCACCCATGATTGTTTGCCGTAATATTGGCCGATGATGAAATCTCGAAGGGGGTTTTTCGCAATCCCCTGTAAGATGGGTCTTAACGAAACGCCATCGCAGTCGATTGGCTGAGTATTTGCGAAATCTAGTATGGTGGGGACGAGATCTGTATTAGAGACGAATTCTTCACAGGTAGTTCCAGGTTCGACGCCATAGGTATGAGGTAGTCGTATCATCAACGGGATGTGGACAAGTTGCTCATACATGAAGGGGCCTTTAAAAATCAGACCGTGATGTCCGTCCATGTCTCCGTGATCAGACGTCACAATGACAATCGTCGATTTAGCCAACCCGTTCGATTTTAGTGCTTTTAGGATTTGCCCTACCTGTTCATCAAATGCAGTGACTTTCTGTGCGTAGAACGTGCGGTAGGCTTGCCAGTTCTCTTCGTTTGATCCTTCCATTAGCTTCCCCTGATCTTCGTTAAGAAATTGAGAAGGTAAGGGTGGGCGTTGGTTAGAGGCATAGGGAATCCAGGATGGAGGAAGTGGAGTAGAGTCGGTCTCTCCATGGCCTTTAAACTGATAAATATTGTGTGGATTATTCAATGAAACGAAGAGGGTAAAAGGATCTGAGCTTTTTTTCTGATGTGACAAAAAACCGATAGCTCGACGGGTTGTTTCCTGGTCATCTATGGTCTCCGGCCCGGTGACGCCAAAGTCCTCAGACCATCCTTGCAGGGCTTCAGGCTCTTTGCCCAAGTGCCACTTTCCGAAATAAGCTGTCTGATAACCCACTTTTTGGAGACAGGCGCCGATGGTGGGTTTTGTCAGTGGTTTCCCGCCACTGGCTCCTACGTTGCTCCAGACGCCGGTTTTGGAA
>JANQKU010000254.1 GCA_028280955.1 Opitutaceae bacterium
ATCGAATCGACACCGCGCAAGACGGCGGATTCTACCGGGATACCCAAGACGGGTAATTCTGTCATTGCAGCAGTCATTCCGGGAAGATGGGCAGCGCCTCCAGCTCCAGCGATGATACACCTGAGTCCTCTGGAGGAAGCTGAGCTGGCGTATTCGGAGAGTTTTTGTGGAGTGCGGTGGGCACTGACGACTTCTTTCTCAAAGGGAATGCCGAATTCTTCTAGTTTATCAGCGGCGTGCTTCATGGTGCTCCAGTCAGAAGTGCTTCCCATGATGATTCCGATGAGCGGTTTGATTTGATCTGTCTCGGGCATGATAAAGGTGTTTAAAAAGGTTATTACTCCGAATAGGCGAAAGTCAGCAATAGATTATATCTTTTTTCAGAGAGTTTCTTAGAGGTTGTTTCAGCTTAAAATCCTTTGAAGGGAGGTTTTTCTTGCTTGGATTCAGATGGATGAGAATGATGTCGCTTCTTCTTTTAATCTTATGAGTTTAAATGTCATTACATTTCACTATACCTTACGCGATAAAAGCGGAGAGGTTCTCGATACGTCCGGATCCGATTCCCCTATTTCTTTTTTGGAGGGGAGTGGAACCATTATTGAAGGATTAGAGGAGTCTTTAAAATCTTTAGAGGTAGGTGAGAAGAAAGAGGTAATCGTTGAGGCAAAGCGAGCCTACGGAGAACGGGATGAATCGATGGTTCAGGAAGTGGAACGTTCTCTTTTGCCGGTAGAAGAGCTTTCCATAGGTGATCAATTTAGGGCAGGTGAAGACAATCGTGCGCCGATTGTAAAGGTTGTGGCGATTAATGGAGAGAAGGTGACGCTTGATGCCAATCACCCTTTGGCAGGCCAAGATCTATTTTTTGAAGTGGAGGTCTCTGAGAAAAGGGCTGCGGAAGAAAGCGAGATCAGCCATGGCCATGTGCACGGCCCCGGAGGCCATCACCATGACCATAAAGAAGGTGGTTGTGGCAGTGATGGTTGTGGTTGCCATCACTGAGGACTTTACGAATGAACGACGTTCTCAGGAACGTGTTCGTTCGATGGTAAAACCGCTTAGGATTCCAGGAAGATGGCGCCTTGCTCGACGACGAGGGTGACACCGGCTTCTGTAGCCGCTTCTTTCAGAGCTGCCTGAAGCATGATGATAGGGTCTTCGCTGACATCAAGGCGACGCATGAGACCTGTTCCTTTTTTATCTCCGACAGAGAGCGTGAGTTTTAAGCCTCTGCGTTTACAGTTAACCTTGGTTTCATCTTCCAGGGTTGTCTTCATTGGTTTGATATAAGCATCCACATAGTGGACACCAATACCTGACCGATCATTTTTTTCAGCAGAAAGCATTTCTTCTGCTTTGGGATTTTCGTCACAGATCTTGATTCGCATAGGTCTATTTGTTTAGGTATAGATTAAAAATTATCTTAGACAGTTTCTAATTGTGAGAGGGTAAAGTGCAGGGTTTGCAAAACAATATTCCATTTGTGATTGCGGCTGGTCTGAGAGCAAACACATCCTGCTGGTGATATTTTGGCGTCCCATTCGAGGGCTTGGTCCAGAGTTTTACCGATGAGAGGTTTCTCATTTTCCAATGAACCGAGAATTCTTTCGGGGTTTTCGAGATAGCTGCACATTGATTTATAGCCATGATGCCCTTCAGTGGGTTGGCATCGCATTTCAGTTATCTTATACTGTTCCTTGGGGCCGGATAGCTTAACAATGTAGTCAAAAGAAAGCGGCATACCCATATTACTGCAGGTACTGCCAACTAATTGAAAGAGAGCGTCTATGGTGCCATCATCATTGTGTGAAATGCTAAGCCGTTCTTTCTGCCAGCGTTTAAGAGCCCTTTGATTGTAAGCATAGGTCACTTCATTTTTCGGAGGATTTTCTCGAGTGAACTCTGTTTGTTCTGATGTCATTATGAGGTAACTGCGTTAAGTGTTCTATACTTGCCACGTCGAAATTGGCATTTCAAGAGAGAGCAATAGGTACAGGGCACTAATTCCTGGAGATTTTTTGCTCTGGCGAGATCCCGGGTAAGCCCGAAAACGGCTAGTTGAGACTTTTTAGGTTTCAACATGCCTGAAGAAAGAAGTTCTATTTTTTGAGAAATGGAAGGGTTTTTGGCTGAGATGATTTGGTAAATGACTCTCTGGTCTTTCAACTCCCATCCTTTATAGCCGGGGCTGTAATGGGGAAGAGCTGCCATTCCCTGAGTGTCTGCCCAGGCACAGAGTTGCCCGCTTGCTTCTGCTATTAAGGCTTCTACGACAGCTGAGGCATAGCTTTCCATGAAGAAATAATTATCAGGAAACTCTTTCTGCCACTGGACTTGCGCTTCCTGTTCTGCTTCCGGTCCTGCGCCTACTGCAATGAGAATGACGCTGTGGGCCCGTCCGCTGATCAAGCGCTTGCGAAATTCTTTGGTATACAAGGGGTATGATTCAATGGTTAGGTGATCTTCATTGATTGCAAAGTTCTCAACTTCCTGGAAGTAGATCCAGGGTTGTCCATTTTCTGCATACCAGTCACGTGCCCATTGACAGAGGCGGACCATGTTTTCTGTCAGTTCGTAGTCAGGTGGAAGCCCGAGGAGTCGCTTAAACTCTTCGTCCTGGACGATTGGAATACTGTTTCCCTGAGGAAGGTCCATTATTTAATCAGCGATAGGATCGGTCTCAAAGGTGGTGAATTGGCAACCGTTGACAAAGTAATCAAAAAAATTGGGATCGGTTTCGAGTTCGATATGTTCGATGTCTTGGACCATTTCTTCTAATTCTTTTCTTCGAGTGATGGAAAGAAGCGCAATGGTGGCTCCTTCGATAGCCGCATTTCCGACTTGAAGAATTTTCTCTTTAGGAAGATTGGGGATTAATCCAATTGTTTTGGCGGCATCGATGTTGATGTAACGCCCAAATCCTCCGGCTAGATAGAAAACGTCGATATCTTCAAGAGATAGGCCATAGTTTTTGAATACAATTTGCAATCCGGCAACATTGGCGCCTTTTGCCTGTGCCAGTTCGTTTATATCACTTTCGTAGAAAAAGATGCCATTATCCTGATCAATGACGTATGGATTTGGCGTTTCTTCGAAGCGGCCCAGTTCATTCATGAGTTCTGTCTTCTGGAGTTCACTGAGAAGATCGATCAAACCCGAACCACAGATACCTTGAGGTTTCCGTTCTCCGATGACATGGATGTTGGGTTTGCCTGTGGATGGATCAATCGAAATTTTATCGATAGCGCCATCAAGTCCAGGCATTCCACAAGTGATGGCTCCTCCTTCAAAAGCGGGCCCAGCCGGGCAGGAAGCAGCCATGAGTTTATCTTTATTTCCCACGATCAGCTCTGTATTCGTGCCAATATCCATGAGAGCGATCATTCTTTCTTCGTGGGCGAGATCAATGGCCAGCATATTGACTGATGCATCGGCGCCGACATGGCCGCTGATTAAAGGGGGACCATAAACGCGGGCTTGTGGATGAATGGGAATCCGCAGGGTCTTTGCCTTTAATTGATAACTGGTGGATTTTCGTTTTCCTTCTTCCACTTCAAGCTCGGTCAAGGAACGGTATGGTTTTTGGCCGATGGAGTAAACATTCAGCCCGAAAAAGATATCACGCATGGTGGAATTTCCCGCAACAACCAGCTCATAAATTGTTTTCGAATCTACCGGTAGGTCTTTGATTGCACGTGTCAGATAACCAAGCAGGGTTTTCTGGAGGAGATGTTCTGGGTGATCCGTATCATACTGAATGCGGGACATGACATCGGAACCACCAAAGCGTTGAGGGTTCTCAAAGGATGAGGTGGCAATAAGATTACCATTTTCCAGGTTGAGAAGACGAACAACGACAGTGGTTGTTCCCAGATCCATGGCGATTCCATGAATCGGTTCATCGGAACGGGCGATTTCGACTCCATCGAGCAGGATGCGATCTCCATCTCGAGTGACTGCTGGGTCCAGAATTTTTTTACCCGTTTCACCACTGGGAAGTGAAATAGCGCCGTCTTGCATTTGCATGGTGCCACTGCGCATGGTGTGACAGCGGATTGTTCCGTTGTCAGCTGCAATCTGGGTGCGGCATGAAAGGCGGAAGGAACCTTTGAGATGTTCTTCTTCGGTTGTTCGAGGAGATAAAAGCTCCGCACCATGAACGACTTCAACCAGACATTCCCGGCATTTACCTTGTTTCCGGCAAGAAGAGGGGACACGGATATCCATCTCTTCGGCTGCTTCGAAGAGATTTGTCCCTTTTTCAGCATTAGTGCACTCTTTGGAATTTATCAGAAGGCGGGTGGGCATAGTGTGATATGTGTTTTTAGAACTAAGAGGTGACGGAACTGTTGGCAGAGAGAAAAAACTGCCCGTCAAAAAAAACGTTTTTTTCTTTTTTGAGGTTTTTGACGGTTTGCATAGGTGAATGTTGCGTAAAGATAAAGCGAGCTTTTGCGCCTTTTTTGAGATGTCCGATGCTGTCGCTAAAACGAAGTCGCTGTGCGCTTATTCCGGTAGCTGAATTAATAACATGAATACAGGGAAGCCCCGCGTCTTCCATTAGCTCAAGTTCATCGAAGAATCCAACTCCATGGGAGACTGCATAAGACCCTGCATCACTTCCTGCGATAATGATGACACCATGTTCGGATGCTTTCAGTAGGCTCTTCTTATGTGTGTCGATAATTCTTTTTAGATGATCTACTGTTTTGTCATTCCATCCCAATCTGCCGGCATGTTCGATTTGTTTTTGAATAGGTGTAAGGGTGGGAACCCAGGCAATGTTATTATCGCGCAGTTTAAGGAGTTGGTTATCGGTCATGAAAAATCCATGTTCGATAGAATCCACTTTTCCCATAATGACATTTTCGATACCATCACTTCCTGAAGCATGGGCGAAACTCTGGCGGTTCTGTTTTTTCGCGGCTTGAACCAGGGACTTCACTTCTTCGGCTGACATTTGTGGTTTTGAGGTGACTTGTCCTTTCTCAAAATCGATGATGCCAGTGGAAATGAGTTTGATTCGATCTGCTCCATCTTTTATGCGGGATTCCACACAAGCTTCCGGTGTTGCAAATTCTTCTATAGGATCGCTCATGAAGCTTCCATAGCGCCCTTTATGGTGAATAGCAGCACCGGGACTGTCTAGGTAGGGCATTGTTTTTTTCGATTCTGATTTGTATTCAGAACTTAGAGTTAAACCTACTTTATTTCTGTCACCAGCATCGCGGATAGCGGTTATTCCGAAGCGGAGGAGGCCAGAGAGTCGTTGTCTGGCCTTGGTCAGAAGTTGATCTTGGGGGAGAGTCAGATATTCCTTGCGCTTTTGAAGGTTGAGTTCGCTTCCTTCGAGGAATAGATGGGCATGAGCTTCAATCAAACCTGGCAGCATGGTGTACTCAGATAGAATGAGATCCGGCCTTGTCTTGCCCACTACGATTTCCCTCGGAGGAGGTAATTCGTTATTGCCTATATAAAGGATTTCAGTCGAAGAGTAAACGATATGGGCATTTTTGAGAGGTTCGGCGCTCTGTCCGTCGATTAATTCACCAACTTGTAACCAAACAATACTTTCTCCATTTGCAGGAGAAAGTATTGAAAGATGTTCGGATGAGAGCACGTATTAATCCCTGTCGATATACTCGGAGCAGATTTCCATGACTGCCTCTGCCTGGCGAAAACCGGCATCTTCGAGAGATTCTCCTTCTTGCTGGCGACCTTCCTGAAGGGCATGGCGCAATTGTCCAACCAGTGGATCTGAAGGGTCGAGTGGTTGAGGGTCTTTCTCCGGGTTCGCCAATGCGTAATCCAGGCCGAGCTCTGAGGCGACTGTCAGATAAGCTCGTTCCAGTTGGTGGCGAACTGTTTTAGGTGATCCCCAGGCAAAATTGGTTAGGCCAACAGAAAAGTGAATACCCTGTAAGTCTGGATCAGCGGTAACTAATTTAATGGTATCGAGCCCAAGATTGACCAGACCGTAGGTATCTGCTCCAATTGGGGCAAGACCTGCATCGACAATAATATCATCGATGGTTCTGCTCCCTTTTGTCATGAGGAGTTCGACGAAATGTTTTACGGCAGAAAGAGAATCCTCCGGTTTCATGCATTGGCCACTTGAGCCGTCCTCTTTGAAGTATTCTGAAGCCATTACGATAACGCGGACATCGTATTCCTTAATCAGCTCAACCATCTCATCCAGATTTTCACGGGATGCGGCTATCGAGTTGATAATTGGTTTCCCGTTACTTTTGGATTGGTCGTGATGCTCTAGGGCAACGCGATGGTACTTGACGGATGGATTGTCAAAGCAAAGGGGTACTGTGGTGACCTCTTGAAGGGCAGGGATAAGCTCCGGTAAGAACGCCAGCATTTCCTCTTGTTTAACGGAGACAACTTGAGTCCCGTCAATGTTGACATCCAAGGCTATGGCACCGTCTGCTTCCTGTGATTGGGCGAGCTTTTGGTAACCCTCAAGGTTACGGTTGGTCCAAGCTTTGCGTGCACGGCCATAAGCGTTATTAATGAGGTCGCCTATAATTTTGATCTTTTTCTGGTTCATATTTTTAGTAGATGGGTGCTGCTGGAGTTTGTCTTACCGGGTTTTCGGAAATGATGGTGAAGGGTTTGGATGAAGTTAGACGTTTGAGGTTTCAGACTTTTTCTTGATAGGTTTAGCAATATGGTCTCTCTCGAGCCAACTATTCGCCCAGCTGGAAGTTCCTCGTAAACGTTGGTCTTGTATGACGGGTGCGTGATCGAGAAGTTCAGAGTCTTTACCGAGATATTTCATGCGATCATAAGCGCGTGCCCAGATGCATTCGAAATCATGCACTTCACATTTACCATCACGAGTGCCACCACAGGGACCGTTTCGCTGGTTTTTGGCGCATTGTGATTCCGGACAGAGGAAAGCGATGTCAGGAAGGGAACAATCTCCACAGTCCTTACACTCAAACATGAGGCTTTTGCTCACATGTTCGATCGTCCGAACCAGTTTGGGGCCCTGGTATGAATCAGCTGAATTTTTGCAGAGTTTTGCCCCGATTTTAGCCAATCCTTTTCCCGGGTTGAACATGACGTCATGAAAGATACGTGACAGATGGAAGCTGAAATTGACGTTTGAGGTTGCCTCCGGGTCCTTGAGAGAGGCTTCATAATCTGGATTCAACTTATCTGGGTTTGCCAGTTTTGTTTCAGGATCTTCGTCCAAGAGGAAAAATTCTCCAGGGCGGGAAAAGAGAATTTCTTTGGCGAATTCTTTCCAATCATTTTCTGCAAAAGAATCGTAGATATCCAAAACTTTTTCAATTCCCTTAAGAGTATGCACACCTCCGAGGTAAGCGGCTTTATAGCCAAGACCTTTGTAAATGGCTATTTGTTTGGCGGCCAGTTCATAGAAAAAGGATTTTCCTTTATCGGGAGTAGCAGCTTTTTCCAAGCTGAGTTCAAGGAGTTCGTCTGAGATAACGATACCGGGGATTTTCTGTGAGCGAAAGATTTTGGCGACGGTCCCGGTTAACACATAAACGTTTCCAATCAGAGGAACATGCTCAAGATTTTTACGGTGAAAATAGGCGATGAGTTCGTGGTTTTTGCGTGAATCGTAACCAATCTGGTTGATGATAAATTTTGCGCCGCATTCTATCTTTTTTTCCAATTTCAGATATTGAGGAACGACTTCGTTCTCGTGTAGTTTAAAATTTGTGACAACTGCTCCTGGAAAAAAATCAGTTCCGCCCAGTTGGATTGTTTTACCTGAATTTCCTTTGGGGATAGTGAGGCCGCTGTTCATATGACTCAACATAGTGAGTAATCCAACAGAATCTGTATCAAAGACCGGTTTGGCCATCCCTTGAATTCCATCCTCTGGAAAGTCTCCTGAAAGAGTGAGGATGTTTTTGAATCCTTCGCTGGCAAGTTGCCAGGCTTGGCTTTCAATACTATTGCGGTTGAAATCTTTGCAGGAGAGGTGAATGACAACTTCTTTGCCGGCATCCATGATCGGTTTGCCCAGGGAAGCAGGCGCCAGCATTGGGTTTCCTCCGGCATTGTCGGTGATGGAAACCCAATCGATTCTTTCACTTTGTGCTAGATCACTACCGAACTTCATCGCTTTGACAGCGCTTAAATCAGCTGTCGTCCCACGAGTGGAGACAAGCTCCACTCCTATGAGAAATGCGTCTGGGTGACTTAGTTTTTCTTCGAGCGATGGCATCGTATGTAGGATTAAAATTGAGCCTCCATTTTACAGGGAGAAGAGGGGGATAAAAAATTGGTCAAGCTCAAGCTGAAGCACAGAGCTTATGAAAAAGCTCTACAGAACTGGGGGCATCGGCGCCGTATCCATCAGCACCGACTTCATCAGCATACATTTCACTGACAGGTGCGCCTCCGACGGCTATTTTGGTGTCGCTCAGTCCTGCGTTGTCGAATTCATCAACTACTTTTTTCATATAAGGCATGGTTGTCGTGAGGAGTGCACTCATTCCAACGATGTCGGCGTTATGTTCCTGGGCAGTCGCAATGAAATTTTCGTATGGTTGATCGACGCCAATATCGATGATAGTGAAGCCCGCTCCTTCGGCCATCATACAGACCAGATTTTTACCGATATCGTGGAGGTCGCCTTTGACTGTTCCCATAACGACTGTTCCTGAGCTGGACGTATCATCCGCTCTTGCTGTGAGAAGTGGTTTGATGATGGCCAGACCGGCTTTCATGGCCCTAGCGGCAATAAGAACTTCGGGAACGTAAAGGATATTGTATTTGAAGTCTTCTCCGACAACGCTCATTCCCGCGATGAGACCTTCGTTCAGTATTTCATCAACGGGAAGACCTTCATCAATGTATTCTTGGGTAAGACGTTGAACATCTTTGGATTTTCCTTCGTAGAGAAATTGGTTAAGTTGAGCGTAGTCAGGCATGATTCGTTTTAGATGATGGATATGATAGAGTTAGTGCTATATTTACGAAATTTTTTTAGGCACCCGCATCAAGACAAGCTTGTTTAATTGCGAGAATGTTTTCTGTTTTTGTTCCATAAGGAATAACAGCTGTTCCCATGATGAAGCCAGGATAGCCTTTGGCGTTGTCGATATCCTGTTTAGCGACGGCGTAGATTTCATCGAGAGATCCAGTTTCGATAAGTCTTGGAGCTATATTCCGTCGGATGGCTCTTTTAGCGCTTCCCGTGGCTGCTGACCATTCGTCCCAATCTCCGGTGAAATCGCAAAGAAGGTTGTTGGCTCCAGTTTCGATAAGCGTATCGATGATGGGGGTTGTGTTTCCTCCGATAATCAAAGGCACATCATTGACGCCTTGTGATTTGAAGTGAGTGATAAGGTCCTGCATGACGGGAAGGACAATTTCCTCATACATGGCAGGTGAAAGCAGTTCTGGAGATGCCTGTGAATCGAAGATGATCAACTCGGCACCTACATCAATATAACCTTTGGCGAATTCTTTAATGATTTTGGATGAATAAGCCATTAGTCCATCGACGAATTCGGGATCATCGAGACAGGAGATGAAAAGGTCTTCGGCGCCGAGTAGGCTGATGGCGAGAGAGAAAGGTCCTGAGATGGCGCCACGAATCCAGTAATCATCTCCGATTTCTTTGCGAACGATACGGGCAGCTTCGATATTAACCGGCATTCTGCCATCCTTAAGAGGATTAGGGACTGGATGATTACTGAGGTCTTGGCCCAGTTTAATGACGTGGTTACCTGGTTTAATGCCAGGGATGCTGGTATCGTCTCCTTCGTAATAGGTTACTTCGCAACCAGCCGCTTCTGCTTCTAGATTATAGACATCGACTCCGATGGTCAAAGCATCTGGGCCGATTTCTTCATATTCCTTAAGAGCTGCCCGAGCCAGCAATTGAGCATCACGAGAAATCTGAGAGGGTGTTTCGTTGATGAAATGGCCCTTATGCTCATAAATAGCTGGCATGAAAACGGGAATGGATCGGGTGCTTTCAAAACGTAAGATGGACTCGATTTCTGATCGTGTAGCAGTGGGATGCGGAGGTGTTGGCATAGGAGTGAGGCTTTATAAGTTTACGATCCTGATGGGGGTATTCAGATGTATCTTCCTAATCATAGCTTTTTATGGTCTTGAAATGCTTGGTTTATTAGGCTCTCTTGTATTTGCAGATTAGGCGATATATGGAAAAAAAACCTGTAGTTATCTCCAAAGTGACTCGACCTGTTGAGGTTTCTATTCCTGCTGTTGGAGTTGTTTTCGCTGAAAGTGTGCACGAAGTGGGTTTTCATATGCAAAAACGGCGAGATCCTTTTCATAAATTGCTCTATGTGCAGAGTGGCTGTGTGAATTATCGAGCTGATGGTATCGATAGAGATATCATAGTTGAAAAAGGATCTATTCTAACAATTTGTAGTGGAATCGGCCATGTGATCTCTGATTTGCTTCCATCGACTATCCTTTTGCTTTGTTGTTCTAAAGCTTTCATGGAAGATTTTCCTGAGTTATTTACTGTTTGGGAAACCTTGGACAAGGAAGCGAGGCAATCGATGCCTTTAACAGGAGCGGGTCGGCGACATTTTGAATATACTTGGCGAAGAGCTATGGTAGAGCAGCTCAATCCAAGGATAGGGAGCCCGGTTTTAATTCGATCGGAAACCGAAAGGATGCTGGTGCGACTGGCCAGGGCTTTAAAAGAAGCGCCGTCTCGTAATGCAATTCAGAGAGTTGAAGCATTAGTGAAAGAACTAGAGGAGTCTTTCTTTGAAGACTGGGATGTGAGTAGAGCGAGTGTTCGCACAGGTCTTTCCCGGAGGCATTTCAGCCAACTTTTTAAGACGGTGGTGGGTTCGACTTTTTTGGAGAGATTGACGGAGCTCCGACTCATGCATGCAGCCCGTTTACTGGAAAAAAAGACTCACACAATCATTGGCGTGGCTTTTTCCTGTGGTTATAATGATCTTTCTCATTTTTATCGTTTGTTTCGCCGACGATTTGGAGTACCCCCGGGGGAATGGGCCAACAGAGAAATTAGATAGGTATGAAAAAGCTTTCTGTGGAAATTTTTTGTTGCTTTGATTAATTCTTATTGCCCTGAGTTCTGAAAAAAGCAGCGTTCTTAATCATTCCATGATATCCCTTGTTACTTTTATGTATCCGCGTACTTTTCTTTGCTATGTTCACGATTTGGCTTCCCGTTCGAATATGCTCAACGTTCAGCAAAGTATGCACAGTCAATTTTCAGGGGAATTGCTAGAACCTAACCAATTGTCCATTTGAACCAAAGATTTTTACATAACCTTACGATTCGAAAGACACTACTCAATGAAAACGATGACTGATATAGAAATTGCCCAACAATATAGCCCTCGTAAAATAGTCGAAATAGCTCAGGAAAAACTGGGGATTTCGGATGATCATCTGGAGCCTTTTGGTCATTACAAAGCGAAAGTGTCGATGGATTTTCTCGAATCGCTTAAGGATCGACCAGATGGTAAGTTGATTCTGGTGACGGCGATTAGTCCCACTCCCGCAGGAGAAGGAAAGACCACAACAAGTGTAGGTCTTACGGATGGTCTGAACCGAATCGGAAAGAAGGCGATGGCTTGTTTGAGAGAACCTTCGCTTGGCCCTTGTTTTGGGATGAAGGGCGGTGCGGCAGGAGGTGGTTATGCTCAGGTTGTGCCGATGGAGGATATAAACCTTCACTTTACGGGTGATTTTCATGCCATTGCATTGGCTAATAATCTCCTATCCGCCGCTATTGATAATCATATGTTCCATGGGAATCAGTTGGATATTGATCCAAGACGGGTTTCATGGAAACGGGTAGTCGATATGAATGACCGTGCTTTGCGTGAAATTACGGTCGGTCTAGGAGGATTGAGTAATGGTTATCCCAGGACAGATGGATTTGATATTGTCGTTGCTTCCGAGGTGATGGCGATTTTTTGCTTAGCCACTTCGTTGGATGAGTTGAAAGAACGATTGGGCAATATCATTATTGGATATTCAAGATCTCGGAAGGCCATTACAGCACGTGATTTAAAAGTACACGGCGCTATGACGGTGTTGCTTAAAGATGCCTTTAAACCTAATCTGGTTCAAACGCTTGAAGGAAATCCGGCTCTTATTCATGGTGGCCCATTTGCCAATATTGCACATGGCTGTAATACTGTTTTGGCGACAAAGGCAGGTCTGAAGTTGGCGGATTATGTCGTTACGGAAGCCGGGTTTGGCGCTGATTTGGGAGCAGAGAAATTTCTGGATATTAAATGTCGAAAGACCGGACTGAAGCCGGATGCTGTTGTGTTGGTTGCGACGATTCGTGCATTGAAATACCATGGAGGCGCTGAATTGAATTCTTTGAAGGAAGAGGATTTACAAGCACTTGAAAGAGGCTTGGCAAATCTTGAGAGACATGTCAGCAATCTGAAAGATCATTTTGGTCTTCCGTGTGTGGTCGGAATTAATCAATTCACCTTTGATACGGATGCGGAAATTGATTTGGTGCGCACTGTGTTAGAAGAGAAGAATGTCCCGGTTGCAGAGTCTTCTCATTGGGCAAATGGTGGTAAGGGAGCAGAAGTTCTTGCTCAGGCTGTTGTCGATTGTATTGAAAATGATGAGAATAATTTCCATGTAGCCTATAAGGATGAGGCGACTCTTTGGGAAAAGATGGAAACAGTTGCTCGTAAGATTTATCGGGCAGAAGGTATTTCAGCCGATGCAAAGGTTCGGAAGAAAATTGAGAAACTGCAGAAGGATGGATTTGGCCATTTTCCCATTTGTGTGGCAAAGACGCAGTATTCGTTTTCATCTGACGCAAAATTATTGGGAGCACCTACAGGCCATATCATACACATTCGTGAGGTTCGACTATCTGCTGGTGCTGAATTTGTCGTGATGATCTGTGGAGATATTATGACGATGCCCGGCTTGCCCAAGGTTCCAGCAGCTAATGCAATTGACCTTGGGGAAGATGGTAAAATAACCGGTTTGTTTTAGTTTTTTACTTGAAAGACGAGTTGATGAATAGTGGTGGAGTATCTCTCTGCTATTTACCACTCACTACCTGTGCGGCAATCCCAACGCTCCGTCCGAAACATAGCGCGATAGCTGGTATCTTCAGCTGCTTCTGTTCCTTGATGTAGTCCAGGATGGGCAATTAGATCTTGCGCGGCAGTTTCTTCTGCCAAAGGAAAGGTGGTGGGCTTTGTCTCGAATTTACTATATTCCATTGGATCGTCATGCTTGCGGGTTTCAAGCTCCGCTTCGAACCGATCGAACATAGCGGGAAGGTCGATAAGATCATCGCCAGGAAACAACGCTGGCAGAAGAACATAATCGGTTGCGGTCAAAGTCAGATTTGAATTATTCAGTATCTATCTGCGATGTAAGGATAGTCTCTTGTTTAAATGAGTCGTGCTCTAAAAATCTGAGGTATTAACAAAAGTACGGGTGGTGTGGCAAAGTCTCTCTGTCTTGAGAACTCCTATCGTCAATTGACAAATAAAATGCTTTTTGATGGTATACTTGGTCTTGAAAATGGCGTTAAACGGTAAAGAAGTCGTAAATTTGGTAGTGGACTGTTCTACAAGACATGACGAATGAAAAGGATTGGGTAAACGAAGTGATTCGAGCAGCAGTTCAGTCAGATATTCTGAGTATATGGGAGCTCAATGTGATTGTGCAGAAGCTACATGCGGAACATGTGCCAACACTGATAAAAGAGCCGTCTGATAGCAATGGTTTTGCTACTTGGTTTGAAGAGGTCATTGCAGATCCTAGATCGTACGTGTTGATGGTTGAACAATCTGGCTCAATTGTTGGTTACCTTTACGCGCAAGAAGTGAAAAAAGAGGAATCATGGGTTAGGCCTGAGCTTCACTACTTCATGCTCCACCATATTGTCGTTAAACCTGATCATCAAAAACAGGGACTTGGGGATGGTTTAATGAAGGCACTAATGGCAGAGGCAAAAAAACGTGGGCTAAAACGAATCGAACTCGATGTTTGGAGTTTTAATCACAAGGCTCAGAAATTCTTCACACGCTATGGCTTTGTCACGTTTAATCAGAAAATGGATATTGTTTTAGAAGAAGAGTTGAGAGACTCGAAGAACTCGATGGCACCAAAAAAACATGAGTGACATTGATGAAATGAGAAATGAGCTAATCAGGTATTGGTTTTTGAAGGGATTGGGTCAAAAGGATTCAGTGAGAGGATATGAATAGCTTAGTCATTATCGATATGCAAAAGGCGTCCTTTGATCAGACCGTGCGATATGATGCCGAAGGTACGATCGTTAGAATAAATCGTCTTTCCAAATGGGTGCGTAAAAATGGAGGCAAGGTTATTTTTATCCAACACGATGGGAGCGAGGAAAGTAGACATAACCCTTTTTCAAAAGGTTGGGAAATATTGGATGAATTGACGAAAGATGAAGATGATCTGGTTATAAGGAAAACGATTTGCGATTCATTTTATCGGACATCTCTAGAATCCACTCTAAAGGACATTGGGGTACGGCAACTAATTATCACAGGGTGTGCCACAGATTTTTGCGTGGATACCACTGTTCGGTCAGCTTTGAGTAGAGATTTTTCTGTGATCGTCCCATCAGATTGTCATACGACGACTGACCGGCCTCATCTCAGTGCGGAGAAAATCATAGAACACCATAATTGGATTTGGAGTAAGCTCTTGATTGTGGATCAGGAGATAAAAATTGCTCCATTGGCTGAGATAATCACCAAGAGAAATACTCCTGAGTAAACTGGGCGATTGATGACGGAATGTCGTAAGAATATCAGAACTTGTGCGGGTGGTTTCTTAGTTGAATCCAATCGGTTCTTATTTGGGCAAAGGTCTAGTGAAAACAAAATGTATCCATCATTTTGGGATATTTTTGGTGGACATGCCGAAGATGGTGAAAGCCCTGAAGAGACTTTGAGCAGGGAATTCGAAGAAGAATTGGGAGTTATTCCTACTCAATTCGAACTTTTTGGCGTATTTGATGAACCGAACCCAGAAAAATACGGAATAGCTCATCACTATATCTATTTTGTTACAGAATGGAATGGTTCGAATCTTAGAAATTGTAGTAAGGAACATTCTGATATGCACTGGTTTGCTCGTGAAGAATTGAACTCTCTTGACCTTGCTTCAAGGGAATACCTGAGGATGATAGATACTTGGCTTAGGAGGAAAGCATCTATTCTGCCTGTTCAACAAACTAGTGATTAATGAATAACTCTAATCTTGTTTAAGAATAGATGTTAAGATAACCACGATGAAAGTGACAAACAAACAATCTTTTTGTAGCTTACTTGAAGGAATAGGGTGAGTTTCTATTCCAATCTACTTAAGGTATTATAGTATGCCTTGACTTATTACCTCAACTGAAGAAGATTTTTCAGTTAAAGGAGGGAGACGTATCAATAAAATCTAAACCTTAGTGAGGTTTTGAATCTTTTAATGAGAGGAGGGTAAATGAATATAGACAAAGTTAGGGAAAAAGTAGATGGCATTCCACATATGAGCTTTGATCAAGCTGAGGAGATGACCAATGTTATTTTAGAAAATCGGTTTCAGAATATATTGGAGCTCGGGTTTAAACACGGTGTTTCAACTTGTTATATGGCAGGTGCGCTTGATGAATTAGGAGGAGGGAGTATTACAACGATTGATAGGATTAATGTTCAAAATAATGAGCCCAATATTGATACTTTGTTAACTGATCTTGGTTTAGCGAAGTATGTCACAGTATTTTATGAACCTGATTCATATCTCTGGCGAATGATGAAAATGTTAGAAGAAGACCCGTTTCCTCGATTTGATTTTTGCTATATTGATGGTGCTCATAATTGGTTTACCGATGGGTTTGCTTTTTTTCTTGTCGATAGATTATTGAAAGTTGACGGGATGATCATTTTTGATGATTTGGATTGGACGTATGAAAAAAGTTCATCACTGAGAAAGCGTTCTTTTGTAAAGAGGATGCAGAAGGAACAACGGAAAACCCCTCAAATTCGAAAAGTGTATGAATTACTTGTGAAATCACATCCTTCATATGACCAGTTTATGGAAAAAAGAGGGTGGGCTTATGCTCGTAAGATGTCTTCGACTGGTTGTGTTGATCCTGATAAAATCAAAAGAGAAGTTATTTATGAAGGTTTGGAAAAAAATGTTTCCCAGAATAAATCGACTGGTTTTTTAGGTTCTATATTAGGAAAATTTTGGAAATAGACACTCATTTTGTTTTGGTTGCAGAAAGAGGGCGCCCAAAATAAATTGACAGATTAGAGCAATCAATAAGGCAGTGATTGAATCTTATTGGAATATTGAGTTGGCAACAGATGAGGTCCTCAGTATGGTGAAGCGACTGCTATTCGGTACATTTTAATATATAAAATATCATTACGATATTTTTATAGAAAATAGTTCCATAAAAGAAGGATGGTGATTTGGAGTAACTTGGTGGCAATTAGATTGAATCGTTAGTCAAATTATCACATAGGACTTAGGCATGAGAGTATGTATTGTCGGTGGCACTGGTAATATCAGCGAAAGCATTGTCAGGATCTTATTAGAGCAAGGACATGAAGTGACTTGTTTTAATCGAGGGAAATCGGGTTCTCTTCCTGAAGGCGCCAGAGTTATATTGGGAGATCGTAATGATCGCGAGAGTTTCGAACGAACCATGCAAGAGGAAAGCTTTGATGCCGCTATTGATATGATCTGTTTTAAGAGGGAAGATGCGCTCAGTGATATAAAAGCCTTTAAAGGCGTCTCTCATTTCATTCAGGTTTCAACGGTTTGTACGTATGGTGTCGATTATGATATTTTGCCGGTGACGGAAGATCAGCCTCTTCGGCCAATTACGGACTATGGGCGTAATAAGATAGTGGCAGACGAAGTTTTTATGAAAGCGTATGAGGGGGAAGATTTTCCTGTGACGATTGTCAAACCTTCGACGACTTATGGCCCGAAGATTGGACTACTTCGTCAGGTAGCTTGGGATTTCAGTTGGTTAAACCGGGTGTTGGAAGGTCGACCTATTTTGATATGTGGCGATGGCTATGCGATTCATCAGTTTATGCATGTGGATGATGCAGCTCTGGCTTTTGCTCATATGTTGGGACGAGCAAAGTGCATGGGCCAAGTTTATAATTTGGTAAATAGAGGCTATACCGACTGGAAGCGTTACCATGAAACTGCGATGAAAGTTCTAGGGAGAACGGTTGAGATGATCGGTGTGAACTGTAAAGATTTGGATGTTCTAGGGGTGCCGGAGAATGGGGTATGCCGAGAAATTTTTGCGCATAACTGCTACTATAGTGCTGAAAAATTGTTTCGAGATGTACCCGAATTCAAACCATGGATTTCACTGGAGGAGGGTATTCGAAGAGTATTCGATAGCATGCAGACTAGAGATCGAATTCCTGCATCGGAAATTGGCGGATGGGAGGATCAGATTATTGATAAGATGAAGCAGTTCTTAGGTGAAGGACATAGATGAATCCTGGCTAAAATAAGTTGTGATTTGTGATATGATTAATTCTAAAAAATGACCCCCTTGAGGTTTTGATCCCCCAAGGAAGAATGGATGATCCGGCTCATGATGTTGGCCTATTCAGTGAGTTGTTCGAAATGCGTAAGAGATTCAACTGATTGAGAGAGGGAAGAGAGAGGTGGTTTTACTGGCGGCCTAGTCGCCTAATGTTTACAATATTTAAAAAACGAGTCGAATGTGAAGACGGCATTTCTAGAATGAAGAGGCAGAAAACATTTTATCATAGATATGAAACGGTTTATACTTATTTTACCACTATTTAAATAATAATGGAACCCAAGGGTGGGGTTATTCTGCTAGGGTAGATCAAGTTCAGACATTGTTTTATGTAATTCTTTTTCGGTGAAAAATTATCTGTGAAGACACTTAGTCAAATCCCGAAAATTAGCTGGTCCATTCGCTTGGCAATCATTGCCTTTTGGCTGTCTTTTTTTCTACTAGTCATCGTTTTTTCGTATTATCTCCCTTTTGTTTTAAAGGGAAAAGAATGGACTGCTAGTGGGGTTATTTCTTCTGCTTTTCCTTGGATCGCCTGGTTGGGACTAACTTTTTTAGTTATTCGTTGGGCTCGTTGTTTCCCTTTTAAAAAAGGATTGTTCAAGCAGAGTCTCTTTAGGCATCTGCTCTTGGGGGTGGTGATTGCGTTGATGCATGGAATGGTTGAATATGGATTAATCTATCTATGGGCGGTAATACGTGGATGTGATGTTAATGTTTCGGTGGTTCTTCTAGTCATTCTCATTCGGCGGCTTCCCGTCAGCTTATTTGTCTATTGGATGATATTATCTGCCACAACTGCCTATGATTATTACGGGAAATATAGAGCCAGCGAACTGGCCTCTTCACAATTGGAAGCAAAGTTAGCGCAATCCCAATTGCACGCTTTGAAGATGCAATTGCACCCTCATTTTCTGTTTAATACCCACCATTCAATCATTTCACTCATGTTACATGGTAAAACAGATGCTGCTATGAACATGTTGACGCGCCTGAGTGATTTACTGAGGCTCACTCTGGATAAGACAAATCAACAGTTGACTTCACTTAAAGAAGAAATGGATGTGTTGGATCTATATCTCAGTATTCAAAAAGAGCGTTTTAGTGAACGGCTCGAGATTCATATGAACGTAAATCCTGAATTAATGAATGCAGAAATACCTTATCTTCTTTTACAGCCTCTGGTTGAAAATGCTCTGAAGCATGGAGTGGATGATTTAGTGACTGGAGGTGAAGTGACCATTAGTGCAAAGAGAGAAGAAGACAGTCTTTATTTAAGTGTAAAGGATAATGGATTGGGAATGCTGGCCGAGGAGACTGAGGAAAATGGTATTGGGCTTCAAAATACAAAAATCAGGCTTGAAAGACTTTATGG